>NZ_JBBBDZ010000025.1:0-60460 GCF_037153935.1 Mesorhizobium sp. CCNWLY176
CAATGGAATTCCACGACACAACTTCCATCTCTTCCTCAAGGAATGCGAATGGCGCTTTAATTACGGACCACCAGCAAACCTCTTGAAGACACTTAAAACTTGGATCAAACAACAAATCTCCTAGGACAGCCCCTTACTTTTTGCCCCTTGATCCAGCTTTTCAGCGGCAGTGTCTTTCCGGGGCAAGAAAGTAAACTGTCCCCGGCGCTCTTTCACTCCACCCGCTTGCCTGCCTGATCGAACCAATGCAGCTTTTCGGCCTTCGCGACGACACGCAATTCGTCGCCGGGTTTGGCTGTGGCGCGGCCCGCGACGCGCACCACGATCTTCTGACCGCCAGCGGCGCAGTATAGAAAACTTTCCGAACCGACCGGCTCGACGGCTTCCACCTGTGCCGACAGCACGACCGCGCCTTTCGGCACATCCGGCCCGAAGGCGACATCGGCATCTTCCGGGCGAACGCCGAGCGTGACGGCTGCCGCCGGGCCGGCGATGCCGACAGGCGAACCGTCGCTGAACGTCGAGCCGTTCGATCCTGCCTGTACCGCAAGAAGGTTCATCGGCGGCGCGCCGATGAAGCTTGCGACGAAGGTCGAGGCAGGCTTTTCGTAGATGTCGAGCGGATTGCCGGACTGTTCGACCAGACCGCCATTCATGACGACCAGCACATCAGCCAGCGTCATCGCCTCGAGCTGGTCATGCGTGACATAGACCGAGGTGACACCGAGCGACCGCTGCAGGTTCTTGATCTCGACCCGCATCTGGCCGCGCAGCTTGGCATCGAGGTTCGACAACGGCTCGTCGAACAGGAACACCTTCGGGCTGCGCACGATGGCGCGGCCCATGGCGACGCGCTGGCGCTGGCCGCCGGAAAGCTCGCGCGGACGGCGGTCGAGAAGATGCGACAGTTCAAGCGTCGTGGCGGCGGCTTTCACGCGCTTGTCGATCTCGTCTTTCGGCATGCCGCGATTTCGCAGGCCGTATGCCATGTTGTCGTAGACCTTCATATGCGGGTAGAGCGCATAGTTCTGGAACACCATGGCGATGTCGCGTTCGGCCGGGCCGACCGTGTTGACGGTTTTCGTATCGATTGCGACGGTGCCCGAGGAGATGGTTTCCAGCCCGGCTATCATGCGCAGCAGCGTGGACTTGCCGCAGCCGGACGGGCCGACCAGCACACACAGCGCCTTGTCGGGAATGGCGATGGAAACGCCCTTAACCGCCTCTATGCCGCCGGCATAGACCTTCTTCACATCGTTCAGATCGACGGTAGCCATTATTTCTCCGTATCGACGAGGCCGCGCACGAACCAGCGCTGCATCAGGACAACGACGAGGATTGGCGGGATGATGGCCAGCATGCAGGTGACCATGACGAGATGCCATTCCGTGTCGGCGTCGGCAAAGGAAATCATCTTGCGAAGCGCGATGACGATGGTGTTCATGTCGTTGCGGTTGGTGACCAGCAGCGGCCAGAGATACTGCGTCCAGCCATAGATGAACTGGATGACGAACAGCGCGGCTATATTCGTCTTCGACAGCGGCAGCAGGATATCCTTGAAGAACCGGAACGGTCCGGCTCCGTCGACGCGCGCCGCCTCGACCAGTTCGCCGGGGATGGTCATGAAGAACTGGCGAAACAGCAGCGTTGCCGTCGCAGACGCCATCAGCGGCAGGGTGAGACCGGCATAGGTGTCGATCAGGCCGAGATCGACCATCACCTTGTAGGTCGGCAGGATGCGGACCTCGACCGGCAGCATCAAGGTGATGAAGATCAGCCAGAAGAAGGTCATGCGGAAGGGAAAGCGGAAAAACACGATCGCATAGGCCGACACGATCGAAATCACGATCTTGCCGATTGCGATCGCCAGCGCCACGACCGTCGTGTTGTAGAGCAGCGTGCCGACCGACACGCCGCCGATACGTCCGATGCCGCCAAACAGCGCCGTCGAATAATTCTCCCAGAAGCGGTCGCCCGGCAGCAGCGGCAGCGGCGGACGCAGGATCGTCTGCAGCGAATGGGTCGACGCCACGAAGGTGTAATAGATCGGGAATGCGACGATCACGATGCCGATGATCAGCACGGCATGGGCGATGTAGCGCGACCAGCGGCTGACGCCGAGCATCGCGCCCTCTTCACGCCGGCCCAAAACGGCAGCGGTGGAAGCGTTGCGTGTCTCAGCCATAGTGCACCTTCTTCTCCACGAAGCGGAACTGGAAGGCGGTTAGCCCTATCACGATGACCATCAGGATCACCGATTGCGCAGCCGAGTCGCCGAGGATCAGGTTGACGAAGCCGTCATTGTAAACCTTGTAGACCAGCGTCTCGGTAGCCTTGCCGGGCCCGCCACCGGTGACGGCGTGGATGATGCCGAAGGTATCGAAGAAGGCGTAGACCGTGTTGACGACGAGGAGAAAAAAGGTCGTCGGCGCCAGCAGCGGAAAGACGATCGTCCAGAAGCGTTTCGTCTCGCCGGCGCCGTCGATTGCCGCCGCCTCGATCAGCGTCTTGGGAATGGCCTGAAGCCCAGCGACGAAGAACAGGAAATTGTAGCTGATCTGCTTCCACGAAGCGGCTGTCACGACCAGAACCATGGCGTCCGTGCCGTCGAGCAGCGGGTTCCAGTCGAAACCCAGCCAGCGCAACCCATAGGCGAGCGTGCCGATCGACGGGTTGAACAGGAACAGCCACAGCATGCCGGCAATGGCCGGGGCCACCGCATAGGGCCATATCATCAGCGTGCGATAGATGCCGCGTCCGCGAATGACCTTGTCGGCCATCACCGCCAGCAGCAGGGCCACCGCCATGGAAACGAAGGCCGTGGCTATGGAGAAGACCACCGTGACCTTGAGCGAATTCACATAGTTTGGATCGGAAAGGACCCGCGCGAAATTGTCGAACCAGACGAATTTCGAATTCAACCCGAACGGGTCTTCGCGCAGCATCGACTGGTAGAGCGCCTGCCCTGCCGGCCAATAGAAGAACACCGCCGTAATGGCGAGTTGTGGCGCGACCAGGAGATAGGGCAGGACCTTGTTGGGGAAAGTAACGCGTGGGGACAGAGCTTCCTCCTTGCCGGAATGCCCCTCATCCGCCTAAGGGGCTCCAGCGTTTATGCCCCCTCCCCCCGTTCTTCACGGGGAGAGGGTAAGGGTGAGGGGCAGACTTCTTAGTTGCCGATGGCCTGCTTGATTGCGGCATTGCCGCGTTCGACGGCCTTGTCGAGCGCCTGCTGGGCGGTCTGGTCGCCGGCCAGCATCTTCTCGAACTCCTCGTTCTCGATGTCGCGAACCTGCGGCAGGTTGGCCAGGCGCACGCCCTTCGAATTCTCGGTCGGCGCCTTGCCCATCATCTGCTTGATCGGGATTTCACGGGCCGGGTTCTTTTCATAGAAACCGTCAGCCTTGGTCTTCTCGTAGGCTTCGAGCGTTACCGGCAGATAGCCGGACACCTGATGCAGGCGGGCCTGGATTTCGGTCGTGGACAGGAAGTTGAAGAAGGCGGCAACCCCCTTGTATTCCTCGTCCGACTTGCCGGCGAAGACCCAGAGGCTGGCGCCGCCGGGAATGGTGTTCTGCGGCGCTCCCTGCGCTTCCGGCTCGTAGGGCAGCGAACCGGTGCCGAAGTTCATGCCCGACTTGACGACGTCGCCGAGACCGCCCGAGGATTCGGTGAAGATGCCGCACTCGCCGGCGAGGAAGATCTGCTTGGCTTCGGAAGTGCGCCCGCCATATTTGAACGTGCCGTCCTTGGCGAGGTCGGCCAGTTCCTGGAAGTGTTTCACGAAGATCGGCGAATTGATCTTGAGCTCGACATCGAGACCGGCGAGGCCGTTCTCGTTGGTGCCGAAGGAAACATTGTTCCAGGCCGCAAAGTTTTCGGTGTGAATCCAGGTCAGCCAGGTCGTGGTGAAGCCGCAAGGTGCCGCACCGCTGGTCTTGATCTTCTTGGCCGCGTCCCACACTTCCGGCCACGTCTTGGGCGGGTTGTCGACGTCGAGACCGGCCTTCTGGAAGATGTCCTTGTTGTAATAGAGGATGGGCGAAGACGAATTATACGGGAAGGACAGCATGGTGCCGTCCGGCTTCGAATAATAAGCGACGATGCCCGGAAGATACTGGCTCTTGTCGAAAGGCTTGCCGCCCATGGAGAGAATGTCGGCTACCGGCTTGATCGCGCCTTCAGCGGCCATCATGACGCCCGTGCCGGCATCGAACACCTGCATGATCGCCGGCGGCTGCTTGGCGCGGTAGGCGGCAATGCCGGCGTTCAGCGTCTCCGGGTAGGTTCCCTTGAAAACGGGAGTGACCTTGTACTCGCTCTGGCTCTCGTTGAATTCCTTGGACAGCGTTTCGACGACCTCATTGTTGGCGCCGGTCATGGCATGCCACCAGGAAATCTCGGTCACGGCGAATGCGGACGATGTCGAAAGCAGGGTGAATGACGCGGCTATACCGGCCGCAACGCCTTGAAATTTCATGTTTCTCTCCCGTTTTTACTTGGCGAAGGTTTAGGTTCGCAACCGGGAGTATCGGTCGATTGTGACAGTGCGACAACCGTTTTGTTACGCTTCGATGAATTTCGTCTCAGTTTCGTGTGGATTTCGTTTCCCTGCGTTGTTCGCTCCGGGCGTTTTCGTAAGCCGGCTTTCGAATGGGCAGCGCCTTGCCGGGAAACGCTCCGCGTTCGGCAAAAGCAACGCCCACAGGTTGAAAGCAAATTTAACCGATCCTTCAATCATATGCAGCTAATATTCAACATTACCTTGTTTATTTCCAATAGATTGGGTTAATTGAGAAATGCTGACAGTCTACAACTGTATCGTGAATGAGCATGATCTGAGGCTTGTCGCGCTCGCCGCGCTTATTTGCGCAATATCGTCGTTTTCAGCAGTCAAGTTGCTCCATCATGTCGGCCAGTCCAGAAATGGAAACCGGCTTGCCTGGCTGATGATTTCAGCAACGGCGACAGGCTTCGGCATCTGGGCCACTCATTTCATCGCAATGCTTGCATTTTCGCCCGGCATCCCGAATGCCTACAATGTCGAGCTTTCCGCCCTTTCGCTCGCTGCCGCCGTGTTTCTGACGGCTGCCGGCATGTGGGTGGCCACGTTGCGCGGCGGCATCGATTACTATCTCGTGGGCGGCGCCTTGCTTGGCGCCGGCATCGCGTCGATGCACTTTGTCGGCATGGCCGCTTTCGAAGTGCAGGGCCGGATCGTCTGGGACCAGCTTCTTGTCGCCATTTCCCTGCTGGCTGGAATAACGCTGGCAGCGCTGTCGCTCCTTGTCGTACTCCGCCGCCCGTCGACGCTGGCGACACTCGGCGGCGCCGTGCTTCTGACGCTCGCCATCTGCACCCTGCATTTCATCGCGATGGCCGCAGTCTCGATCATTCCGGATTCTTCGGTCGAGATTTCCGAATCCACGATCGAGCCCGTGTCGCATGCCTTCGCCGTTGCCGCCGCAAGCCTGGTGATCCTCATTCTGTCTGGCATTGCGCTTTCGATCGATCTGCGTTTCCGCCGCCAGAAGATTGAAGCGGAGCGCATGCACGGCTTGGCCAATGCCGCAGTCGAGGGGTTGATCGTCTGTGACGGCGCGCGCATCGTCAGCGCCAACAACAGCATTGCCACGTTGACCGGTCAGCCGGTCGAGACGCTCAACGCCATGCAACTTGCCAACCTCTTTGGCGAGCGCACCGCCTCCAACCTGCCGGAATTCGGCGAGCAGGCGCAGGAAGCCGAACTGAAGGGCCGCGATGGAGAAAGCATCCCGGTCGAACTCATCGCCCGGCGCATCGACTATTGTGGCAAGCCGCATACCGTGGTCGCCGTTCGCGACATCCGCGAACGCAAGACGGCAGAGCAGGAAATCCTTCGCCTCGCCCATTTCGATCCGCTCACCGGGCTTGCCAACCGCAGGAATTTTTCCGGCCGGCTCGACGCCGAGATCGCCGCCATGAAACTGAGCGGGAAAGGCGACCATCTGGCGCTCTTGCTGCTCGATCTCGACCGGTTCAAGGAAGTGAACGACCTGTTCGGGCATGGCGCGGGTGACGCCATGCTGCAGACCGTCGCGCGCTGTGTCTCAGGCGTTCTGCGCAGCGGGCAGTTGCTCGCGCGCCTCGGCGGCGACGAGTTCGCCATTATCGCCCCTAATCTTTCGGACCCCCTGGCCGCCGGCCGCATTGCCGACGACGTGCTGGCGGCGATGCGCGAGGAAAACCGGCGCTCGATAGGCGGCGGGCTGGTTTCGACCAGCATCGGCATTGCGCTCTATCCTCGGGATGCCGACGACCAGACCGCCCTTATCAGCCATGCCGACACCGCGCTCTATCGCGCCAAGGCGGAAGGCAAGGACACATACCGCTATTTCGAGGCGTCCATGGGCGCCGAAGCGCGCGACAAGCGCGTGATGGAACACGAACTGCGCCAGGCGATCGCGCGCGACGAATTCTATCTGGTCTACCAACCGCAGAAGGAAATCAGCAGCGGAAAGATGCTCGGCTTCGAAGCTCTCATCCGCTGGCAGCACCCAGAACACGGCGAAGTTTCGCCGGCCATGTTCATCCCGGTTGCGGAAGACAGCGGCGTCATCGTCCAGATCGGCGAATGGGTGCTGGCAACGGCTTGCCAGGAGGCTGCCGGCTGGAAAAACCCGCTTTCGGTGGCGGTCAATGTCTCGGCGGTGCAGCTTCACAATCCGCATTTCAGCCGCAAGGTTCACGAAGTCCTCGTTCACACTGGCCTCGCACCCGGCAGGCTCGAACTGGAAATCACCGAAACGGCCCTCGTGAAGGACATGCCGCGCGCGCTCGCAACCCTTAGAAAGATCAAGGCGCTGGGCGTGCGGGTGGCCATGGACGATTTCGGAACCGGCTATTCCTCGCTCTCGAACCTGCGCGCCTTCCCTTTCGACAAGATCAAGATCGATGGTTCCTTCATCAAGTCAGTGGACACCAACGGCCAGGTCGCGGCGATCGTGCGAGCCGTTCTCGGCCTTGGGCGCGGCCTCGGCCTGCCGGTGCTGGCGGAAGGCGTCGAAACGCTCGGCGAACTGAAATTCCTGGATGCCGAAGACTGCCAGATCGGACAGGGCTTCTATCTCGGCAAGCCGGGTCCGATCGAAATGTTCAGGGAACTGACCGGCGTACCGGTCACGGCGCCAGTCCAAACCGCCACGGCCGGACGTAAGGCCCGTGTCGCCGTACTTCAGCCGATCGTGTTGCGGTCAGTCTGACCCGCCTGCGGCCGCTTCGATCAGCGCTGCCGCGTCCGGGCTCGACCATTCGGCCGGGCCGTTCATATTGGCAAGCAGGCAGCCTTCGCCGTCGACCAGCAGCGTCACCGGCAGGCCGAGCGCCAGGCCGCGCTTCTTGAGATCGTTGAACAGGTCGAGCGTGTTGTCACGGTAGAGCGAGAGCGTATCGACGCCGATCTCGGAGAGGAACTTCTTAGGCTTTTCGTCATCGCCGGTATCGACATTGATCGCGACGACCTCGAATTTGTCGCTGCCCTTTTCCTTTTGCAGCGCATTGAGCGCCGGCATTTCGGCTCGGCATGGCGCACACCATGTCGCCCACAGATTGATGAGCAGCGTCTTGCCGGCATGGTCGGCCAGGGTCATCGGCTTGCCGTCGGGAGACTTGAAAGCGAGGCCCTTCAGCGATTGCGGCGGGTCGGCCGGCAGCATGGCTGCGACTTCGCCTTTTGCTGCCGCACCCACCACCTTGGCCTTGTCGGTCTTTGCCGCGCAGACGGCATTGTCGGCAGTGTTTTCGGGAACGGCAGGGGCAACGGTCACCTGCTGCGGCACTGAAGCCGGAGCCTTGTTGCCAGACAAGGTAACGCTGGCATATACCACCACCGCGCCGGCAAATGCGCCTGCAATCGCTGCCATGACTAGCAGGCGCGCGGTCGGTATGAGTTTCTTTCCGTCAGCCATTCACTTTTTTCTCCGGAGCCCGGTTATCACGATGAGCGACAAGAAGGCCAGCAACGCGATGTGGGGCGGACGATTTGCCTCGGGCCCTGCGGCGATCATGGAGGCGATCAACGCCTCGATCGGCTTCGACAAAAAGCTCTACGCGCAGGACATCCGAGGCTCGATCGCTCACTCCGAAATGCTCGCGGAAACGGGCATCATTGAGGAGAAAGATCAAGAAAAAATCGCTCACGGCCTGAACACGATTTTGAAAGAGATCGAGAGCGGCAAGTTCGAGTTCTCGACCCGGCTGGAAGACATCCACATGAATGTCGAAGCGCGTCTTGCCGAACTGATCGGCCCCGCCGCCGGCCGCTTGCACACCGCACGTTCGCGCAACGATCAGGTCGCGGTCGATTTCCGGCTCTGGGTCAAGGACGAGTTCCATCGCGTCGCCGAAGCGCTGAAGGGACTGATCGAAGCGTTCCTCAAGCGCGCCGAGGAACATGCCGCCACCGTAATGCCCGGCTTCACCCATCTGCAGACGGCCCAGCCGGTAACCTTCGGCCACCACTGCATGGCCTATGTCGAGATGTTTGCCCGCGACCTTTCCCGCGTCCGCGACGCCATCGAGCGCATGGACGAGAGCCCGCTGGGTGCTGCGGCCCTTGCCGGCACCGGCTTCCCGATCGACCGCTTCCGCACCGCCAAGGCGCTCGGCTTCCGTGAGCCGACCCGCAATTCGCTCGACAGCGTTTCAGACCGCGACTACGCGCTGGAATTTTTGGCCATCGCCGCGATTTCGGCGACCCATCTGTCGCGGCTGGCCGAAGAGATCGTCATCTGGTCGACGCCGCAGTTCGGCTTCGTGCGGCTGTCCGACAGCTTTTCGACCGGCTCGTCCATCATGCCCCAGAAAAAGAACCCCGATGCCGCCGAACTGGTGCGGGCCAAGACCGGCCGCGTCAACGGCCACCTGATCGGCCTTCTGACGGTGATGAAGGGCCTGCCGCTGACCTATTCCAAGGACATGCAGGAAGACAAGGAAGCCGTGTTCGACGCCGCCGAGACGCTCGACCTGATGCTCGCCGCCATGACCGGCATGGTTGGCGACATGCAGGTGAATGAAGCCGCGATGAAGAAGGCCGCCGGCTCCGGCTATTCGACTGCGACCGACCTTGCCGACTGGCTGGTGCGCACGCTCGGCCTGCCCTTCCGCGAGGCCCATCACGTCACCGGCCGCGCCGTGGCGCTGGCGGAAAGCAAGAAGGTCGGGCTGGAAAAGCTGACGCTGGAAGATTTGCGGTCGATCCACGACGGCATCACCGACGATATCTTCTCGGTGCTTTCGGTGCAGAACTCGGTGAAGAGCCGCACCTCCTTCGGCGGCACTGCGCCCGCCGAGGTGCGCCGCCAGATCCGCTACTGGAAAAAGCGCATCGCCAAGGCTTGAGTGCGTAGCGCGTGGTTCGAGGCTCCCGTTTGGGCGCTTCAATCATGCGCCCGGGCGCTATTATCGACCCGCCGCGACTGGTATGATGGTTTCATATGCTGGTCCATCAAACGGACGGCGGGTGATAGCGATGTTGGAAACCGACAAGGTATTCGCCGGCTCGATCCCGGAAAACTACGACCGCTATATGGTGCCGTTGATTTTCGAGCCATTCGCCGCAGATCTTGCGCTGCGGGCAGCGTCCTTGTCGCCGCGCATGGTTCTGGAAACCGCCGCGGGTACCGGCGTCGTCACCCGCGCACTGGCGCCAAAGCTGCCCCCCGACGCAAGCTATGTCGTTACCGACCTCAACCAGCCGATGCTCGACCATGCCGCGTCGCGACAAGGCCCCGACAGTCGCATCCAATGGCGCCAGGCGGATGCTCTGGCGCTGCCGTTTGAAAACGAGGCCTTCGATCTCGTTTGTTGTCAGTTCGGCGCGATGTTCTTTCCCGACCGCCCATCTGCCTACCGCGAAGCCAGGCGCATCCTGAAGCCCGGAGGACATTTCCTGTTCAACGTATGGGATCGCATCGAGGAGAATGTATTTGCCGATGAGGTGACCAATGCTCTTGCGGAGATTTTTCCGAACGATCCGCCGCGCTTCCTGGCCCGCACGCCGCATGGCTACCACGATATCGCACTGATCCGCAGCGAACTGGAAGGCGCAGGTTTCTCCAACGTGGTAATCGAAACGCGAGCCGAACAAAGCCGTGCATCCTCAGCGCGCATTCCGGCCGTTGCCTATTGCCAGGGAACTGTCCTTCGCAGCGAAATCGAGGCCAGGGACGCGGAAAAACTGGAAGCTGCAACCGACCATGCCGCATCGGCGATTGCGGACAGGCATGGCAGCGGCGCGGTTGCCGCCAAAATTCAGGCTCACGTAATCGTGGCTGCGGTCTAGGTCCCATCCAGCCCTGCTGAACTTTTAGCCGCTTGATTTGCCGGGGTGCAAAGGCCAAAGAATTTCGCTAGAAGCAGGCAACGTATTTCTCACGGACGGATGACAGGATGACCGGCAGCAGACTTATCACCACGCTCGTGCTTCTGGCCGCGATCGGCGCAGTTTCGGCCTGCGGGCGCAAGTCGGGGCTCGACACGCCCTATGAAGCTGCCGTGCAGGCCCGCAAGGACGCGCAGAAGGCCAATGAGCAGCCGCTGCCGCCGGAGCCGAAGAAACCGGTCGCGGACAAGCCCTTCCTCCTCGACAAGCTGCTCTGACCGGACCAAACCAGTGAACCATTTCGATTATCGCGACGGCGTGCTCCACGCCGAGGACGTGCCTCTGCCCGCTATCGCGGCTGCCGTCGGCACGCCGTTCTATTGCTATTCCACCGCGACGCTGACCCGCCACTACCGGGTGTTCAGCGAGGCGTTTTCAAGCCTCGATAGCCTCGTCTGCTACGCCCTGAAGGCCAATTCCAACCAGGCCGTGCTGACGACGCTGGCCAAGCTTGGTGCGGGCGCCGACGTGGTTTCCGAAGGCGAGCTGCGCCGCGCCTTGGCGGCGGGCATTCTCGGCAGGAAGATCCTGTTTTCCGGCGTCGGCAAGACGGCGCGCGAAATGGATTTTGCACTCGCTGCCGATATCCTGTGCTTCAACGTCGAATCCGAGCCGGAGCTTGAACTGCTTTCAGCGCGCGCGGTGGCGGCCGGCAAGGTCGCCTCGATCTCGCTGCGCATCAATCCCGACGTCGATGCCAAGACCCACAAGAAGATCTCGACCGGGCTGGCCGAAAACAAGTTCGGCATACCGCGCCAGCGGGCGCGCGAGGTTTATGCCCGCGCCGCCCAATTGCCCGGCTTGAAGATCACCGGCATCGACATGCATATCGGCAGCCAGATCACCGAGTTGCAGCCTTTCGACGATGCCTTCGCGCTGCTGGTCGAACTGGTAGGCATGCTGCAGGCCGACGGCCACGACATCGAACATGTCGATCTCGGCGGCGGGCTCGGCATTCCCTACAAGACCGACAATTCGCCGCCGCCACTGCCTGACGCCTATGCGGCGATCGTCAAGAAGCACGTCACCAAGCTCGGGCTGAAGGTGATGTTCGAGCCGGGACGGCTGATCGTCGGCAATGCCGGCATTCTGGTGTCGGAAGTGATCTATGTGAAGGAAGGCGACGCCAAGAACTTCCTGATCGTCGATGCGGCGATGAACGACCTGATTCGCCCGACGCTCTACGATGCCTTCCACGACATCCGCCCGGTGGTACAGCCGCCAGCCGACACGCCACGCATGAAGGTCGATATCGTCGGCCCGGTCTGCGAAACCGGCGATTTTCTCGGCCTCGACCGCGATCTGCCGCGCCTGAAGGCCGGCGACCTGATCGCCGTCGGCACGGCCGGCGCCTATGGCGCGGTGCAGGCAGGCACTTACAACACCAGGCTTCTGGTGCCTGAAGTGCTGGTCAATGGCGATGCTTTCCATGTCATCCGCCCGCGCCAGACCTATGACGAGCTGATCGGCTTGGATTCGGTGCCCGACTGGCTCTGATGCGCTCGCGCGGTGATCGGCGCGGAAAAGCCCGCCGATCACGATTTCGTACCATGCCTCGTCTTTGCCGTGTTTGCTGCTATTCTTTTCCCGGAGATCGCGCATGCGGTGCGAGTCTCGTTTGGAAAGGTTGATGGCGGAAACACCGGCAACGAACAGCGCACAGAGTTTCGCCCGGCGCCTTGGCCGCGCCCGGTTCACCACGCTGGCCGCGATGATGGTGGAACGCGGCTGGCCGCTGGCATTGCCGCTGCTTGTCGTCGTCAGCCTGTTCCTCAGCCTTTCCTGGCTTGGCGTCTTCCGCCTCCTGCCCGATTTGCCGCGCTTCGGCCTGCTGGCCTTGTTTGCCATTGCAGGCGTGGCTGCGCTCTATCCGCTGCGCTTCTTCCGCCGCCCTTCCGCCGCCGAGATCGACCGTCGCATCGAGGCGGCGAACGAACTGCCGCATACGCCGGTGCTGGTGCAGACCGACCGGCCGAGCGGCAAGGTCAGCGAGTTTTCGCAGGCGCTCTGGCGCGAGCACCAGAAGCGCATGGCCGAAAGCCTTGGCGATGTCGGCAGCGACCTGCCGCGTACCCGCGTGCCGGAGCGCGACCCGTGGGGCCTGCGCGCGGCAGCCGCGCTGCTGTTCGTCACCGCTTTCGCGTTCTCTTATGGCCCGCTCGGCGGACGCCTAGGCGATGCCTTTCAAGCCGGCGCGATAGCCGAAACAATTCCGCCGCGTGTCGACGCCTGGGTGACACCGCCTGCCTATACCGGCAAGGCACCGGTGTTCCTGACCGCTGACGCAAACCGGCAGAACCCGACATTCACCGTGCCGCAGGGCAGCGAGGTTTCGCTGCGCGTCACCGGTGGCGCCGGCGACGAGGCGCTTTCCTACGCCGATGCCGGCGGCACCACCCGCGACATCGAGCCGAAGGCGGGCGCTGCACCCGCGCCGGCCAAGCCGATTGCCGCCGGCGCCCCGGCAGTGGCGCGTCAATTTGCCGGCAAGCTCGACAAGGACGGCGTGCTCAGCCTGAAATCGGGCGAGAAGGAGCTGCAAAGCTGGACCTTCGCCGTCATCCCCGACAAGCCGCCGGTGATCCGCTTCGTCGGCGAGCCCAAGCGCGCGGTCAATGGCGCACTGGAACTCAATTACGAGATCGTCGACGACTATGGCGCGGCTTCCGCCAAGGCCGAGTTCGCGCTGGCCGACGAACAAGCCAAGGATGCGCATCCGCTCTACAAGGCACCCGAAATGCCGCTGACAGCGCCGCGCCGCGGCAGCGGCACGGCTGCCGCCAAGGTCTCGCGCGACCTGACCGACCATGTCTGGGCCGGCAGCACGGTCAAGCTGACGCTGAAGGCGACGGATGACGCCGGACAGGAAGCCACGAGCGAAACCAAGACGCTGGTGCTGCCGGAGCGGCCCTTCTCCAACCCGCTGGCCAAGGCCGTGGTGGAACAGCGCCGCATCTTCTCGCTCGACACGAACAAAAAATCCTATGTGCTGGAACTGATCGACGCGATCACGCTGCGGCCCGAAGACACGATCCAGAACATGGCCAATTTCCTCGGTCTGATGGTCGGCAGCACGCAGTTGAAGCTGGCCGAGAATGACGACCAGCTGCGTGCGGCCGCCGACTATTTCTGGGAAATGGCGCTGGCGATCGAGGACGGCGCGCTTTCGTCCGCTGAAAAGCGCCTGCGCCAGGCGCAGGAGGCGTTGAAGCAGGCGCTTCAGAACGGCGCCAGCGACGAGGAAATCGACAAGCTCATGAAAGAGCTGCGCCAGGCGATGAACGACTTCCTGCGCGAATTCGCCGAGCGGGCCAAGCGCGACCCGAACATGGCCCAGCAGCAGATGCCGCAGAACGGGCAGGAACTGCGCCAGAGCGATCTCGAGCGCATGATGGACCAGATCGAGAATCTGGCCAAATCAGGCAACCGCGATCAGGCGCAGGAGCTTCTGTCCCAGCTTGAGAACATGATGAACAACCTGCAGGCGGGCCGCCAGCAGCAGCCCGGCCAGCAAGGCGACCAGAGCGAGATGCGCCAGCAGATGGACAAGCTGGGCGAGATCATGCGGCGCCAGCAGGAGATGATGAACGAGACCTTCCGCATGGACCAGCAGCAGCGCGGAGAGCAGTCCGGCGAGCAGCAAGGTCAACAGGGACAGGGTCAGCAAGGCCAGCAGGGCGAACCCGGCCAGCAAGGTCAGGGCCAGCAGGGGCAGGGTCAAGGCAATCAGGGCCGGCCGATGACGCCGGAAGAATTTGCCGAAGCGCTGAAGCAGCTTCAGGAAGGCCAGGGCCAGTTGCAGAAGGACCTTCAGGGCCTGACCAAGGGGCTCGAAGGTCTCGGCATCCAGCCGGGCGAAGGTTTCGGCGAGGCAGGCGATGCGATGGGTCAGGCCGAAGGCGCGCTTGGCCAGGGCGAAGGCGAACGCGCCGTTGGCGAACAGGGCCGCGCGCTCGAAGCGTTGCGCAAGGGCGCGCAGGACATGATGCAGCAGATGCAGCAGGCCATGCAGGGTGACGAAGGCGGCAGCGAGGAAGGTGGACGCCAGCAGAACGCAGACCGCGACCCGCTCGGAAGGCCGCGCGCCACCACCGGCCCGGATTTCGGCAATTCGGTCAAGGTGCCGGACGAGATCGACGTGCAGCGCGCCCGCCAGATTCTCGATGCCATCCGCAAGCGGCTGGGCAACGCGCTTAGCCCCGAGCTGGAACGCAACTATCTCGAGCGCCTGCTCGAAATGCGCTGAGACGCATCCCTTAAATGGCGTGCTTCAAGATGAGCCGCCTTGCGTAGCCGCTGCATCCTTCGCGAGGTAGCGCTGATAGGCCGGCCTTTCCTGCAGCCTCGCCAGATAGTCGCGGAAAACCGGCTTGTCGGGAAAAGCCTTGAGAATGTTCGTGACGAAATAGATTCCGCTGCCGATCTGCGTGTCGGCAGACGTGAACCTGTCTCCCGCAATGTAAGGCCGCGACGACAGCGTCTTTTCCAGATTCTGGACCATGTCGTCATAGGCCCCGAAGGAGAAGCTGTTGCTGTGATATGTCCACCCTTGTGCCTTCGCGGCGATTGCCGGGTCGAAAACCGAATCCGAATAGACCAGCCAGGTCAGCCATGCCGCCCGAGCCTTTTCTCCGATCGCAGGAGCAAGCCCGGCCTGTGGAAAGGCATCACTGAGATAGATGCAGATGGCCGCACGCTCTGTCACGATCGTGCCGTCATGATCGATCGCCGGCACCTTCTTGTTGGGCTGTATGGCGCGGTAACTTTCGGGCACGCCGCCGGGAGCGCGGATATCAATGATCTCGGTTTCGTAGGGCACACCGAGTTCCTCCAGAAGCCAATGAACGCCTGAAGAGCGCGACCAGGGCGCGTGGTAGAATTTCAGCATCGTTGCCTCCTCAACTCGTTTGATAAGGCATTCCTAGCATCCTCCTCCTGACAGCTTCTTGTCAGGAGGACTGTCGGGAGGTGGCATGACTGCATCACGAGCCGGGCGGCGGCACGGTGATCGTCAGTTGCGAGAAGAACGCTTCGCGGATGGCGTCGGCCATGCCGTTTATCGCCTCGCTGGTTGCCCCCGGCGCGCGGTGGAGCACTACATTCGACGCGTCGATATCACCAAACCCATCGGCAGCGGTCAGTTCGCGGCAATCGGGCGGAATATTGGAACGCGACACCGGCGCGATCGCCAACCCGGAAGCCACCGCGAGCTTGAGCCCGCTGGTCGTATCGCTGGTATAGGCGACGCGGTAGGGCAGCCCGCGATCCTCCAGTGACCTGAGCGCGAAATCCTTGCACCACCCCGCGCGGCTGTAGAGCGCGACCGGCAGCGGCGTCTCCTCGTGCAGGAGATGCAGGTTCGACGTCACCCAGACGGTCGGGTCGCGCATCAGCACTTCGCCGTCGGAAAAATCCTGCCATTCGAACACGACGGCGAGGTCGAGTTCGCCTGCTTCAAGCGCCACCATCTGCGAGGCGGAATGCGCGTATTTGACCGTGATCTCGACCTTGGGGTGCATCTTGGCGAATGCGCTCAGCGCCCGCGACAGGATCGAATAGCTGTATTCCTCAGGGATGCCGATGCGCACCGGGCCGTCGAGCGCTTCCGCCCGCATCGAGGCTGCCGTCTCGTCGAGCAGCGAGACGATGCGGCGGGCATTGACGATCAGGTCCTGGCCCTTGCGCGTCAGCGACACGCCACGCGAGCCGCGCTCGAACAGCACCTCGCCGATCATCGCTTCAAGCTTCTTGATCTGCATAGACACGGCCGACTGCGTGCGGCTGACGGTATCGGCCGCCTTGGTGAAATTGCCGGTTTCGGCCACCGCGACGAAGGTGCGCAGAAGATCACTGTCAAGATGGATCGTCATGACTGCCAGCCATAAGCGTTTCTCATGGCTGGCATCATTCCAATTCGTTTGAAACATGTCAATCGGACGGCGATAATCGACAACGAAACCGAAATGCATGCGCCGAGTCGGCAACAATCGACGCGGTCGGGCAAAAAGTCCTCACTCACCCGTAGTCCCAAAACAGGGGCCGCGGGTTCTTTTTGTCCATATGCCGGACGGTTTTTAACTGCGCATTGCGAGCCGTGAACACCATGCAGAACCGTATCCTCCTCGGAATCATCTCCCTCTGCCTTGGCGTGATGGTGTTTTCGCTGCAGGACCCGGTCATCAAGGCCGTTTCCGGGCGTTATCCGCTGATGGAAGTGATGGCGATCCGCTCCATCGTCTCACTACCGATCCTGCTCGTCATCGTGCACAAGGATGTCGGGCTGAGGGCGCTGTTCTCGCCGAACTATCGGCTGCTCGGCCTGCGCGCGGCGATCCTGTTCACTTCCTACACCGCCTACTATCTGGCACTGGCCGCGCTGCCGCTGGCCGATGCGATCGCGCTCTATTTCATGGCGCCGCTATTCATCATCATGCTGGCACGCCCCTATCTCGGCGAACATATTTCGTGGCCGAGCGCAGTAACTGCCGTCGTCGGACTGATCGGCGTGCTGGTAATGGTCCGCCCCGGACAGGGCGTGTTCGAATGGGCGGCGATGCTTTCGCTGCTTTCAGCCGGACTTTATGGTTTTTCACAGCTGATGGCGAGAAAGCTCGGCTCGACGGAATCCTCGACCGTCATGGCCTTCTACCAGAACGGCGCCTATCTGATCGGTGCCGCCGTCCTTGGTTTCGCGCTCCAGACCATCGGCATGGAAAACGTCACCCATCCGAGCCTGAAGTTTCTGGTGCGTCCCTGGATATGGCCAACGCTAAGCGACTTCCTGCTGATGGCGTCCTGCGGCTTCATCGCTTCGGCCGGCATGATCCTGCTGTCGCAAGCCTACAGGCTGGCGCCGGCCAACATCGTCGCGACCTTCGAATATACGGGCATCCTGTGGGCGCCACTGTGGGGTTTTGTCTTCTTTGCCGAGGTGCCGCAGGCCGCGACGATAATGGGCGCGGCGTTGATTATCGGCGCCGGGCTTTTCGCGCTCAATGCGCGGCTGGGAACAAGGGCACCGGCCTGATCGCAAAGTGGCTCGGCACGGGAAAAGCGGCCATCGCATGGGGTCGAGACTTTAATTAGCCTTGTCGCCGCCCTATCTGGCGTGAACCGCACTCGACCAGATGAGGCCGAACCCCTTGCCGAAAAAAACAAAAGCGACGAAGCGCGCCCTGCTTGTCGTCAATCCCAAGGCCAGGCGCGGCGGGGAAACCATCGCGCCTGCGCTCGATGTGCTCAGGGCGTCCGGCATCGAAGTCGTCAAGATGGCCGCCGGCAAGGACCAGCCGATAGACGAGCTTATCCGCAAGCAGGCATCGGGATGCGACCTGGTCATCGTCGGTGGCGGCGATGGCACGCTGAATGCCGCAGCCCCCGCCCTGGTCGACCTCAATCTGCCGCTTGGCGTGCTGCCGCTCGGCACCGCAAACGATTTTGCGCGCACCGTCGGCATTCCAGCCGATCCGGTCAAGGCAGCCGAAGTGATCGCGCAGGGCCTGCTCACGCCGATCGATCTCGGCGAGGTCAATGGCCACCTGTTCTTCAATGTCGCCAGCATCGGCTTCAGCGCCGAACTGGCCGCCGACCTGAGCGACAAGGCCAAGAAGCGATGGGGCAAGCTCGGCTACGGCATCGTCGCGGCGCGGCTACTGGCCCGGTCCAGACTGTTCAGCGCCCATCTTGACCATGACGGCACGACCGAGAAGATCAGGACCCTGCAGATTTCCGTCGGCAACGGAAAGCACTATGGCGGCGGCATGACGGTCGAGGAGACCGCGACCGCCGACGACGGCAAGCTCGATTTCTACAGCCTAGAAGTCGACCATTGGTGGCGGTTGCTGAGGCTGCTGCCGAGCCTGAGGCGCGGCACGCAAGGACGCTGGGACGATGTGCGCGCCTTCCAGACGACGGAAGTAACGATCCGCACCAGCCGCCCGCACCCGGTGAATACCGACGGCGAATTGTGCACCACCACGCCGGCGCATTTCCGCATCAGGCCGAAAGCGCTCTCGGTGTTTGTGCCGAAGCGGAAGTAAGCGGGCCGCAACGTCAGAGGCAAGGAAGGCCGGGGGCCGTCTCGGCCATCGAACGCCGGTCCTTCATCACGGCCCACCACGCGCTGAGCCGCGGGAAATCCGCCATGGCAGCACGGCCTTCCGGCGCTGCGGTAAAATAGCCAACCATCGCGCCGAGATGCAGATCGGCAAGGCTCAAGGCGCTGCCGATCAAAAACCGCTCGCCCTCGGCCAGCGGTTCAAGTGCGGCAAGCACCTTGCCCGAAGCGGCAAGCCCATCGGCAATCACCGTCTCGTCCGGCGTTCTTCCAAGCGCTGCATTGAAGATCCGCTGCGAAAAGACCTGCCGCACCATCGGCCAATAGCCATAGGAATCGGCAATCGCGATGATTTGGCTCATCCGCGCCCTGGCCCGGACATCGGCAGGCTGAAGCGGCTTCCCGGCAAAGACCTCATCGACATAACGCGCAATCGCGGTGGTCTCGTAGAGCACGAAATTGCCGTGCTTCAGCGTCGGCACGCGCCCGAAGGGATACAGTGCGAGATAGTCCGGCGGGATCGTCTCAGCGAAGGGGTCGATCTCGACATGCGTCCAGGAAACACCCTTCTCCACAAGCGCCATGCGCACGATGCGCAGATAGACGCTGTAGTGGTAGCCATAGAGCGTGACGGAGGCCACGGCCTCAGGCGTCGCCCTTGACGACGCCGACGAAGGGCAGTTCGCGGAAGGCGTGGGCGACGTCCATGCCGTAGCCGACGACGAAATAGTCGGGACAGTCGAAGCCGACATAATCGGCATCGAGTTCGATCTTGCGGCGCATGCGCTTGTCCAGCAGCACGGCGATGGAGCAGCTTTTCGCGCCGCGCGACAGCATTAGCTCGCGGGTGAAGGACAGCGTCTTGCCCGATTCCAGAATGTCGTCGATGAGAAGAACGTCGCGGCCCTTCACCTCATTGTCGATGTCGCGCAGCACCCGCACTTCGCCGCTGGTGGTGCCGGCGCCATAGCTGGAAATGAAGATGAACTCGACTTCCGGCGACAGGCCGACATCGTGCATGGCGCGGATCAGGTCGGCCGCGAAAATGAACGAGCCCTTCAGCACCGAAATGACGAGCAGATCGGTGTAGTCGTGCGCGGCGATCTCCTTGGCAAGCTCGAGATTGCGTCGGGCGATGGTCGAGGCGCTGAACAGCACTTCGATATCCTTGTCGCGGACAACCGGCATGTTTTAATCTCCGAAGGCGACCGAAACGGTCTTCACCCCGTTCTTAGGCACCTCGAGCCGGCTCGAAAAGGCAAATCTGCCGCCGGGGGCCAATGGCTTGTCCGCTGTCCCCAGCTTGTAGCGCGCCGTCTGGCCGTCGGTGCCGGTGACATGGATCTCCAGCGGCGGCAAGGATGCCGCCATATTGCCGCTGTTCGAGGCCTCGCCATCGACGAACAGAACAGGCCGAGCGCCGATAGTGTCGATCCGCGACGTGACGCCGGAAATGGTGAAGCCGGGTGCCGCTTGCGCCGTGCTCAGGAACGATGCCTGCCGCACCAGCGCATGCCCGCCCGAAACCCAGAAGGCCGCGGCAGCGAGACCGAGGCCGAAAACCCAGAAGATCGGCCCGCCGCGCGATGCCAGGCGGCTCGCTGCGGGCTGCGCGGGATCGCGCAACAGCATGCCCATGCCATCGACAGGTGCTGCCGCAGGCGAGAAGGCTGCGGGCTCGGCTTCGGGCGCGACAGGTGCGCGGCGTGGCGGCGAGACAAGCTCGTAATCGGCATCGACAATGTCGGTAGCGTCATGCACAGGCCATGTAACAGCCGCCTCGACCGAGACGCCCGTCATGATTTCGCCGGAAACCGGGCGTGCGGTGCGACCCTCTGCCATAGCGGATGGGCTATCCTTTCGAACTTCCCCGATTCCGGAGGTAAACGGAATTGGTTAATGCTTCGCAACCGTGGGCGAATCAGGGCCGGATTTGACGTGAAAATTAACCAAGGGTTAACCATACAAGCCGATGGTCTTTTTGATGAACTGGCCGCGATGACGGCCCGCAACACCCAAGGTTTTTACACTTGATCCGCTTCGAGAATGTCGGCCTGCGTTACGGGATGGGTCCGGAGATTCTCCGCGACATCACCTTCCAGCTCCCGGAGCGCTCGTTCCAGTTCCTGAGCGGGCCTTCGGGTGCCGGCAAGACGACGCTGCTTCGCCTGCTGTTCCTGTCGCTGAAACCGACGCGCGGGCTGATCTCGGTCTTCGGCAAGGACCGTTCGCGCATCACGCGCCAGGAACTGCCGCTGCTGCGCCGGCGCATCGGCGTCGTGTTCCAGGATTTTCGCCTGCTCGACCACATGACCACCTACGAGAATGTCGCCCTGCCCCTGCGGGTGCGCGGTCGCGAGGAATCAAGCTATCGCAACGACGTCACCGAGCTGTTGAAATGGGTCGGGCTCGGCGAGCGCATGCATGTGCTGCCGCCGGTGCTGTCGGGCGGCGAAAAGCAGCGCGCCGCGATCGCCCGCGCCCTGATCGAGCAGCCGGAAATCCTGCTGGCCGACGAGCCGACCGGCAATGTCGATCCGCCGTTGGCGCGGCGCCTGCTGCGGCTTTTCATCGAACTGAACCGGCTGGGAACAGCCGTGGTCATCGCAACCCATGATCTCGGCCTGATGGAGCAGGTCGACGCGCGGCGCATGATTCTGGCCAATGGAAGGCTCGATATCTATGACTGAGCTGCATCAGGCCACCGGCGGCGACTACGAAGAGGAAACGATCGCCCGCCCGGTTCGCGCCCAGCGCAAGACAGCACCCATCGTGCCGCCGCAGAACATCGCCGGGCGCGCGCTTGTCTTCGTTATCGCCATCATGACCTTCCTGTCCTGCCTGACGCTTGGCGCGGTTACGCTGGTTCGTGACACGGCATCGATCTGGGAAAACCAGATTGCGCGCGAGGCGACGATCCAGATCAAGCCGGTCGACGGGTTGGACATGGATGCCGCCCTTGCCAATGCCGCCCGCATCGCCGGCGGCTTTGCCGGCGTGCGCAGCACCAAGATCGTCGATCGCGAGGCAACCGCGCGGCTGCTCGAGCCATGGCTCGGCTCCGGCCTGAACATCGACGAGCTGCCGGTGCCGCGGTTGGTGATCGTCACCATCGACGAGAACAATCCGCCCGATTTCGCCGCCATGCGCCAGATGCTGCAGCCGGACGTGCCGAGCGCGACGCTGGACGACCACCGTACCTGGGTCGACCGGCTGGTCGCCATGGCCCGCACCACGGTGACGCTCGGCATGGC
Source organism: Mesorhizobium sp. CCNWLY176 (assembly GCF_037153935.1). NCBI lineage: Bacteria > Pseudomonadati > Pseudomonadota > Alphaproteobacteria > Hyphomicrobiales > Phyllobacteriaceae > Mesorhizobium > Mesorhizobium sp. CCNWLY176. The sequence goes on from NZ_JBBBDZ010000025.1 coordinate 21,731, forward strand.
GGTGCTGGTGCTGATGCTGTCGGCGACGGTGCTGACCGTGGTCTTCGCCACGCGCGGCGCCATGGCCGGCAACGGGCACATCATCGAGGTGCTGCATTTCGTCGGCGCGGAGGCCGGCTTCATCGCCAGTCAGTTCCGCACGCACTTCTTGCTCACGGGCATGAAGGGGGCTGCTGCCGGCGGCATAGCGGCGATGATCGTCTTCATCTTTTTCTGGTTCTGGTCGTCGCGCAATCTGGCCACGCCGCAGGCCGACCAGGCGACCGCTCTGTTCGGCAATTTTTCCATAGGTGCCGCCGGTTATGGCGGTGTTGCACTGGTCGTCCTGATCATCGGCGCGCTCACCGCCGCCACTTCACATGTGACGGTCGTGGCCTATCTGAACGATATAGACGTCAGCCATCCGGACGGAGGCTAGAATGCTTGGAAACGCTGGAGCGGCGCCCGCCGAAAGAGACGATCACGATTGGCAACCCGCTGTAACGCAATGTGCGGAAACGGCATTTGCACAGACGCTAATGAAAGCCGACCATAGCAGCATGAGCAGATTCGAGACGGATGAGGCGGTCGGCGGTATGTCGTCGGCATTCGTGCCTGCGCCCCAGCGCAAGCCGTCGAATCGTTTTGCCAGATTTCTGCGCGCCGCAGCCGTTGCAACCATTGCCGCAGGCGTTGTCTTTGCCGCCGGCTTCGGCTGGTTCGCCGACTATGTAAGCCGCCTGAGTACGCCTGCGAACCCGCCCAGCGCGGACGCCATTATCGTGCTGACCGGCGGCCAGTCGCGCATCGATGCGGCACTCGACCTGCTCAAATCGGGCAAAGGCCAGCGCCTGCTCATCAGCGGCGTCAATCCCGCGGCAGGCCGCAAGTCGCTCCAGGCGGCAACGGGCGGCGACAAGTCCCTGTTTTCCTGCTGCGTGGACATCGACTACGCGGCCATGGACACGATCGGCAATGCCGAGGAAAGCGCCAAATGGGTCGAAAGCCATGAATATGGCAGCGTCATCCTCGTCACCAACAATTACCACATGCCGCGCAGCCTGCTCGAAATGGGGCGCTTCATCGACAAGGCCAACCTGAAACCCTATCCCGTCGTCAACACGCGGCTGGATGGCGGCACATGGATGACCAAGCCCGAAGCGGTGCGCGTGCTGTTCACCGAGTACACCAAATATCTTGGTGCCCTTGCCCGCACCGTGGTGCCGCTGCGCTCGACGCCGGACGGTGTGGTGCTGGTCGAGGCCTCTACCAAGTCGTCCACGAACTGACCCTCGCGTCGGACAGATGCGGTTTTCCTTTTTCGGGCAGTTGGTGTAACCAGCGCTGACATCCTTCTCAGGTCTCCCCATGGTCCCGATCCGCTCGCTGGCGTTCAACGTCCTCTTCTACGCCAATCTGATCGTCCAGATGATTTTCTGGACGCCCTATTATTTCCTGTCGTCGCGCCACCGCGCCTGGTTCGTGCCGAAATTCTGGAGCCGCACCAGCCTGTGGCTGCAGGACAAGGTCGCCGGCACGAAAAGCGAGATCACCGGGCAGGAAAACCTGCCGCAGGGCTCCTACATACTGGCGCCCAAGCACCAGTCCTTCTGGGACGCCATTGCCTTCCTGCCGGACATTCCCGACGGGCTCTATATCCTCAAGCGTGAGCTGACCTGGATACCGTTTTTCGGCTGGTACATCCTCAAGATGCGGATGATCCCGGTCAATCGCGGCAGCCGCTCCAAGGCGCTGAAGGCCGTCGTTGCCGACACCAAGGCGGAAATGGCACGCAACCCGCGCCAGCTCATCATCTATCCGGAAGGCACGCGCCGCGCGCCAGGCGACGAGCCGGCCTATAAATGGGGCATCGTCGAACTCTACAACCAGCTTGGCGTGCCGGTCGTGCCGGTGGCGCATGTGGCGGGGCTTTACTGGCCGCGCCGCAAGTTCATGCGCTATCCCGGCACGATAAAGGCGCGATACCTGCCGCCGATCCCGCCGGGATTGAGCAAGGAAGAATTCATGCGCCGCCTGATCAGCGAAACGGAAGCGGCCTGCGACCAGTATCTGATCGAGGCCGCGACCTCGCCCAACCCGCCGGCGCTGCCGCCGACGGCAGTGAAGCGGCTGAAGGAGCTGGGCGTCGAGGTTTAGGCGCTGGCGGCTTCCAGTTCCGCAATATCGGCCTGATCAAGCTTCAACGACACCGACTTGATCAGGCTGTCGACCTGGGCCACCGAAGTTGCGCTGGCGATTGGCGCGGTGACGCCCGGACGGGCGATGATCCAGGCCAGGGCCACCTCGGCCGGCGTGGCTGATTGGCGGGCTGAAACCGCATCGAGTACAGCAAGGATGCCTAGCCCTCGCGCGTCGAGATATTTCTTCACGCCTTCGCCACGCGCGCTTTTGGCGAGATCGGCTTCGCTGCGGTACTTGCCGGAGAGAAAGCCGCTGGCGAGGCTGTAATAGGTGATGACGCCGATGTCCTCGGCCATGCAGAGGTCGCGCAACGCGCCATCGTAGCTCGGGCGGTCGTAGAGATTGTATTCCGGCTGGAGCACGTCGTAGCGCGGCAGGTTCTTTTCCTGCGAGACTTTCAGCGCCTCGCCAAGTTGCCTGGCGTCGAGGTTCGAAGCGCCGACATGCCGGACTTTTCCGGCAGCGATCAGCTTCTGGTATGCACCGAGCGTCTCCTCATAGGGCGTCGCATCGTCGGGCCAGTGCGAAAGATAGAGGTCGATGACGTCGGTCTGGAGCCGCTTCAGCGATGCATCCACGGCCTTCTCGATATAGCCAGCCGAGAGATCGCGCTTGCCCTGTCCCATATCCGCGCCGACCTTGGTGATCACGACCACCTTGTCGCGGTTGCCCCGCGCCTTCATCCACTTGCCGATGATCGTTTCGGAGTCGCCTCCCGAATTGCCGGGCACCCAGCGCGAATAGACATCGGCGGTATCGATGGTGTTCAACCCGGCATCCGTGAAACGGTCGAGCAAATCGAAGGAGGTTTTTTCGTCGGCGGTCCAGCCGAAGACGTTGCCGCCGAAGACCAGCGGCGCGATTGAGAGGTCCGTGCGACCAAGGCGACGTTTCTGCAAGATCGGTACTCCGTGATTTTCGGGCCTGCGCGAGAACCGCACCGCCATCTCAGAAAGCTAAACCTTGCAGAAGCCAGGTTCAAACCCCGACGATGCTTTTGGTCCTCACATAAATGCGAGCATGCCGGTCAAACGGCCAGCCGGCGCCCGACATCCTCCAGCCAGTGATCCCGGATGCCGAGGGCTTCCAGATGCTCCAGCGTGCTCAAGACGTAGTCCTCGTTCGCGCCCGACTGGCCGACCGCTCCCAGGACGATCCTCGCCGCCTCGGCTTCATCGAGATTGCCGGCATATTGTTCATGCGCGCGGTCGACGACGTAGCAGACCGCTTCGACCCTTTCGCCACCCTCCAGGCGTACGGTTTGCGTGCGTTCGAGATAGACATTCGTGACCAGCTCGCGCTCGCGCAGATAGGCAATCACTTCGTCGCGTAATTCGCCCGGCACGCGAAACGCCAGCCCGACACAGGAGCCGCCGCGGTCGAGCCCAAGCACCAGTCCGGGACGCTGAGGCGTGCCGCGATGAACGAAAGAAAGCACGCAGAGCGAGCGGCGATAGCCATAGAGATGGGCCCGCCTTGTCTCGGTATGTGCAAAACCCGGTCGCCAGATCAACGAACCATAGCCAAAAACCCAAAAATCGCCCATATCGCCAAGCCAACTCCGCGCAGAACGTCCCGTGTCGCATCAAGGTAGAACATGAATGCGAAGCGCGGCACCTGTTTTGCGTCTATAGACGGGTCCATGAACAGAATTGAGCCGCACATGAGCATGACCGACCGCCCGAAGCCGAACTACAACCGCCGCATCCTCTGGCTGGCGGCCTTCGTCGTGCTCCTGTTCGGCGGCTACAGCGTCGGCTGGTTCTATCTGGCCGGCAAGGTCGAGACCAAGGCCAAGGCCGAGATCGCCTCGCTGAACCGCGACGGCGTGGTCGCCGAATGCACCAACCCGGTCGCGCGCGGCTATCCTTTCCGCCTCGGCCTTTTCTGCGATCGTGTCGCCTTCGAAGATGCCGGCCGTGGCGTCAGCGTTTCGGCGGGCAACTTCCGCTCGGCGGGCCAGATCTACGATCCGACCCACCTGATCGCTGAAATCGACAGCCCTGCCCGCATCGATGTGCCCCAGAGCCAGCCGCTTGCGCTGACCTGGGACAATCTGCGCGCCAGCGTGCGTCTGGCCCAGCCTTTGCCGGAACGCGTGTCGGTGGAAGGCAAGATGCTGAAGGCGGCGACCGATGCCGGCGCGCCCCTGCTCGCCGCCGATACGTTCGAAGGCCATGTGCGCCCGAACGGCCAGGATCTCGACCTTGCCGGCAGCTTCGCCGGATTGGCGCTGGATTCCTCGCTGGTCGAGGGCAGAACGCTGCCTCTGCTCTCAGGCGACACCGATCTGACCGTAAAGAACGGCGTGATGCTTATCGCCCAGAAGACCCAGTCGATGCGCGGCCAGTCCGGCACGATCCGCACGCTCGACCTCTCCACCAGCGAAACGGCGGGCCTGTCGTTGAGCGGACCCTTCTCGGTAGGCCAGGACGGGCTTCTGGACGCGCAGTTCAAGCTCACCGTCCGCGACCCGCAGGGACTGGCGATGGCGCTCAGCGAGGCCATCCCGGAAAAGAGCGAGCAGATTCAGCAGGGTTTTGCCGCTCTTTCCATGCTCGGCAACGCCCCGTCCCTGCCTCTGAAGATCAGCAAGGGCAAGGCATCGCTCGGCTTCATCAAGCTCGGCAATGTCCCGCCGCTGAAGTAGCGCGGCGCGACTTCACGTTTTGGCCGGGTGCTCGATCGCCTGGCGGCCGAAGTCGGGCGCGTCGATTTCCTGTCCGGCATCGATGATCGAACGGCGCACCGCACGCGTGCGGGTGAACATTTCGAACAGCTTTTCGCCGTCGCCCCAGCGTATCGCCCGCTGCAGCGATGCCAGGTCTTCCGAGAACCGCGCCAGCATTTCGAGGATCGCGTCCTTGTTGTGCAGGCACACGTCGCGCCACATGGTCGGGTCCGAGGCGGCAAGGCGGGTGAAATCGCGAAAACCTGACGCCGAATACTTGATGACCTCCGACTTGGTGACCGCCTCGAGATCATCGGCCGTGCCGACGATGTTGTAGGCGATGATGTGCGGCAGGTGCGAGACGATGGCCAGCACCATGTCGTGATGCTCGGGGTCCATCGTGTCGATGTTGGAGCCGCAGCGCCGCCAGAATTCCGACAGCTTTTCGAGCGCTTGCGGGTCGGTGCCCGGCAGCGGCGTGAAGATGCACCAGCGGTTTTCGAACAGGTCGGCAAAGCCGGCATCGGGCCCGGACTTTTCCGTACCCGCCAGCGGATGGCCGGGAATGAAATGCACATTGGCCGGCATATGCGGGGCCATCTGCGCAATCACCGAGCCTTTGGTCGAGCCGACATCGGTGACGATGGCGCCGGCCTTCAGCGCGGGTGCGATCTCGGCAGCGACCGCGCCGGAGGAGCCGACCGGCACCGAGACGATGACGAGATCGGCATCCTTCACTGCCTCGGCAGCGCTGGTGGTGTAGCTGTCGCCGAGCTTCAGTTCCTCGGCACGGGCAAGCGTGGCAGGGCTGCGGGTGGCGATGGAAACGTGACGGGCGAGGCCTTCGCGGCGGATGACGCGCGCCAGCGACGAGCCGATGAGGCCGATGCCGACAAGGGCTATCTTTTCAAACAGGGGTTCGGACATTTCTTCAACTTTTCAGGAACTCGGTGAGTGCGGCGACTACGCCGCGATTGGCGTCTTCGGTTCCGACTGTCATCCGCAGCGCGTTGGGAAAACCGTAGCCGGCAACGCGCCGCAGGATATAGCCCCGCGCACTCAGATAATCGTCCGCCGCCGCTGCCGAATGCTTGGCATCGTCCGGGAAGTGGATCAGGATGAAATTGCCGACGCTAGGCGTGACACGCAGGCCGAGCCCGGAGAGCTCTTCGCTCAGCCAGCCGAGCCACTTCTCGTTGTGCGCCACCGTGCGCTCGACATGGGCGCGGTCGCCCATCGCCGCTACGCCGGCGGCGATGGCTACGGCGTTGACGTTGAAAGGTCCGCGCATGCGTTCCATGGCCTCGATGACATGCGTGGGCGCATAAACCCAGCCAATGCGCGCGCCGCCGAGGCCGTGGATTTTGGAGAAGGTGCGCGTCATGACAACGTTCTGCGCGCCGGCCACCAGTTCGACGCCCGCCTCGTAGTCGTTGCGGCGGACATATTCGGCATAGGCTGCATCGAGCACCAGAAGCACGTTCTTCGGCAGGGCCGCATGCAGGCGGCGTACCTCATCGAACGGGACGTATGTGCCGGTCGGGTTGTTCGGGTTGGCGAGAAACACGACCTTCGTCTTCGGCGTCACGGCGGCGAGGATAGCGTCGACATCGGCGCGCTCATCCGTCTCCTTCGCGATCACCGGCACGCCACCGGCGGCCTTGATGTAGTTCTGGTAGACGAGAAAACCGTGCTCGGTGTAGACGCCCTCGTCGCCCGGCTGGAGATAGGTCTGGGCAAGCAGGCCGATGATCTCGTCGGAACCGTTGGAGCAGACGATGTTGGCCGGGTTCAGTCCGTGCGCCTCGGCAATGGCCTGGCGCAGCTTCGTCGACGAGCCATCAGGGTAGAATTCGAGCTTGCCGGCAACCTCGCGCACCGCCTCGATCGCTGCCGGCGAGGCGCCGAGCGGGTTCTCGTTGGACGACAGCTTGTAGACCGTGGTGACGCCCGCCGGAGCAGCGCTCTTGCCGGGCACATAGGCCGCAATGTCCATGACGCCGGGCTTCGGCTGGGGGCGGCTGGTATCGTCGGCTTGCGTCATGGCGGGAAGTGTCCGGTTTTTCGGGGAATTTCAAGACGCAAGCGAAATACAAGCCGCCCGCGCGCTTGTCGAGAAAAAGCTTGCCCGTTGACGCGGCCCTAGCGCAGTCGTAAAAGACTGCCACGTTCCGTGGTGATTTGGCCGGTCGGCTTGCAGCCACGTTAAATAAGTCGCTAAAGGGACCGATAACGACAAATTCGTTCGGACCGGTAGCGATTTCGCCGCCGGTCTTTTTTGTTTTGGAGTTAGTGCGATGCCGATCAAGATTCCCGATCAGCTCCCCGCCCACGAGGTACTTGTACGCGAAGGCGTGTCCGTAATGGACGAGCGCACAGCGCTGCGCCAGGACATCCGCCCGCTGCAGATCGCCCTTCTGAACCTCATGCCCAACAAGATCCGCACGGAAACGCAGTTCGCGCGGCTGATCGGCGCCACTCCCCTTCAGGTGGAGCTGACGCTGGTGCGCATCGGCAATCACAAGGCGAAGAACACGTCCGAAGACCATCTCATTTCCTTCTACCAGACCTGGGAGGAAGTCCGGCACCGCAAGTTCGACGGGTTCATCATCACCGGCGCGCCGATCGAGCTGCTGGACTTCGAGGATGTCACTTATTGGAACGAACTGGAGCGCATCCTCGACTGGACGGCGACCAACGTCCATTCCTCCTTCTTCATCTGCTGGGGAGCGATGGCTGCCGCCTGGCATTTCCATAAGGTTCCAAAGTATACGCTCGACAAGAAGGCCTTCGGCGTCTTCCGCCATCGCAACCATGCGCCCGCCTCGCCCTATCTTGCAGGCTTTTCGGATGATTTCGCCATTCCCGTTTCACGTTGGACGGAAGTTCGCAGCGCCGACATAAAAGCGGATTCAGGCCTCGACCTGCTGATGGAATCGGACGTGACCGGCCCCTGCCTGCTGGCGGAAGCGACAGGCAACCGGCTCTATATGTTCAATCACATTGAGTACGATTCCACCTCGCTCAAGGACGAATACGACCGCGACGTGGCTTCCGGCACGCCGATCGAGGTGCCGCACGGCTATTACCCCGACAACGACCCAGCCCGCCCGCCGCTCAATCGCTGGCGCTCTCACGCCCACCTGCTCTTCGGCAACTGGATCAACCAGGTCTATCAGACGACGGCGTTCAGCCTGGACGATGTGGGAGAGGCCTCGCACAACGACATGTCATGATCGCAGCACCTCACCGCCGGGGGCGCTATAACAATCGCCCTTGATAGAGTAAGGATTTTTCATTACATTGCGAGCATCGGAGGTATCCATGACCGCTCTGTTCAAGGAAGTCAGTACAATCACGGCAAAAGGCCAGACCACGGTGCCGAAATCCGTTCGTCAGGTGCTTGGCGTCGACTATGGCGGCCAGATCGTTTTCAGTGTCGACGAGCGGGGCGTATCGGTACAGCGCGCGGATACGGAGGAATCCGATCCGGCAATCGACAGCTTCCTTGCCTTTCTCGCCAGAGACATAGAGAGAAATCCGCAGGCGATCGTGGGCCTTGCGCCCGCCTTGGCTGACCGGGTCGCCGGCTTGACCAAGGGCATGACGGTTGACCTCGAGTCCCCGATCGATGGCGAAGTCGACCTCTAGATGATGCTGACAGTCAATGGCTGGAGCATTCTTGCGCATCCTCTGTTCCTCGATCAGCTTGAGAAGCTCGTTTCCGCCGTGGAACGAGCAAAAGCCAAGGACCCAAAAAACTACCAGAAGACCGCTAACGCCAAGCTGCTTGCGGCTTTAGCGGATCTCGTATTCAAGACGATTCCAGCCGATCCAACGCGCGCGATTTATCGGCAAGGCGGGACGCTGGGTGACAATCGCAAGCATTGGTTTCGGGCGAAGTTCGGTGGCCAGCGATTTCGCCTCTTCTTCCGTTACAACAGTGAAGCGAAGGTCATCATCTTTGCTTGGGTCAACGACGAAACCACGCTTAGAACCTACGGTTCAAAGACGGACGCGTATGCGGTGTTCAAAGATATGCTTGACGACGGCAATCCACCCGATAACTGGGCTGGCCTGCTGAAAGCGGCAACCGCTGAGAAGGCACAGGAACGCTTTGTTGCAGCCCAGAGCAAGGCCGAATAATCTGAAATACGGCTTTGCCAGCCGTTCGCGATCTTTGCCCCGCATCGCAAAACAGCGTTTGTCACAACGCCGTACGATTCTCTGGCTACAGTCTCACTGACATCAGCGAATCGCGAAGGCGCAATTGGCAAATGCCGACGCCCGCGCGAAAACGCTTGGTGCTCTCCACCCAAAAGGGTTACGAAGATGAAGATGCGCCATTGCCGCAGGAGAAGAAGCTTTTGAGCGACCCGGAATACGGAACGTCCAGACGGGAACCACGCCTGCTTGGCCTTTCCACGCCCTCGCGCATTCCGTTGATCCCGCCGCTGACGGCGGCGCGCTGGCTGCTGGTGCTGATCGTCGCCGCCGGCATCTATTTCTTCAACGGTTTCCTGGTGCCGGTTCTGGCGGCCCTGGTGATCGCCTTTGCGAGCTGGCCGCTCTACCGCAGGCTTCTCGACGCCGTTTCTGGCAACAGGACGGTCGCCGCCACGTTGGCGATCCTGTTCATCATCACCTTCCTTGTCGTGCCGATCGTGCTGGCCGGAACCTACACCGTCAACGAGGTGCGGGAATGGTTCGGCTGGGCCGTCGAGACCAACAAGCACGGCGCCCCGACACCGGCCTGGATAGTCGCCCTGCCCATCGCCGGCGAATGGTTCGACCAGCAATGGACCCGCTATATCGGCCATCCCGGCGCCATCGGCGAACTCATCCAGATCATCAGCGGCGCCAATATCGGCAGCATCTATCGCGGCGTTCTGGCTGCCGGCGGCGGCGCGTTCAACCTGCTTTTGACGCTGCTTTTCATGCTGATCGCCTTGTTCTTCGTCTATCGCGACGGCGAGAGTTTCGCCGCCCAGATCGGCCGCCTCGGCGAGCGCATATTGCCGACACGCTGGGAGCGGATTTCCGGCGTGGTGCCGGCAACCATCAGCTCGACCGTGACCGGCATGACCCTGATCGCCATTGGCGAAGGCATCGTATTGGGCGTCGCCTACTGGATCGCCGGCGTACCGTCTCCGGTGACGCTCGGCGTATTGACCGGCGTCATGGCTCTGATACCGGGCGGGGCGCCGCTGTCGTTCACTTTGGTCTCGGCCTATCTGGTGGCGAGCGGCTCGCCCATCGCCGGCGTCAGCCTGTTTGCCTGGGGCTCCATCGAACTCTTCATCGTCGACAAGACGCTGCGGCCGAAACTCGTCGGCGGGCCGATCAAGCTGCCCTTCCTGCCGACCTTCTTCGGCCTGATCGGCGGCGTGAAGACCATGGGTTTCCTCGGCCTGTTCATCGGCCCGGTGCTGATGGCGCTGCTGGTTGCGATCTGGCGCGAATGGCTGCGCGAGGTTGAGCAGGCGGATACGCGCCCCGCGGAAAATATAGCGCAGATATCCGGCGAGCTTCTGCCCGAACGTGAACCGCGACGGCTGGTCGGTTCGGAATAGAGCCTGAAGCCTATCCCTTTATACTCGCCGAAATCAGCCTATCGGCGTTAACTGCAACGGACGCTGCCGGACCGCCGGGCCCGAAAAGCTGGCCCGAAACGTAAGCGCCTTCGAGCAACAGCAACAGGCCGTCGCCCAGCGTATCGGCGTCCTCGGCACCCATTTCGGCAGCCATGGCGCGCAGGCGGCGGCGCAGTTCGCGCTTGTTGTTTTCGCCCACCTGGCGGGCCGGATTGTCATGCTCGGGATATTCGACCGCCGCATTGGTCATGCCGCAGCCGCGATAATCCTGCGTCACCGCCCGCTTGCCGACGCGGGTGAGAAACGCCTTGATCTGTGCGCGCGGATCGCTCGGGTGAGCCGCCACCGCCTCGTCGAAGCGCTCCCAGAACTCGGCCTCATAGGCGCGCAGATAGGACGCGGCGAGCTCGTCCTTCGACGGAAAGCTGCGGTAAAGGCTCGGTTTAGTGACGCCGGCCTGACGCACGATCTCGTCTACGCCGATGGCGCGGATGCCCTCGCGATAGAACAGGTTTCGGGCCACACCCAATATGCGATCGGCAGCGCGCAGCGGTGGCGTCGCCTCATCTGATTTGGCAGCTTCTGGCAGTTGCGTGGCGGCTTTTTTGGTGGGCATAAAAGAACTCTCTTGACTTTGTTACTGACCGGTACGTACTTATGCACTCCATAACACGTACCGGTCAGTAACATGAACATAATACAGAACCGTCCGTTTGGCCAGCGCTACGCCTTCGTCGTCGTCGCGGTCATCTTCCTTTCCCTGCTGATCGCAGCCGGCATGCGCTCGGCACCCAGCGTGCTGATGCTGCCGCTGGAGAACGCCTTCGGCTGGCGGCGCGACGCGATTTCGCTGGCCGCGGCGATCGGCATCTTCCTCTACGGTCTCGCCGGCCCTTTTGCGGCCGCCCTGATGGACCGGGTCGGCCTGCGCCGCACCGTGATGGCATCGATCGCGCTGATGTCGGCCTCCACCGCGCTCAGCCTGTTCATGACCGAGCCCTGGCACCTGATCGCCACCTGGGGCATCTTTTCCGGTATCGGCTCCGGCGCGGTCGCTTCGGTTCTCGGCGCCACCATCGTCAACCGCTGGTTCAAGACCAATCGCGGCCTGATGATGGGCCTGATGTCGGCTTCGAGCGCCACCGGCATGCTGGTGTTCCTGCCGGCATTGGCAGCCCTTGCCCAGTATGGCGGCTGGCGACCGGTGGTGATTACGGTCTCGATCGCGACCGCCGCCCTCCTGCCGCTGGTTTATTTCCTGGTGCCCGAGCGGCCCTCCTCGATCGGCCTGACGCGCTACGGCGCGGAAGGCGACAACGAGCAGGACGCGCCCGCCGCCCAAGGCAATTTCCTGCTTTCGACGCTGGATACGTTGCGGCGCGCGGCCCGCACCCGCGTGTTCTGGTATCTCTTCGCCACCTTCTTCATCTGCGGCTTCACCACCAACGGCCTCGTCGGCACGCATCTCATCGCGTTTTGCGGCGACATGGGCATTCCCGAGGTTCGTGCGGCCGGCCTGCTGGCGCTGATGGGCGTGTTCGACCTGATCGGCACGACGCTGTCGGGCTGGCTCACCGACCGCTTCGACCCGCGCAAACTGCTCGGCGTCTATTACGGTATTCGCGGACTATCGCTGATCTACCTGCCCTACTCCGGCTTCTCGGGCCTCAGCCTAACGATCTTCGCCATCCTCTACGGCCTCGACTGGATCGCCACCGTGCCGCCGACGCTGCGCCTCGCCAATGAATCCTTCGGCGACCGTTCCGGCCCGCTGGTGTTCGGCTGGATCGTCGCCGGCCACCAGGTCGGCGCGGCAACGGCTGCCTTCTTCGGCGGCGCACTGCGCGAGATGCAGGGCGACTACGTGCTCGCCTTCCAGATCGCCGGCATGACAGCAATCGGAGCCGCCGCGCTCTCGCTGCTCATCGACCCGGCGGAAACGCGGGGCAGAGAAGTCATGCAGCCGGCTTAGGGTCAGAACCAATGCCTTCCCGCGCATGACGCCCTGCACCCTGTGGCGTCAGCACCGGCATGAAAACGCGGCGCGAGGCGCGCTGGGCGACAGGCACGCCCTGGTAGAGGCGCTTCTGTGCCTCCACCACGATGACGCCGGAAAAGATCGGCCAGAAGCGCCGGCCCGAGCGCTCGAGTATGTTATGGAAGCGCAGCATGAAGCGGCGGCGCGAGGGCGGAAACATGAGCGCCTCCGACCAGGCCGAGGGCGTGAAATTGGCATCGCGCAAGAGCTCGTTGAGCTGGCCCCGCGAGAACGGACGGCCCGTGCCGAAGGGCGTGTGCTCGAAGCGCGCCCACACGCCGCGCCGGTTGGGCACGACGATGACCACGCGGCCGGCGGGCGACAGCACGCGCCAGACCTCCTTTAGCGTTTCGCGCGGATTTTCCGCATGCTCCAGCGAATGAACCAGCAGCATGCGATCGATCGACGAATCGACCAGCGGCAGTTCCTCATCGAACACCAGTGCGGTGGAAGACGGTCGCGACGGCGGCCAGTTCACCGCCCCCTGTGTCGCCGGCATGAAGGCAAAGACCCGCTCGGCATCGCTGCCGAACCGGTCGAGCCATGGCAGCGCATAGCCGAGCCCGACCAGCCGCTCATTGGGAATGCCCGCCCAGACCGAGGCCAGCGCCATGCCGATCGCCTGCTCGGCAATGCGGCCGAGCGTGGTGCTGTAGAAGGAACGAAGGTCGACGATGTCCGAATTCATGGCGGAACGGTAACGGCCTAACCGCGCAAGCACAACAAAGGCATTTGCCGGGTGACAGCGACAAGGCCGCGCCCTATCGTCGCCGCGAAACCAAGGAGACTGCCGATGACGCTGAGGATCGAACAATTCATGTGCCGGAGCGACAATTTCGGCGTCTTGGTGCATGACGGCGAAACCGGGCAGACCGCGCTCATCGACGCACCGGAAGAGGCGCCTATCCTGGCTGCGGTGCGGCGCACCGGCTGGACGCCGAATGTAATCCTGACCACGCATCATCATGGCGACCATGTCGAGGCCAATCTGGTGCTGAAGGAACGATTCGGACTGCGCATTATCGGGCCGGAGGCGGAAGCGGCGAAAATTCCCGGCATCGACGAGACGGTGGAAGACGGCTCTGTCTTCACTTTTGGCAGCCAGCAGGTCCATGTCATCGAGACGCCCGGGCATACGGCGGGACATGTCTGCTATTATTTTCCGGACGCCAAGGTGGTGTTCACCGCCGACACGCTGTTTGCGCTGGGCTGCGGACGGCTCTTCGAGAAGCCGGCAGCGGCAATGTTCGAATCGCTGAAGAAGCTTGCTGCCCTGCCGCCGGAAACCAAGGTCTATTGCGGCCACGAATACACGCTGGCTAATGCCCGCTTCGCGCTCTCGGTCGACCCGACCAACTCCGCCTTGAAGGAGCGTGCAGCCAAGATCGAAAAGCTGCGCGCGGCAGACAAGCCGACGCTGCCGACGACGATCGGCGAGGAACTGGCGACCAATCCCTTCCTGCGCTGGCACGACCCGGCGATCCGCAAGAACCTCGGCATGGAAAAGGCTTCCGACGTCGAAGTCTTCGCCGAGATCCGCAAGCGCAAGGACGTGTTCTGACGATGGATGCTGCGTCGATCATCGCGACGCTCGGCATGAAGCGTCACCCGGAAGGCGGCTGGTATGCCGAGACCTTTCGCGACGCGACAGCGCACAATCCGCGCGGCCATTCGACCGCGATCTATTTCCTGCTCGAAAAGGGCGACGTTTCGGCCTGGCACCGGGTCCGGGATGCGGTCGAGGTCTGGCACTATCATGCCGGGGCACCGTTGACGCTGCGCATGCATCAGGAAGGTGCCGGCGTGAGCGAGCATCGACTCGGGCCGGATCTGCTTGTCGGCGAACGTCCGCAGCATGTCGTGCCCGCTGGCTGGTGGCAGACGGCGCAAAGCCTCGGCGACTGGACGCTTGTCAGCTGCACCGTGGCGCCGGGGTTCGAATTCGCACAGTTCGAGCTGGCGGATAAGGGCTGGGAGCCTAGCGCTGCGGAAATATAAGCGTTTCAGATAGTTAACTATCACTGACGCTGCCCCTCATCCCCCTGCCGGGACCTTCTCCCCGTATAGTGACGGGGAGAAGGAGGAAGCTCCAACGCTGACGCCCCCCTCTCCCCGTCCCTGTAAGGGTGAGGGGCAGCGCCAACCAAAAAAGGATAAAGCGCCTACCGCCCTAGCAGAAACCCGAGCGTAATCAGCGCCTGCCCTGCATAGTAAAGCACCCAGACGGCATAGCGCATCCAGACGCCGCGCGGCGAGCCTGCGGGCAGCAGGAATTTTTCCGTGGCCAGCAGCGCATCGGAGGCCATGAACAGCACGGCACCCGCAATCGCCCAGGAATAGTCCAGCGTCAGCGACGTGACGCCCATTGCGAGGATCGCCAGGACATAGACCGCGATCGGCAGCCGCAGGCCCGCATCGACGCGTGGCCATAGCGTCTTGAGCATGCCGAAGGCGAAGACGGCCATTGCCAGAGCGCCTGCGATGCGCAACGGCGACGACAGAAACGCTGCGATCGTACTGCCGGAAACGACGAACAGGACGATGTAAAGCAGATGCCCGGCAAGAAAGGCGCAGAGCCCGCCGAGAAATGCCTTGTCGCCATCGCGCGACAGAAAGGCGTCGCCGACAGCACTCAGCGCCAGGGCGCCGACGAGCAGGAACGGCCCACCTTGCTGGAAAGCGAGCAGCGCCAGAAGCGCGACCGCTGCCGTCTTGACGCCCGTGCGCCGGATCGCCGGCGGGGCGTCGAGCATCATGCAATAGACGAGCGCCGACATGGCCGAGAAGAACAGCGTGCCGTTGGCCGTCGCTTCGATACCGCCGGGAAAGGGCATCATGCCTGCGCCCTCGCCGCTTGAGACTTGCCGAACAGCAGCGACTTGGCCGCCAGCACCGCGCCGCCGGTGATCAGCGCGCAGGCTGCGATGATGTTGAGCGACGGCTGCGCGAAACCGGCAACGATCAGCACCAGTGTGGAAAGCAGCGGCGCTGCATAGCTTGCCGCGCCCAGAACCTGGATGTTGCCGCGCTTGACGCCGTGATCCCAGGCGTAGAAGGCCGCACCCACCGGCATCAGGCCGAGACCGACGACCGCCAGCCACTGACCCGTGGTGGCCGGCAGCACGGTTTCCTCAAGCACCAGATGGCAGGCGAAGGAGAGAATGGCGGTGGCCGCGCAGAACCATGTCACGATGCTGGTCGGCACCGCCGGAAAGCGCCGCGACAACAGCGAATAGCCCGACCACAGGAAGGCGCAGACGGCTGCCATGGCGTAACCGAAGGCATAGCGGCTGTCGAAATCCAGCGCACCGCCCTTGGTGACGATGAGGACCGTGCCGGCAAGGCCGAGCAGCGCGCCGGCAATGTGATTCCAGCGCAGTTTCTCGCCCGGCATCAGCGCCGAGCCGAGCACGATCAGCAGCGGCCAGAGATAGGCGATCAGGCTCGCCTCGACTGCCGGCGCGTTGCGCAGGGCGGTGAAATAGAAGAAATGGTAGCCGAACAGGCCGGCAATGCCGATGACCCATACCTGCGGCGGGATTTTGACCGGCTGGGCGGGCGCTGTCATGAACAGGCGCGCCACAAGGCCGACAGCCGTGCCGATGGAAAAAGTTATCGCCGAAAGCAGGAACGGCGGCACCTGCCCCGAGGCGTCGGTGAGAAGTGCCAGCAGCGCCCACATGGCAACCGCCGAAAAGCCGATAAGTGTTGCGCGCCCCATTTATCCCCCAGGGGCCGTCACCCCTTAATCGACTGCCTCGAACTTCTTCGCCCGGATGGTGATCGTGCCGATCTGCGTGCCGACCGTGGCGTAGACGGGTGCATATATCCCGGTTGTGCCGACCGGTGCAAACATCACCGCGATCTTGCTGCTGTTCCTGAGATAGGCGATCGACTTGTGGTCCTTCTTGTAGCCGGCAACAGGCACGAAACGCGCGCTGCATGTCACGGCGTCGCCGCTGTAGCCCGGCAGCGTCACCGGATCGGTCGATACGTAGTCGAGCACCAGATTGACGCGCATTTCGCCGTCGAACATCTTCACCGTGCGGCGGCACACATCCTTGATGCGATCGGCGCGCACCAGGGTCGCCGAGATCGGGTCGGTGACATCGCGAAGGTCAGCAGGGCCGACGGGAACCCATTCCTTGCCGCGCTTCTTGAGCGGCGGAACGTTGACCGTCTTGGCGACATCGCCGCCGGCAAAGCTGATCTGGGTCTTCTGTTTCTTGCGGCCGGACGTGTAGTTCGTGACATAGGCCGCAGGCCGGGGGTCGTTGCCGGCGAAGCGGCCCGAGGACGATATCGTGCCCTTGGTGCTGTCGAATATCTGGGCAAGGCCGGCACTCGCAACGGAACCGCGCACGGAAAACTTGTCGCCCTGAAAACTGCTGTCGAAGCTGGAGCGCGCAATGGTGAAGCCGAGCAGGGAAACCGTGTATTCGCTGCGGAAGGCTTGCGCGGCGGCATCGCCGATCGACAGGCCAGCAAGCGCGAGAACGATCGGAATTGCGTAAAAAATGCCTGCCATCAGTGGCCCTTTGCCCTTTCGGATCGGATTCGATGCGACGTCCCCGAAAGGACTTCAAGCCGGAAAATCCGGCGATTGTGTGAACCACATGGTCGAGTACCCCGAGGCCGGACGCCAGATTTGGTACGGCTCCATGTTGCACGGCACCATAGGCTTGTGGAATACCTGCCGCGCCAAATGAAGCCGCCGGCGCCACAAGGCCGCCAGAACCGGAGAAACATTCATGACCAATCCCTCTTCCGCCGCGACCATCCACGGCGCTTTCGTGCCGCTGCGGCTGACCGATCGCCCGCTCGCCTTGCAGGCCGCCGCCGTGTTTTTGGGTACGCTGTTCCTTGCCGCATCGTCGTGGATCGAAGTGCCGATGTTGCCGGTGCCGATGACCATGCAGACCTTTGCAGTGACGCTCATCGGCGCGCTCTATGGCTGGCGTCTCGGTGCAATCACCGTGGTTGCATGGCTTGGCGAGGGCATGCTCGGCCTGCCCGTGCTGGCCGGCGGTGGCGGCGGCCTCGTTCACTTCGCCGGCCCGACGGCGGGTTATCTCTTTGCCTTCCCGATCGCCGCAGCCCTTGTCGGCTACCTGGCCGAACGCGGCTGGACCAACGGCAATCTCGTTACCAGCGTGATCGCCATGCTCATCGGCAATGCGCTGATCCTCGCCATCGGCGGAGCAGTTCTCGCAGCGATGATCGGCGTCAGCGATGCCATCACCTATGGCGTGACGCCCTTTATCATCGGCGCGATCGTCAAGTCCGCGCTCGCCACAGCAAGCGTCGAGGCAACGCGCCGCGCCAAGCAGAAAGCCTGATCCACGGCCATGACTGTCCGCATCCGCGCGCACCATCTCCTTTGCATGCTTACCTATGCCGGCAAGGGCTATAGCGCGGCGTTTACGGCCAATTACAACCGGATCGTCGAAAGGCTCGGCAAGGGCGAGGACATGCTCCTCGTCGCCGGGCCTGACGACATCTGCCAGCCGCTGCTGGGCGACAAGGACGCGCATTGCCGGCGCGACAGCGTGATCGAGCGCGATGGACGCGCAGCAGCAGCGGTCGAAGCGCTTACCGGCAATACGGTTCGCCCTGGAGAGGTCTTTACCCTCGACGCCGACCGGCTGTCGCAGATGCGCAGCGCCTTTCGGGCCGGAACGGTGCGGCAGGCCTGCGGCGGCTGCGAATGGTTCGACCTGTGCACGGGAATAGCCGGCAAAGGCTACGCGAACACACGCCTTGCGCTCGATCCAGGCGCGCACCACTCTTGACGCCTCCGTCAAATGCCACTATGGAACGCCAACTTTTCCATGCGGCCGCTTGATAAGACTGCGCCCATCCGCTTTTTGGTGCGTCGCGATCATATGGCCCGTTCTAGAATCGAAGGTAAGTAAAATGTCCCGCGCATGTGAACTGACCGGCAAGGCCGTTATGTCCGGCAACAATGTGAGCCACGCCAACAACAAGACCCGGCGCAAGTTCCTGCCGAATCTCGTCAAGGTGACGCTGATCTCGGAAGCCCTGAGCCAGAACGTGCGTCTGCGCATTTCGGCCAACGCGCTTCGTTCGGTCGAACATCGCGGCGGCCTCGACGCTTTCCTTGCCAAGGCTGACGTTGCCGAGCTGTCGCAGCGCGCTCGTCTCCTGAAGAAGCAGATCGCCAAGAAGACGGCTGAAGTAGCCGCCTGAATCCGGAATTAAGGCGGGGGACAACCGCCTTCCCGAGAGCATGGCCTGCCATGCTCTACTGGTTCCATAACCCAGGCTAAAAAAATGAATTTTTCATACCGTTTCCTGCCCTTCGTGGCCGCCATGGCGCTTGTCGTCGTGGCATCGAACATCCTCGTGCAGTTCCCCATGCAGGGACAGCTCGGATCGTTGGCGCTCGCCGACATCCTGACATGGGGCGCGTTCACCTATCCCTTCGCCTTCCTCGTCACCGACCTGGCAAACCGCCGCTACGGCCCGAAAATGGCCCGCCGCGTGGTCTTCGTCGGCTTCATGATCGCCGTCGTTTGCTCGATCGTCGTGCCGCCGCTGCTGTTCCAATATGGCCTGATCGAGTTCGAGACTGCCGCCGACCGGCTGGTGCGAATCGCCATGGCTTCGGGTGCCGCCTTCCTTTGCGCGCAGTTGCTCGACGTGACCGTGTTCAACTGGCTGCGCCGCCAGAGCTGGTGGCGCGCGCCGATCCTCGGCACACTGGTCGGCTCTGTAGTGGATACGCTGATCTTCTTCTCCGTCGCCTTCTCGGCTGCCTTCGCCTTCGCCGGCCCGAGCGACGCGTTTGC
This sequence comes from Mesorhizobium sp. CCNWLY176, assembly GCF_037153935.1. Taxonomy (NCBI): domain Bacteria; kingdom Pseudomonadati; phylum Pseudomonadota; class Alphaproteobacteria; order Hyphomicrobiales; family Phyllobacteriaceae; genus Mesorhizobium; species Mesorhizobium sp. CCNWLY176. The sequence continues at coordinate 41,027 of NZ_JBBBDZ010000025.1, forward strand.
GCTTGAGCCCGCCCCGCTTCTCGGCGTGCTGCCGGTCGAGACCGCGCGCTGGATTTCCTGGGCGCTGGGCGACCTGACCGTCAAGCTCCTCATCGCCGTCTTCGCGCTGATCCCCTACCGGCTGATCGCCATGCGCTGGAGCCAGCAGGCCGTGGCGGCGTAGTTGATTCCCTGGGTCCATCTCGATTCGGCAGCAACCCCGGGCGGCGGCGAGCTTCGCCTTAAAAGGCGCGGCGCCGAATTCTCGATCATGCTCGGCACCAACGAACTGATGAACAGCCGCCTCAGCGGCTCCGAGGAAGCGCTGGCAAAACTATCCTGCCAGAAGATCGGCACCCGCAAATCCCCGCATATCCTGATCGGTGGCCTGGGCATGGGCTTTACGCTGCGCGCAGCACTCACTGAGCTCGGCAGCGCCGCGCAGGTAACCGTCGCAGAGCTTGTGCCGTCCGTCGTGACATGGGCACGCGGTCCGATGGCCGAGGTGTTCGGTGATTGCCTCGACGATCCGCGCGTGACGATCCGGGAAACCGACGTCGGCCACCTTATAAGGGACGCCAAGGCCGCCTACGACGCCATTCTGCTCGATGTGGACAACGGCCCTGAAGGCCTGACACGGCAGGCCAACGATGCCCTCTACGACCTCTCCGGCCTGCAGAAGGCGCGCACGGCCCTGCGGCACGGCGGTGTGCTCGCCGTGTGGTCGTCGGGACCGGACAGGGCTTTCACGAAACGGCTCAAGCAGGCCGGTTTCCTGGCCGAGGAAGTGAACGTACGCGCCACCGGCAAGCGCGGTGCTCGCCATGTCATCTGGCTCGCCGTCAGGCCGAGCTAATCTCTCTAGCGATCGATCCGCGTCGACAGAATGATCGACGACAACGTGCGCTCGACGCCGTCGAGTGCGCCGATATGGTCGATGAGCAGGTCAAGATCGCGCACCGACGGCGCTTCGACGACGATGATCATGTCGAAATTGCCGCTGACCGAATGCAGCGTGCGCACCTCCGAAATGCGGCGAAGTTCGGCCCCGACAGCCGCCGATAGTTTGGGCGGAACGGTCACCAGAATATGCGCGCGTACGAGGTTCTTCTCGTAGTCCGCCGCCAACCTGACACCATAACCCTCGATGATGCCCTGCTTCTCCAGCCGCTCGATGCGGCTTTGCACCGTCGTGCGCGAGACGCCGAGCTTTCGCGCCAGCTCGGCGGTCGAGGCGCGGGCATTCTCGCGCAGCAGCGCAATCAGGGCACGGTCGGCATCCGTCGTCATTATGATATATTCCTTCGGCGAATTGAGAATTTCTATCGCCGTTTCGTCTAAAATGAAACTGCCTTTCGACAGAGGGTGACGATACGATTCTGCCATTGAAAGCATTTCGAGGGGCAACACCATGAAAGAGATCGTAGTCGTCGGCGCTGGCAAGATCGGCGCGACCATAGCAAGCATGCTGGCGGAAACCGGCGACTATGCCGTTACCGTCGTAGACCGCGCGCAGGCGCAGCTCGATGCGATGGACCTCGGCCATGGCATTTCCGCACGACAGATCGACATCGGCCAGGATGGTGCGCTGGAGGCTGTGCTCGCCGGAAAATTCGCCGTGCTGAGCGCCGCTCCCTTCCACCTCACCACCAAGATTGCCGAGGCAGCCGCCAAGACCGGCGTGCACTATCTCGACCTTACCGAGGATGTCGCCAGCACGCGCCGCGTGAAGGAATTGGCCGCGACGGCCACCAGCGCCTTCATCCCGCAATGCGGGCTGGCGCCGGGCTTCATCTCCATCGTCGCCAACGATCTGGCGCAGCGCTTCGACACGCTGGAAAGCGTGCGCATGCGCGTCGGCGCGCTGCCGCAATACCCGTCCAACGCGCTGAACTACAACCTGACCTGGAGCACCGACGGCGTCATCAACGAATATTGCGAGCCATGCGAGGCGATCGTCGAGGGCGAACTGGTCGACGTGCCGCCGCTGGAAGAGCGCGAGGAGTTTTCGCTGGACGGCATCACCTACGAGGCCTTCAACACCTCCGGCGGGCTCGGCACGCTGTGCGAGACCTATGCCGGCAAGGTGCGCACGCTGAACTACCGCACCATCCGCTATCCCGGCCACGCCGCGATCATGAAGGCGCTGCTCAACGATCTCGGCCTGCGCCACCGCCGCGAGGTGCTGAAGGACATTCTGGAGAACGCCTTGCCGGCGACGATGCAGGACGTGGTGGTGATCTTCGTCACCGTCAGCGGCCGCAAGCATGGCCGCCTGCTGCAGGAAAGCTACGCCAACAAGATCTACAGCCGCGGCGCCGGCGATGCGGCGCGCAGCGCCATCCAGATCACCACAGCCTCCGGCATCTGCGCCGTGCTCGACATGCTGGCTTCCGGCACGCTGCCGACCAAGGGTTTCATCCGGCAGGAGGACATCGCGCTGGACGCGTTTCTCGCCAATCGCTTCGGGCATAATTACGCGCAGGCTGGCGCGGCGCATCTGGCGGCTTGAGACTTTCTCCTTCTCCCCTTGTGGGAGAAGGTGCCTGAGCTGAAGGCGAAGGCGGATGAGGGGTGTTGGACGGATTGCAGACGCTGGAGTTTTTTCCAACACCCCTCATCCGTCTTGGCGCTGCGCGCCAATCCACCTTCTCCCACAAGGGGAGAAGGAAGAGCGCAGCCGCTTCAATCTTCCCTTAGAATAAATTCCAGATAGAGATTGCGCTGCAGGATCGAGTGGTTGTCGTCGGAAAACATTGACACCATCACCGCGCCATCGGCGCGCCGCCAGACATCCATCGCTTCCATATTGTCGATCTGGTAGCTCATGTCGGTTTCGAGAAGGATCGGGCCGTCGACGACATTGCCCTTGGCGATCGTTGCCGCGTCGATGCGCCTCAGACGCATCCGCACCCCGCGCGCCATGGAATAGCTGCGCTCCAGCATAAGCAGGTCGCCATCGGGCAGGAACGACCCGTCGGTGATGTCGAAATCACCGCTGCGCTGGACGGTGAAGACGCCCTTGCGCGGACCCGAGAGCACCGCGGCGAAGATGTTGCCCTGTTTGTCCAGGCTCTTTTCCGAGACCACGACCAGCGCGCCCTTGAGCGGGCTGTCCTCCGGCGCATAGGCGACCGTCTCGAAGCCACGATTCTGCCGCAGCTCCTGCGCCGGCACGAGGAAATCGAGCTGGCCGAACGCCGCACGCATATCGTCAGGGTTTATGTGGAACTGGGCAATGCGGTGGTTGCGCTCAAAACCGACGGTGGCGACATCGTCCTTGACGGCGAGGCCCTCGGCATCGACCTGCCATTTTTCATTGGCCGGATTTCCGGCCTCATCGACCATCTGCACCATGCGGAAATCGGAAATGCCGGTGGGGCGCTGGTCGGCATCGCGTGTCACCGTGCCGAAGAACCAGAAGCCGGTGTCGGCCACGCCGATGAAATCGCTGCCCGGTTTGCGAAAGCGCATGGACGACAGCGCGCCGAAATTGCGCGACCGCGAGGTCATCTCCAGCCCGCCGACAAATTCCAGCGGGCCGAACTGCTTTTCGTCACGACCGATGTGGAATCGGGTGATGGGGCGGGATTTGACTTCGACCTGCTCGACGGGAGCGGGTTCGGCTTGGGAGGTGAATGACGCGGCTAAGAGAAGGCTGAGAGCCAGCGTCGCTACATAAGAAAGCGATCGAGCAACCAACCTCATCCCGCCCGCCGGCGGCCGCCGCTGCGGCGGGTGTCGCGGACGGTCTCCTCGCCGAACAGCGAGGCAAGCTGCTCGGTCATGGCGCCGGCAAGTTCCTCGGCATCGACGATGGTGACGGCGCGGCGATAATAGCGCGTGACGTCGTGGCCGATGCCGATGGCCAGAAGCTCGACCGGAGAACGCGTTTCGATCAGGTCGATGACGGCGCGCAAGTGCCGCTCGAGATAATTGCCCGGATTGACCGACAGCGTCGAATCGTCGACCGGCGCGCCGTCCGAGATCATCATCAGGATCTTGCGCTGCTCGGGCCGGGCGATCAGCCGCTGATGCGCCCACAAAAGCGCCTCGCCGTCGATGTTTTCCTTGAGCAGGCCTTCGCGCATCATCAGGCCGAGATTGCGCCGCGCGCGACGCCACGGCATGTCGGCGCTCTTGTAGATGATGTGGCGCAGGTCGTTGAGGCGGCCGGGATTGGCCGGCTTGCCGTCCTTCAGCCACTTCTCGCGCGCCTGCCCGCCCTTCCAGGCGCGGGTGGTGAAGCCGAGGATCTCGACCGAAACGCCGCAGCGCTCCAGCGTGCGCGCCAGAATGTCGGCGCAAGTGGCCGCAACCGTGATCGGACGGCCGCGCATCGAGCCGGAATTGTCGAGCACCAGCGTTACCACCGTGTCGCGGAACTTCGTGTCGCGCTCCTGCTTGAAGGACAGCGGCTGCATCGGGTCGATGACCACGCGCACGAGGCGGGCCGGATCGAGATAGCCCTCTTCCAGGTCGAAATCCCACGAACGGTTCTGCTGCGCCATCAGGCGGCGCTGCAAGCGGTTGGCGAGACGCCCGACGACGCCCTGCAGGTTGGCGAGCTGCTTGTCGAGGAAGGCGCGGAGCCGGTCGAGCTCCTCTTCCTCGCACAGTTCTTCGGCCCCCACCGTCTCGTCAAAGGTGGTGGTGAAAACCTTGTAGTCGATATCGCGCGGCAGATTTGCGAAAGGATCGTCCTTGCGGCGCGCCTCGCCCGGCGTCTCGGCGTCGGCATCGTCGTCATCGGCCATGTCGTCGGAGGTGGCGTCAGACGCCTCCATCTCGCCGGACTGGTCTTCCTCGGCAGAAGCTTCCGAGTCCTCCGGCTGCGAGTCATCGGCGCCGGTGTCGTCCTCGCCGCCTTCCTCGCTCTTTTCGCCGCCCTGCGGCTGGTCTTCGTCGTTATTCTCGGTGTCCTCGCTCTGCTCCTCATCGCCGAGTTCCTCGGCCATGTTCATCGAAGCGAGCATGTCGCGCACGACGCGGGCGAAGGCCTGCTGGTCGTCGAGTTTACCGGCCAGACCCTCAAGATTAGGACCGGCCTTTTGCTCGACCCAGTTGCGCCACAGCGAAACGAGCTTCTCGCCGCTCTTCGGCGCGGGCCGTCCGGTCAGCTTCTCGCGCACCATCAGCGCCAGAGCTTCCTCCAGAGGGGCGTCGGCCTGGTCGCGCACGTCGGCGAGATTGGCCTTGGCGTATTTGTCTTCGAGCATCGAGCCGATATTGTCGGCGACGCCGGCCATGGCGCGGGAGCCGATCGCCTCGACGCGGGCCTGCTCCACGGCGTCATAGACGGCGCGGGCCTGCTTGCCTTCCGGCGCGAGCTTGGTGTGGATGCGCGTATCATGGCAGGCGCGCTTGAGCGCCATGGAATCGCCGAGACCGCGCGTGACCGCGATGTCGGTCTTCGAAGCCTTCTTCGGCAGTTCCGGCAGGCGCGCCCGGTTGCCGGCAAGCGCCGGCTTGTCCTTGGCGAAGGCGACTTCCATCTCGTTGTCGCCGGAAATAGCCCGCATGCAGACGGTCACGGCACGCTTGAAAGCGTCCGCCTCACCGCCCGTCCTGGGCTTTCCGCGTGTGTTGTCGCCGGGTCCAGCCATTGTCAGTTCTTCATCTGCGCCAGCTTGTTGATCTCAACCTGCTTCACCGGCTTGCCTGTTGCTTGAAAATCCGCCTTGCTTACAGGAATTAGGCCGATCATTTGAGCATCCTCGCGCTCCACCCGATAAAAGCCGTTGACGTAGAATTTGTGCGAGGAAATGTTAAACCCCGCAGGGAAGCCCAATGCCCGCCGAACCTTGCCCTGTATGGAAACAATCCCAAGAGTCCCATGTGTCGCCATCGCGAAGAAGTATTCGCTCTCCTGTTCGCGGCACGAAATCTTTAACTCCACAACTTGATTATTCGAGCGTGCCGCTAAGTCCCATAGCGCATCAAAATTCGTGGGCACAACTTCGCCGACTACCCGATATGTTACGCTATCGTCGGCGTGTGCTGTTCTGATGGCCAACGGCGAGATAGCGGTAATAGTAAGGAACGCTCGCCGATCCATCAGCCCTGTCAACCCAGCACGACGTTGGCCGAGGATTCCGGCAGCTCTTCGCCAAAGGCGCGCTGATAGAATTCGGCAACGATTGAGCGTTCCAGCTCATCGCACTTGTTGAGGAAGGTCAGGCGGAACGCCAGGCCGACATTGTTGAAGATCTCGGCATTTTCCGACCAGGTGATGACCGTACGCGGGCTCATGACGGTCGAGAGATCGCCATTGATGAAGGCCGAACGAGTCATGTCGGCAACGCGCACCATCTTGTTGACGATGTCGCGGCCCTTGTCGTTGCGGTAGTGCTTGGACTTGGCCAGCACGATCGCGACTTCATTGTCATGCGGCAGATAGTTCAGCGTGGTGACGATCGACCAGCGGTCCATCTGCGCCTGGTTGATCTGCTGGGTGCCGTGATAGAGGCCGGTCGTATCGCCGAGGCCGACCGTGTTGGCGGTGGCGAACAGGCGGAAGGCTGGATGCGGGCGGATGACGCGGCTCTGGTCGAGAAGCGTCAGGCGACCCGACGATTCCAGCACGCGCTGGATCACGAACATCACGTCCGGGCGGCCGGCATCATATTCGTCGAAGCAGAGCGCGACATTGTGCTGATAGGCCCAGGGCAGGATGCCATCGCGGAACTCGGTGACCTGCATGCCTTCCTTGACGACGATCGCGTCCTTGCCGACGAGATCGATACGGCTGACATGGCTGTCGAGATTGACGCGAACGCAGGGCCAGTTGAGGCGGGCGGCGACCTGCTCGATATGGGTCGACTTGCCGGTGCCGTGATAGCCCGACACCATGACGCGGCGGTTGTAGGCAAAACCGGCCAGGATCGCCATCGTCGTCTGCTGGTCGAACAGATAGTCGGGATCGATGTCCGGCACATGTTCGGAGGCAGCGGAATAGGCCGGCACGACCATCTTGGAATCGAAGCCGAATTTCTCTTTCACCGACGCCGTCGTGTCGGGCAGGTTTGCGATATCGCGATCGACCTTGTTCATCATATCTCCACGCGCGAAGCCTCGTGCTTCGCCGGCAATCCAATTTTGTTCGGGAGCGGTCTTAGAGCTTTTTCCGGCTGGGCGAAAGCCATTCCGGAAAGGCCTAAGACCTGATGCTCAACACAAGCCTGCCTGCTTGAGCACGCGATAGGCCTGCAGCACATCGCGGAACCGGTCTTCCGAACCCCTGTCTCCACCATTCGCATCGGGATGGTGGCGTTTCACAAGCTCCTTATAGCGCGCCTTGATGTCGGCGCCAGTCGCCTTTGTGGTAAGGCCAAGCGTTTCCAGCGCCTTGGCCTCAAGCGGCTTGGCCTTGCGCTCGCGCGGTGCCGCCTTCTCGCCGAACATGCCGAAGGGATCGCGCACATTCTTGTAATAGCCCGCGCGGCCCGAACGTTGCTGGGCAAAATCGGGCGAGGACGTGCGCGCTGCGCCATTGGTGCCCATGGTCCAGGTCGGGCGATGGCCGGTCATCGCTTCCTTCTGGAAGCGCGCGACTTCGCTGTCCGGCACGCCGGAGAAATAATTGAAGCCCTTGTTGTACTCGCGCACATGATCGAAGCAGAAGCGGAAATACTCGCCTTCCTTCAGGCGGCCGACCGGCGCCCGGTGCGTGCCCGCTTCCTTGCACCCATCCCACTGGCAGATCGGCGCGCGCGCTTTCACCTCGGCCTGCGGGTCGGGGCGCACGCGAATCTTGTCGAAATATTTTGGATAGGGTTTCATCTATTCCCATTTAGGGGATGTTGGGGTCGCAGAACAAGAATTGACATTTCGGCAATCATCGCCCTAACCCGCTGAATCGCGGATTAAACTGCAAAATTGGCGCTTTGTGATTAACAACGTCTATGTGGGTGAAGGAGACGGCAATGTCCATACAGGTAACGATGGAATCCAAGCTGAAACAGGCATACTCGCCGGAGCGGCTTGTCGTCCTCAACGAAAGCCATCTCCATGCCGGCCACCATCACGAGGATTCGGGCCATCATGTGACCTATGACGGCACCGGCGAAACGCATTTTCGCGTGCGCATCGTCTCCGATGTTTTTTCCGGCATGAGCCGCATCGACCGCCACCGCTCGGTCAACGCGCTTCTGGCCGACGAATTGAATGGCGGCGTGCACGCGCTGGCGATCGAACCGGCTGCACCTGGTGAAGCGACGCGCTGGTAGCCCGTCGAACTACCAGATCGTCGCGACGTGCGGATACTGCGTGATCTTGGCATCGGCAGTGACGAGAAGCACGTGCGTGTCGATGACATCACTTGAGGACTTCCCACTCGTCCTCATCGACAGCAGGATCGAATGGGCCCTCGTAACGAAGCACCGATCCCTTCAGGGCTTCCAGGGGATTGCGTTGCAGAGAAGTGAGCCGGCGAATCTCCAAAGTCGGCTTGCCGTGATCGGTTATGATCACAGGCTCGCCGCTACCCTCGACCTGGCGAAAATACTCAAGCGCCTTCGCCTTGAATTTCGATTTCGAGACATGCTCCGGCATGGTCCGGCTCCTATCCAACCGAAAGATAGGTCGCAAAATTACCATGGGCAATGACCATGGTAATAATCGGAATCTCAGGCTTGGCGCGGCGCCGTCTCCGTCACATCGAGCGCCGGCCTGATCCTGATTCGCGTGATGCGGTTCTTGTCGCGCTTCATGACGATGAAGCGCTTGCCGTGGAACGTAAAAGCCTGCTTCTCTTCCGGGATCGACTGGGTCTCGTGGATGACGAGGCCGGCGATGGTGACTGCCTCGTCGTCGGGCAGTTCCCAGTCGAGCGCGCGGTTGAGGTCGCGGATCGGGACGGAGCCGTCGACCACGATCGAGCCGTCCGATTCCTGGCGCACGCCCTGCACGTCGACATCGTGCTCGTCGGCGATCTCGCCGACGATCTCCTCGATGATGTCCTCCAGCGTAACCAGCCCTTCCAGCTCGCCATATTCGTCGACGACGAGGGCAAAATGGGCCTTGCGGCGCAGGAACGCGTTGAGCTGCTCCTGAAGAGTCGTCGTGTCCGGTACGAACCAGGGCTTCGAGGCGATCTTCATCACGTCGATCTGCGAAAAATCGTTGCCGACATCGTTGAGCGAGCGCAGCAGGTCCTTGGCGTGCAGCACGCCGACGATGTTGTCGGTGGAGCCGCGCCACAGCGGCATGCGCGTATGCGGGCTTTGCAGGATTTCGCGCACCACAGCCTCGGAAGCGTTGTCGGCATTGACCGAACGCATGTTCAGCCGATGGACCATGACGTCGGAAACTTCGAGCTCGTGCAGGTCGAGCAGCGCGCCCATGCGGTCGCGGTCCTGCTTGACGACGCCTCCCTCGCGGTGGAGATCGGCGACAGTGCCGCGCAGCTCGTCATGAGCCGATTGCTGCGGCTCGATCTCCTGCAGTTCGAGACCGAAAGCTGCGAGCAGGCGGTGCCGGAATATCAGCGCAAGCGCGATCAGCGCCAGAAGGACGCAGATGACGGCGACTAGCGCTTCAACTTTCATCCCGGGTGATTCTCCCGCAGGAAGGCCAAGACTTCGGATGACGGAACGTCCCTGGCAATGAAGGACTGGCCGATGCCGTGGGTCAGGATGAAGGTCAGCGCACCGCGCGACACTTTCTTGTCCTGAGCGATATAGCCAAGCAGACGCTCGGCATCCGGCAGGGTGCCCGGAATATCGGCCATGCGCCACGGCAGGCCGACTCCGCGCAGATGCGTCTCGACGCGGGCTGCATCGTCGGGGCTGGCAAGGTTCATGCGCGCCGAAAAGCGATAGGCCAGCGCCATGCCGATGGCGACGCCCTCGCCGTGGACGAGCCGCGCACTTTCATAGCCGGTCGCCGCCTCCAGCGCGTGGCCGAATGTGTGGCCGAGATTGAGCAGCGCGCGGTCGCCGGTCTCGAATTCGTCGCGGGCGACGACATCGGCCTTGGCGCGGCAGGACTGCGCAATCGCTTCAGTGCGAGCCGGGCCGCCAGAAAACACCTCGCGCCAGTTCTCTTCCAGCCAGGCGAAGAAGTCGGGTCGGTCGATCAGGCCATATTTGGCGACCTCGGCATAGCCGGCGCGGAATTCGCGGACAGGCAGCGTGTCGAGCACATCGGTATCGGCCAGCACGACGCGTGGCTGGTGAAAGACGCCGATGAGGTTTTTGCCATGGGCGCTGTTGATGCCGGTCTTGCCGCCGACGGACGAATCGACCTGCGCCAGCAGCGAGGTCGGCAATTGCACGAAATTCATGCCGCGCCGCACGATGCCGGCGGCAAAGCCGGTGAGATCGCCGATGACGCCGCCGCCGAGCGCGAGAACCGCATCGCCGCGCTCCAGACGAGCGGCAAGCACGCCGTCGACCACATCCTGCAGATGGGCAAAGCTCTTCGTCTTCTCGCCGGCCGGCAGCGTGATCGCCGTCGAGGCAATGCCAGCGCTTTCGAGGCTGGCGGTGAGCGCATCGAGATGGGCGGCGGCGACATTCTCGTCGGTGACGATTGCTGCACGGATGCCCGGCAGGCGTGCAGCGATTTCAGCACCGGCCCGCGCGATCAGGCCGGAGCCGATCAAAATGTCATAGGCACGCTCGCCGAGCCCGACTGTAACCTTGACCGTGCCGTTCGTCCCGCCGTCATTCATTGTGCATTCTCCGTGGCGGCATGGCCCTGCCCGCAAAGATAGGTCACGAGTTCCTCGATGACCTCGGCAGCGATGATTTCCTTGCGCTCGTCGCGGGTGGGCACGGTGACGTCGGCCTTGGCGTAGACGGGATAGCGCTCGGCCATCAGCCGCTCCATGACCGCGCGCGGATCGGGGTTTTGCAGCAGCGGCCGCGTCGGCTTCTTGCCGACCCTCTCCATCAGCGTGTCGATATCGGCCTTCAGCCACACCGAGACTGCGTGCTCGGCGATGATTCCTTGCGTCTGCGCATTCATGAAGGCGCCGCCGCCGGTGGACAGCACCTGCGGGCCGCTTTCCAGAACGCGGTGGATGACGCGCTGCTCCAGCGCGCGGAATTCCGGCTCGCCATAGCGTTCGAACAGCTCGGGGATCGTCATGCGCGAGACGCTTTCGATCTCGTGGTCGCTGTCGGTGAAGGGCAGATGCAGAACGCTCGCCACCCGCCGGCCGATCGCCGTCTTGCCGGCGCCCATCAGCCCGACGAACACGATAGAGCGCGAACCGAGCTGCTTCAGCAGTTCGGCCTGTCTTGGAACCGTGTTTTCGGGCACCTCGCTCATCATGCGGCGTTTCGACATCAAAACCCTTTGCGCGTCAAGGGTTAGGACCCGCCCTTGAAATGACATGAAGGGCGTCCCATAACGGCACGGCACAGGGAGGGCACGACCAAACAATGCCGACCTTATTCCGGTTTCTGGTGACGCTGGGCATTCTGGCGGGCATTGCCTACGGCGCAATGTTCGCGCTGGTCACCTATGTCGAGCCGAAGAAGGGCGAGATCACCATTCGCATTCCCGCCGACAAGATCAATCAGAAGAAATAGCAGCCATGCGAAGCGGGGCGCGGATAGAGGCTTTTCTCGAGATGATGAGCGCCGAGCGGGGTGCCGCCGACAACACGCTCGCCTCTTATCGCCGCGACCTCGAAGATGCCGCCGAAAACATCGGCGACCTGGTAGGTGCTGCGACCGAAAGCATCCGCTCCTATCTCGGCGACATCGCCGGGCGCGGTTTTGCCGCGACCTCGCAGGCCCGCAAACTTTCGGTGCTGCGGCAATTCTACAAATTTCTCTACGCCGAGGGGCTGCGCACGGACGACCCGACCGGCACGCTCGACAGCCCGAAGAAGGACCGGCCGCTGCCCAAGATCATGAGCGAGGCCGAGACCGGCCGCCTGCTCGACCGCGCCGCGACTGAAGCCAATGACGCATCGACCGGCTACAGCGCCCATATCGCGGCAAGGCGCATGCATGCGCTGGTCGAGGTGCTTTACGCGACGGGCCTGCGCGTTTCCGAGCTGGTCAGCCTGCCACTAACGGTGGCGCTGCGCGACGAGCGCTTCTTCATCGTGCGCGGCAAGGGCGACAAGGATCGCATGGTGCCGCTCTCGGCCAAGGCGCGCGAAGCGATGCGCAGCTGGCTCACGGAACGTGAGAAAGTGCCGGCCTTTGCCGAGAGCCCATTCCTGTTTCCCGCAGCCTCCGAAAGCGGCCATCTGCCGCGGCAGGTGTTTGCGCGCGACCTGAAGGGGCTCGCCGCTAGAACCGGAATAACAGCCGCGAAAATCTCGCCGCATGTGCTGCGTCACGCCTTCGCCAGCCATCTCCTGCAGAATGGCGCGGACCTCCGCGCCGTGCAGCAACTGCTCGGCCACGCCGACATATCGACGACACAAATCTACACCCATGTGCTCGAGGAACGGTTGATGCGACTGGTCAATGACCATCATCCGCTTGCCGACAAGACAAGCTGACGCTATGTGGAGGCGAGTTTCGCGGCGCCGAACCTGTCTTTTGAAGGTTCTGGCTGTGTTTTAATTCAGGCGTATTGGTCCGCTCACGCATGTACAACTACCTCGATTTCGAAAAACCGGTGCAGGATCTCGATGGCAAGATCATCGAGCTGAAGAAGCTTGCGGAAAGCGGCGAGGCTGTCGATGTCGCCGACGAGATCGCCCGGCTGGAGAAGCGCTCCAAGGATGCACTGCGCGACGCCTACAAGGCGCTGACGCCGTGGCAGAAGGTGCAGGTGGCCCGCCATCCCGACCGGCCGCACTGCCTCGACTATGTCGATGCGCTGTTCACCGATTTCACGACGCTGGCCGGCGACCGCGCCTTTGGCGAGGACGAGGCCATCATCGGCGGCTTCGCCCGCTTCCGCGGCCAGCCCGTTGCTGTCATCGGCCAGGAAAAGGGCTCAGACACCAAGAGCCGGATCAAGCATAATTTCGGCTCGGCGAAGCCCGAAGGCTACCGCAAGGCGGTGCGCATCATGGAGCTTGCCGACCGCTTCTCAATTCCGGTCGTGACGCTGGTCGACACCGCCGGTGCCTTTCCCGGCGTCGAGGCGGAAGAGCGAGGACAGGCCGAAGCCATCGCCCGCTCGACCTCGGCCTGCCTCGGCCTGAAGGTTCCGTCGATTTCGGTGGTCATCGGTGAAGGCGGCTCGGGCGGCGCGATTGCCATTGCCACGGCCAACCGCGTCTTCATGCTCGAACATGCCATCTATTCGGTAATCTCGCCGGAAGGTGCCGCTTCCATCCTGTGGCGCGATACCACGCGTTCCAAGGACGCCGCGACCAACATGAAGATCACCGCGCAGGACCTTCTCGACCTCAAGGTGATCGACGCGATCATTCCCGAACCGCTCGGCGGTGCGCACCGCGGCCCCGAAACGGTGATGAAAGCTGCTGGCGACCTTATCGCCAAGACGCTTGCCGATTTCGCCGCCAAGCCGACCGATTTCCGCGAACAGCGCCGCGAAAAATACCTCGCCATCGGCCGCAGCCTCTGATCGTTGGGGAATTACGGCGGGGTTCCAAATTTCTGCCACAAAATTGCCGCCACTTTTTCGTGTATCGCCTGTGGTGAGAGTGGGCTGTTAACCCTTGCGGTAATCAATTTTCAAGGTTAACGGGCATATTGTCCGGTTCCTGGAAATGACCGGACGACGGGAGACGCTCTTCTCGCCGCGACCGATGGAAACGAAGACGATTTTCATGCCGCTGATTGCCAATGTCGCACGTGCCGGATTGCTGATTGCCACGCTGATGGTGGTTGGCTGCAATGAGCAGACGACTTTCACCGATCTATCGCCCAAGGCCAACAAGCAGTTGTCGCCAAAAGTCGTTGCCGAGATGAAGGCCAAGGGCATGCAGCGCAATGCGCCGATCATGGCGCGCGTCTTCAAGGAAGAAGGCAAGGTCGAGATCTGGAAGCAGAAGACCAACGGCCGCTACGACGTCATCGCGACCTATGACATCTGCAAATGGTCGGGAAAGCTCGGGCCGAAATATATCGAAGGTGACCGCCAGGCGCCCGAGGGCTTCTATACGGTGCGCCCGGCGCAGATGAACCCGAATTCGCAGTACCACCTGGCCTTCAACATCGGCTACCCCAACGCCTATGACCGCGCCAACGGCCGCACCGGCACCAACCTGATGGTGCACGGCGCCTGCTCGTCATCCGGCTGCTATTCGATGACCGACGAGCAGATCGAGCAGATCTACGCCTTCGGCCGCGACGCCTTCAATGGCGGCCAGACCGAGTTCCAGATCCAGGCATTTCCCTTCCGCATGACCGCCGCCAACATGGCGCGCTACCGCAACGACCCGAACTACGCGTTCTGGAAGATGCTGAAGGAAGGCTACGACAACTTCGAAATCACGAAAGTGCCGCCGAAGGTCGATGTCTGCGAAAAGCGCTACGTCTTCAACCAGGTGCCCGAAGGGGGTGCTGCCTTCTCGCCGACCAGCGCCTGCCCGGCCTCGACCCAGCCCGATTCGCTGAAAATGGCCTATCAGTCCTACCAGTCGAGCTACGACGCGGCGTTCTCAAGCGCCATTGGCAAGAGCGAGAAGATCGCGCCGAAGCCGGCGATTGCCGGCATCCAGGAAGCCAAGCTGGTTCAGGAATGGACCCACAAGCGGGCGCGCGGCGAGCGCGTGCCGATCGAGCCGCCGTCGCTGCAGGCTGACGGCTCGGTCGTCGAGACCGCCCGCATGGGCCGCATCGATTCGCCTGCCGGTAAACGCATGGCCGCATTGGAGGCCGCCGAGGCCGAAAAGAAGAAGATAGCCGAAGAAAAACAGCGCGCGGCCGACGAAAAGAAAGCCGCGATAGCGCTGGCCAAGGCACAGAAGGCAGCACCCGCTCCCGCCACTTTGCAGCCTGCTACCGCCGACGCCGGCCAGATCAGCATCGTGCCGCCGGAAGCTGCGACCACCGCTGCAGGTGCACCCGTCGAGCAGCCCGGCATTCTCGGCAATGTGCGCAAGCGCCTCGCCGGCATCACCAACATTTTCGGCAGCTGAGACACAATGTCGGCTGAAGCGGGCGTCTACGACCTCAAGGGACTGAACTGCCCCCTGCCCGTTCTGAAAGCCCGCAAGCGGCTGTCCGAAATGGTTCCGGGCAGCCTGCTATGGCTCGAGACGACGGACCCGCTAGCCGTCATCGACATTCCCGCTTTTTGTGCGGACAATGGCCATCGGCTTGTGGAGACCCAGGCGGCAGGTGGCGGGCATCGGTTTCTGGTGGAGCGCGGGGCGTAGGCGCTTCTAGCGCGCAAGACGACTGCTTTAGATTCCTGTTGAAAGTTGGCGCTGCCCCTCATCCCCCTGCCGGGACCTTCTCCCCGTATAGTGACGGGGAGAAGGGGAAGCGGCAATGTTGCGGCCAGCCTCCTTCTCCCCGTTTACGGGGAGAAGGTGCCGGCAGGCGGATGAGGGGCGGCGCAGACCCTGAAAACTATCGCATCCCGGCAATCGCCAGCGGATTGTCCTCAAGCGCAGCACGATCCGGCGTATCGATTGCCGGCTTGTTCGTGAACGCAGCAAACAGGCGCCGCACATAGTCTTCCGGCATATCGAGCGTGATCAGCACCAGCCGAGTGCCGCGAACGGCGTCCGGCCAGAACGGCAGCCGCGCCGGCGGATGCAGGATTTTCTGCACGCCATGGACGACCAGCGGCCGACCGGGGTCCTCGGCAATCTCGATGATGCCCTTCAGACGCAGCAGCTTCTCGCCATGCGTGGAGCGCAGCAGGTCAAGAAACATCTCGATGGTAGAAAACGGCACCGGCCCGTCATGAACCAGCGTGAAGGCGCGGACGCGATCGTCATGACGATGCTCATGCTCGTGATGATGATCGTGATCGCCGTGGTGATGGTGATGTTCGGCATGCGCCGCTTCCTCGCCAAGCCACCGGCGGACATCGGCGGTCTTCGTCGTGGGATCGTAGAGCCCGCATTCGAATAGCGCCGCAACGCCCGTCGTTTCGTCGGTCACATCGAGCAGCGGTGCCGACGGGTTGATCTGGCGCAGCCGGGCGTGAAGTGCTGCAAGCGCCTCCTGATCATCCCCAAGATCGGCCTTGGTGATGACGATTCGGTCGGCCACCGCCACCTGCTTGACCGCCTCGACATGGGCGTCGAGCGTCGCATCGCCGTTCACCGCATCGACCAGCGTGATGACGCCATCGAGCCGGAACGCCTGCACCAGCGCCGGGTGCCCCATGATAGACTGCAGCACCGGGGCCGGGTCTGCAAGGCCGGTGGTTTCGACGATAACGCGCTTCAGCTTCGCGATCTTGCCGGTCTGGAGCCGGTCGACGAGGTCGGCCAGCGTATCGACCAGTTCGCCGCGAACCGTGCAGCACAGGCAGCCGTCAGAAAGCTGGATAATGCCGTCCGACGCCTGCTCGACCAGCAGGTGGTCGATGGCGACATCGCCGAACTCGTTGATGATGACCGCCGTGTCGGCAAGGCTGGCGTCTTTCAAGAGCCGGTTGAGCAGCGTCGTCTTGCCCGCACCGAGAAAGCCGGTCAGCACCGAGACGGGAATGGGGTAAAGCTCGCTCATGTCCAGCGCCCGGGCTTACTGGGTATCGCCCTGGGCCGACAGCGCGCCGACGGGTGCCGGCCGGTCGGGACGCCAGGTCGGGATCGGCACGTCGGCATAGCTCTTGGCTTCCACCGCCGCGAAAGCCTTCGGCACCGGGCCGGTGGCGCCGCCGAGACCGACGACGACGAGGCGCGGCTCATGATCCAGCTTTTCGAGATAAGGCGACTTCGGACCCGTGGCAGCCTGTTCGCCGGCATCCTCGGACGGCGCGGCAGCGGTTGCAGCGGGGCGCTTGGGACAAATCTGATCGCGGATATCGAGCGGCGCGGCGGTCGGGTTGCCATAGACAGGCAGCGTCGCCACGGTGGCACCGCCGGCGTCAGGCGATGCAAAGCCCTGGTTGAGCAGGTTGGCGGCCGTTTCGGCACGGCTGACCGCCGTTTTTTCGCCCAACACGACGGCGACCAGCGTGTGACCGTTGCGCGTTGCCGAACCGATCATGTTGAAGCCGGAGGCGCAAACGAAACCGGTTTTCATGCCATCGGCCCCCGGATAGCGGCCAACCAGCAGATTGAAGCTCTTCAGCACCTTCTTGCCGGCGCTGAGGCCCTCGATGGCGAAATAGGGCGCATATTGTGGATATTCCGTGCGGATCGCCCGCACCAGGATCGCGAGATCGCGCGCGGTCGTATAGTTCAGCGGGTCATGCAAACCGTTGGGATTGGTGAAATGGCTGCCTGTCATGCCCAGGCGCGCGGCTTCCGTATTCATGCGATCGGCAAAGGCCGGGACGGAACCGCCGACATTTTCGCCCACCGAATAGGCGATATCGTTGGCCGACTTGATCAGCATCATCTTCAGCGCATTGTCGAGCGTCATCACCGAGCCAGGCTTGTAGCCCATCTTGCTCGGCGGCTCGGCGGCGGATTTCCTGGTCACCTTGATCGGCGATTGCAGCGTGAGTTCGCCCGCATCGATGGCGCGGAAGGTGACGTAGGCCGTCATCAGCTTGGTCAGCGAAGCGGGATGCCAACGCTGGAATGCGTCCTGATGCTCGAGCACCTTGCCGGTGTTCAGGTCGAAAAGGATCGACGGATTGGCCCATGCCGGCACTGCTGCGAGCGTACCAAGCGCCATCAGCCCAGCGAGGAGTCCTTTTGGAAAAAAGCTATGCCGCATGAGAAATCCCGAAATCGCCTCTTGCCGTGGTTGCCCCGTGGTCCGTAAGATTTCGGCCTGGGCCAATAATCGACAGCACGCATTGGCCATCATCGTCCCGCACCCACGTTCCCTGCGGTGCTATTTAGCTTATGTGACCTCATGATGGCAAAGCATCTGCGATCACGATTGTGGGTAATGGCGGGAAAACCATGAACAACGAAAGTCATTCATCATGCCGATCCTGAACCGAGCCGCCGAATTGCAGGACGAAGTCGCCGGCTGGCGGCGCACGCTGCATCAGAATCCCGAGCTGAACTACGACGTGTTCAAGACGGCTGAGTTCGTCACTGAAAAGCTGAAATCCTTCGGCTGCGACGAGGTCGTGCCCGGCATCGGCAGGACCGGCGTGGTCGGCATCATCCGCGGCAATCTCGGCGCGGGCTCAACCGTCGGTCTGCGCGCCGACATGGACGCGCTGCCGATCACCGAGACCACCGGCAAGCCCTATGCCTCGACCGTGCCCGGCAAGATGCACGCCTGCGGCCATGACGGCCACACCGCCATGCTTCTGGGTGCCGCCAAATATCTCACTGAGACGCGCAATTTTGCCGGTTCCGTCGCCGTCATCTTCCAGCCGGCGGAGGAAGGCGGCGCCGGTGGGCTGGCCATGGTCAATGACGGCATGATGGACCGTTTCGGCATCGAAAAGGTCTTCGGCATGCACAACATTCCCGGCCTGCCGGTCGGCCAGTTCGCCATCCGGCCCGGCCCGATCATGGCGGCGACCGCCGAATTCACCATCACCGTGAAGGGCAAGGGCGGCCATGCGGCCATGCCCCATCTCGCCATCGACCCGGTGGTCATCGGCAGCCAGATCGTCACCGCCTTCCAGACGATCGCCTCGCGCACGGTCAATCCGGTGGACTCGGTCGTTGTTACTGTGACGAAATTCCACGGCGGCGACGCCTACAACGTCATTCCCGAACAGGTCGAACTCGCAGGCACCGTCCGCACACTGAAGAAGGAAGTGGCAGCAATCGCCCGCGAGCGCATCGAAACCATCTGCGCCGGCATCGCCGCCGCCTATGGCGCGACGATCAACGTCCACTACGACGCCAACTACCCGGTGACCTTTAACCACGCCGACGAGACGGTGATTGCCGCCGACGTCGCGGCGGTGATTGCCGGCGACAACCAGGTCCATCGCGAAATCCAGCCGGTAATGGGCGGCGAGGACTTTTCCTACATGCTGGAAGCCCGTCCCGGCGCCTTCATCTTCATCGGCAATGGCGACACCGCCAATCTCCACCACCCTGCCTACGACTTCAACGACGAGGTCATCCCGCACGGCATGAGCTATTGGGTACGGCTGGCCGAAACCACGCTGGCGGCATGAACAACAAAGGGCAGCAAATTTTGCTGCCCAAAACCGTTGGCGAAACGCGCCGAAGCGGCTATGTGTCGTTTCGGTTGGTCCCGTAGCTCAGTAGGATAGAGCGGCAGATTCCTAATCTGTAGGTCACAGGTTCGATTCCTGTCGGGATCACCAAATAAATTCAAGAGCGCCAAGGTATTGTGTCCGTCTCTCGGCATCGGACAGGGAGACTGTGGCGCGGCGGGATCTTCCAGACAGATCTGCCTCAGGCAGCAAAAAATAATGGGGCTGTCCTAGGAGATTTGTTGTTTGATCCAAGTTTTAAGTGTCTTCAAGAGGCTTGCTGGTGGTCCGTAATTA
>NZ_JBBBDZ010000026.1:0-56662 GCF_037153935.1 Mesorhizobium sp. CCNWLY176
TGTTGAGGCGTATATAGTCGCCACCTTCCCAACCTGTCAACAACCATTTCCAACAAAGATGAAGTTTTTGAGACAGAAAATTCGCGCGCCTTGCGGACGCTGCGTCAGCCCCTTTCCGCGGCAAAGCGTTTTGCCGGCGCAGCCACATTGGAGCCCTATTGCGGCCTCAATGCCCGTCAATGTCTCTGCCTTCGCAACGAAATTACGACCTTCGCGCGCGCGTTCTATATATGGAGATCCACCAGAGCGGGCGCGAGACCAGGAGCCTTTGTTTGACTTCGGCTGCCACGACAGGCAATTGTCGGAGCAATCAGGATAAAACGCCGGCTGCCGATCGGGAAACGCCACCGCTCTGAATGCACGATACAGATCAGACCATAGCTGAACTCGGCAACGAGCCGCCACTGATCGCCGACGGGCGCAGCGGGCCGCCGGACAGGCGTGAGGTATCGGCACGCTGGCTTTCCGGCACATTCCTTACCGGGGTCACTTCCAGCGTTCTCATGGGCGTTGCCCTTTTCGCCGCGCTCGATGGGCGAGAGCAATTGGCGACACCGCCGGAAATCGCGCAGAACACCGGCGCAGCGCAGAACAAGGACGGCGGCGGCCAGGACGCCAAGGCTGCAAGACTGGTGCAATTGCGCCAGATTTCGCGGGCAAAGGACAAGCGGCGCATGGAAGTCTCCATGTCGAGCCGCGTCGGCGACCGCGACGTTGTCCGCACTGTTCCCTTTGTCCAGATCAAGATGTCGTTGGCCGCCGGCTACAAGACCACGCGCAGCTATCCCGCATTCGATCCGCTAGACGTCTTTGCCGAGGATGGCGCGGCCCAGATCGCCGCCGCTCCCGCCGGCCAGATCTACGGCGTCAAGGTCGAAAGCGAAATGAGCCTCAAGACGGTCGATTTCCCGATGGACACCGCCGCCTTCGACGAGAAGAGCGACCTGTCCGCCGATGAGGTCGAACAGGTGGTGCGGACGACGGGAGCGATCCTGACCGATGGCGACGTGCAGGTGGCTGCACTCCATTATGTCGATCCCGAGCGTTTCGGAAGTTCGTTCGCGACGCAGACACTCGCCGGCTCTTATGGCGTTCGCATCGTGCCGGAGAATGTTTCCGTCTCACCGCGAATCGGCAGCGATGATTCGGCGCTGACCTATGCCGAAGACATCATCCCTTTCACGGCTGATAACGACATCACCGAAGCCTTCAACGATTCGGGCTACACGGGCGATGACGCCGCCAGCATGGCGGAGGCCATTACCAAGATACTGAACGGCTCGACGCTCAAGGCCGGTACGGTCCTGCGGGTCGGGCTCGAGATACGCGGCGACAAGGCGCAGGTCGTGCGCACCAGCGTCTATGACCGCACCCAGCACCTGCTGACCATCGCGCTCAACGACCGCAAGCAATATGTGACGACGAACGAGCCCGAGCCCAATCCCGAGCTTTTGACGGCTTTCGACGATTCACCGTCGCCGGTCGCGCGCGGCAGCCTGCCCAGCATCTATGACGGCATCTATCGCGCGGCTTATTCCTACGGCATGTCCAAGGACATGACCAAGCAGCTCATCAAGCTGCTTGCTTCCGATGTCGATTTTCAGTCGCGCCTCAATTCGTCCGACCACCTCGAGGTTCTGTTCTCGCAGCCCGACAGCGACGACCAGATGTCGGACGAATCACAGCTCCTTTATGTTTCGGCGACCTTTGGCGGGGCGACGCGCAATTTCTATCGCTTCCAGCTGCAGGACGGGACCTTCGATTATTTCGACGGGGACGGCCGCAGCTCCAAGCAATTCCTGCTGCGCAATCCGCTGCCGAGCGGCGTGTTCCGCTCCGGTTTCGGTGGACGCCGCCATCCGATCCTCGGCTATGTCAGGATGCACACTGGCGTCGACTGGGCAGCACCCACCGGTTCGCCGATCATCGCCGCCGGCAACGGCACCGTCGAAAAGGCCGGATGGGCGGGCGGCTACGGCAAGCAGACGATCATCCGCCACGCCAACGGCTATGAGACGTCCTACAATCACCAGAGCGGATTCGCCTCGGGCATCGTGCCGGGCGCACGGGTTCGCCAAGGCCAGGTCATCGGCTATCTCGGATCGACGGGCCTGGCGACCGGCCCCCATCTTCACTACGAGCTCATCGTCAACGGCACCAAGGTCGACCCGATGCGCGTGCGCCTTCCGGTTGGCCGCATTCTGAACGGCGACGAACTCGTTTCTTTCAAGCGCGAGCGCGAGCGGATCGACGACCTGCTCAAGGAAGAGAATGCGGGAACGCTGAAGGTGGCGAGCGCCAAGGAAAGCGCCGCCCGCTGATTGACTTGCCTTGCGTGGCAATCAGATCTTTTTCTCGCGCCATGCCGGCTGGGTGACCCAGGCTACGATACCCGCGAGCGCGCACATCGCCGCTGATATCCCGGCGATCGCCTGAAACGCCCGATTCGTTGCCTCCACGCGCAGGGCCTCTATCGCAGGCGTCAAAGGCGTTGGCGAAAATGCGCCGAATTCGACGCCTGGCGCGCCATCCCCTAGGACCTTCGCAAAGACAAGACCGGCGACGGCGCCGAGCGCGGCAACCGCCATCAATCCCGCCGCCCGCGCAACCGCATTGTTCACGCCTGAAGCAAGCCCGGTATCCTCGTCAGGCGTCGCCAGCATCACTGCCGCCGAGAGCGGCGATACCAGGATCGCCATGCCGAGACCGTTCAGCAACAGCAGGGGAAGCGTTACGGTCCATATCTGCATCAAGGGCATGGTGAGCGCCAGGCCGGTATAGGACACGGTCACGATGGCGGCGCCCAAGGTAAGCGGCAGCCGCGGCCCTCTACGATCGGCGAGCCTGCCGGCGGAACCGGAGAGCAGCGCGATGAATAGCGACAACGGAATGAACAGCAGGCTGACCTGCCATTCCTTGGTGCCCCAGGCCGAAACGAGCGTCATCGGCAGGAAGAACAGCACGGCACTGAAGGCAAAGAACAGGATCAGCGTATAAAGATTGGCACCTGAAAAGGCGCGCGAGCGAAACAGCTCCAGCTTCACCATCGGCGAACGGGTATGGCTCTCCCAGAGAATGAAGGCGGCAAAAAGCGCAATGCCGATCACGACCCATATGATCGGCGCGACGATCTGGCCCTCAGTGGGCAGACCGAAACTGGTCAGGCCCCAGGCGATGACGCCCAACCCCACAGTCGCCAGAACAGCACCCGGAATATCGAGACGGCGCTTTTCCGACGGCCTATCCGCCGGCACTTTGACGAAGATCATGAGTAGCGCCAGCACGCCGATGGGCACGTTGATCGCAAATATCAGCCGCCACATCCAGGGGTCGCCGAACGACAAAACCATGCCACCCAGAAACGGTCCCAGCGCCATCGTCAGCGAAGAGAAGGCGGCCCATTGGCCGATCGCCTTGCCGCGCGTTTCAGCCGGAAAGGATTTGGCGATGATGGCAAGGCTGCCCGGAACCATGAAGGCCGCACCCACGCCTTGCAACGCGCGCATGATGATCAGCATGTCGGCATCCGTCGAGATGGCGCAAAGCAGGGAGGTCACCATGAACACAGCAATGCCGCCGGCAAATATGTTGCGAACGCCGAAGACATCGCCGGCCGCCCCGCCGAGCAGCACGAGTGCGGAAAGAAACAGCATGTAGCCATTGCTGATCCACTGGGCATCGATCAGCGAGGCACCAAGATCAACGCGGATCGCCGGCATTGCCAGTGACACGACCGAACCGTCGATGAAGCCCATGCTGGAGGCGAGTATTGCCGACAACATGACGAAGCGCCGGCTCGCCGGCGGACAGAACGTTCGAGCCGTCTTCGGCGGTAGTTCGTTGTTCAAAACTGCTGATTCGGGCGTGCTCATGCGGCCACATTATGCGCGTGCTCAAGCGTGGGTTAGTACCCTGCCGACAGCAAACGGCAGTCCAACGACCTTCATGGCCGCAGCCCAGGGGGCCGCCCTCACCTGAATATCGACACAGCTTAGTCGGTGAACTCGACCGTAACGCCCGGGCTCACCAGCTTCGCCAATTCCTGCGCATCCCAGTTCGTCAAGCGCACGCAGCCATGGCTTTCCGTCTTGCCTATCTTGGACGGATCGGGCGTGCCGTGGATGCCGTAGGTCGGCTTGTCGAGCGCGATCCACACCGTACCGACCGGACCGTTGGGACCGGGCGGAATGGTCAGGATCTTGTCGTTGTCGCCCTGCTTGAAGTTGAGCTTGGGATTGTAGGTGTAGTTGGGATTGAGCGCGACGCGCGACACGGCATGCGTGCCAGTCGGCGAAGGCGTATCCGACGAGCCGATCGTTGCCGGGTAAGCAACCACGAGCTTGCCCTCAGCATCATAGGCGCGAACCTGCTTCAGCCTCTTGTCGGCGACGATGCGCTGAACCTTTGTCGTCACCGGCTTGCCGATATTGGCGACGCGGATGATCGTGCCGGGGCGCGAGAAATTGGCCTGCGGGTTGAGCGACCTGAGATATGTCTCGTCCATGTGGAACCGCTCGGCCAGCATCTCGGGAACCGAGGTGTAACTCATGTGATCGAGTTGCGCCTTCTGGCTGTAGTCAGCAGGCACCGAGGCCACGAACGGACCGGCCGCATCTTCCGGCGTGATCATATAGTTGACGAACGGATCGCCGCCGGACGCCGCGAGCGCCTCCTTGATCGCCGCTGTATCCGTGGATTTCAGGTTGGTTCCCGTCAACTGCCGATAGGCCTCGAACGCCTTGTCGACGTTGGAGCCGAACTTACCGTCGATGACGCCGGGCGAAGCGCCGGCGCGGTCCATCAGTATCTGCATGCCGGCAACATCTTCGCGCGCGGTGAAGGTGGTGGGCGGTTCGACCGTGGCGCCACCAATGGCAGGCGGCTCGGAGATCGACGGCGATGTCTGCGGTGGTTCAAGTCCCGGGGTTCCGAGGGGAGACCGCTCGACCGGTTCGCGCCGCACGATCTGCGGCTCAGCCCCGTAGCCGCCATTGGGATCGGCCTGTTCGTCGGGAAATGCCCGGCCCGGAGCGGGAGGAAATTCTTCGCGCGGCGCATTGCGCGAATAACCGCCATTGTTCGGATATTCGTCATAGCCTTCGTCAGCCGGCCCAAGCAGCTCATCGCGCCGCGAGCGTTCGCCATAGGCCGGATCGCCTTGATAATAGGGATCGCTGCGACGCAACTCGCGCTGGCGCAAAGCTCTTCGGTCACGCTGGCCAACGACACCGCGAGGCGGCTGAATGGCGATCACCTGACCAGTGTAGGAATCGACGATCACCCTGTTGCCGTTGCCGTCGAAATAGACTTCGACGTCGCCGGCCTGGGCGAGCAGCACATCGCCGCCATTCATGGTGATTCGCCGGGAATTCTCCTCCGAACGCGTATCCGACGACACGGAGGCCTGCGCGCCAAAGGTGCAAAACCCTGCTGCAAAAGCCGAAACTACAAAGAGTTTGCCGACCATTCTAGCCAAAATCCCCGATTCGTCATTGCCGCCGCGAAGCGGCAGCATCCCGCGCTCGATCATACGATAACCCGCAAATGCGTTGATACGCGTAGAAGTTCCAATATGAACCCGGCATGAAGATGGCCGCGCTATGTCTATAATCCGAGTTGCTTGCGGGTGGCTTTCGGAAGCTTCTGCACGATGAGCCGGTAGCTTTCGCGGAGATAGTCCTTCAGCGCGCCAAGATCCATGCTTTCGCCGGTCTGGCGCTGTATCCATTTCATGCCGCGTGAGGCGAGATAGGGAGCAGGCCGCAAACCCGGCTGCTCCTTGAGAATATCATAGGCCATTTCGGAGCACTTGAAGGTGACGAACAGGCCGTCGCCGTCGTTCCACCCGCCGATGGCAAAAACCTTGCCGCCAACTTTCCACACATGCGCCCCGCCCCATTGCACCACGTGGGTGGTGGAAGGCAGCGAGGCACAGAAGCCGTTGTATTCGTCCAACGTCATCTGCGCCTCGCTTCGTCTGATCATGCGGCCTGTTCGGCCTCGACCTTTACCGGCTTCGAACGGAAGTTCAACCGATCCGAACCGGCGGTGACCTTCACCTTCGAGCCGTCGAGGATTTCGCCGAGCAGTATCTTCTCAGCCAGCGGGTCCTGCAGTTCTTTCTGCATGACGCGCTTCAACGGACGTGCACCGTAGGCCGGGTCGTAGCCCTTGTTGGCCAGCCAGTCGATGGCGTCAGTGTCCAGCTCGAGCCTGATCTTGCGATCGGCAAGCAGGCTTTCCAGCCGCTTCAACTGGATCTCGACGATCTTGCCCATGTCCTGGCGACGCAGCCTGTGGAACAGGATGACTTCGTCGATCCGGTTCAGGAATTCCGGCCGGAACGACGCCTTGACCACCGCCATGACCTCGTCGCGGACGATGTCGACATCCTGATCCTCACCGAGATTGACGAGATATTCCGCGCCAAGGTTCGACGTCATGATGATCAGCGTGTTGCGGAAATCGACCGTGCGACCCTGACCGTCGGTCAGGCGGCCATCGTCGAGCACCTGAAGCAGCACGTTGAAGACATCGGGATGCGCCTTCTCGATCTCGTCGAACAATATGACCTGATAGGGCCGGCGTCGCACCGCTTCGGTCAGCGCACCACCCTCCTCATAGCCGACATAGCCGGGAGGCGCGCCGATGAGCCGCGATACCGAGTGCTTCTCCATGAACTCCGACATGTCGATGCGCACCATGGCGCTCTCGTCGTCGAACAGGAAGCTCGCCAGCGCCTTGGTCAGTTCGGTCTTGCCGACACCCGTCGGGCCGAGGAACATGAACGAACCGATAGGCCGGTTCGGGTCCTGAAGCCCGGCACGGGCACGACGCACCGCCTTGGAAACGGCCTGCACCGCTTCGCCCTGGCCGATCACGCGCTTGGCGATCTCGTCTTCCATGCGCAACAGCTTGTCGCGCTCGCCCTGCAGCATCTTGTCGACCGGAATTCCGGTCCAGCGCGAGACGATATGGGCGACGTGGTCGGGCGTGACCACCTCCTCGACCATGCCGACCTTGCCGTCCTGGGCTTCCGCCTCCTGCAGGCGCTTTTCCAGTTCGGGGATGCGTCCATAGGCAAGCTCGCCCGCCTTCTGGAACTCGCCCTTGCGTTGGGCAATGGCGAGGTCGTTGCGGGCTTCTTCAAGCTCTTTCTTGAGGTCGGCGGCGAGGCCGAGCTTCTGCTTTTCCGCCTGCCATTTCGAGGTGATCTCGGTTGATTCCTCCTCCAGATTGGCAAGCTCGTTCTCGAGCCGGACAAGCCGATCCTTCGAGGCTTCGTCCGTCTCGACCTTCAGTGCCTCGCGCTCGATCTTGAGCTGCATGATGCGGCGGTCGACCTCGTCCAGCGCTTCCGGCTTGGAATCGACCTGCATCCGCAGCCGCGACGCGGCCTCGTCAACCAGATCGATCGCCTTGTCAGGCAGGAAACGGTCGGCGATGTAGCGGTTCGACAGCGTTGCAGCCGAAACGAGTGCGGAGTCCGAGATGCGCACCTTGTGGTGCTGCTCGTATTTCTCCTTCAGGCCACGCAGGATCGAGACCGTATCTTCGACGGTCGGTTCCTCGACGAAGACCGGCTGGAAGCGCCGCGCGAGTGCGGCATCCTTTTCGACATGCTTGCGATACTCTTCCAGCGTGGTCGCACCAACGCAGTGAAGCTCGCCGCGTGCCAGCGCCGGCTTCAAGAGGTTCGAGGCATCCATCGCGCCATCGGCCTTGCCGGCGCCGACCAGCGTGTGCATCTCATCGATGAACAGGATGATGTTGCCATTCGCAGCCGTCACTTCGGACAGGACCGCTTTCAGCCGCTCCTCGAACTCGCCGCGATATTTCGCACCGGCAATCAGCGAGCCCATGTCGAGCGCCATCAACTGCTTGTCCTTGAGCGATTCCGGCACGTCGCCATTGACGATGCGCAGCGCCAGGCCTTCGGCGATCGCCGTCTTGCCGACGCCGGGCTCACCGATCAGCACGGGGTTGTTCTTGGTGCGCCGCGACAGGACCTGGATGGTGCGGCGGATCTCGTCGTCGCGGCCGATGACCGGATCGAGCTTGCCGGCGCGGGCATCCGCGGTCAGGTCGCGTGCATATTTCTTCAGCGCATCATAGCCCTGCTCGGCGGAAGCCGAATCGGCGGTGCGGCCCTTGCGGACATCGTTGATAACCTGGTTCAGCGCCTGTGGGGTCACGCCGGCCTTGGCCAGGATGTCGGCGGTCTTGGCCGACTTTTCCATGGCAAGCGCCTGCAGCAGACGCTCGACGGTGACAAAACTGTCGCCGGCTTTCTTGGCCAGCTCCTCGGCGGTGGAAAACACCTTGGCCAGCGGCTGCGCCAGATAGAGCTGGCCATTGCCGCCCTCGACCTTCGGCATCGCCTCGAGTGCCGCCTCGACGCCGAGCTTGACGTCGCGCGGACGACCGCCGGCGCGCTCGATCAGCGACGCAGCGAGGCCTTCATCGTCATCGACGAGGACCTTCAGGATATGTTCGGGCGTGAACTGCTGATGATTTCTGGATAGTGCGAGCGTTTGCGCGGACTGGATGAAGCCCCGAACGCGCTCGGAGTATTTCTCTAGATTCATACCTGTCTCCTTTCATCACCGGCCCGCTTTGCGGCACCGGATCAGCTTACGGTGACGGACCCTCTCTATCGAGCCGGGTCCATTTCAAACCAGATATGGGAATGCGCGAAAATTCCTCAAGACGGCATCAACCAACCGTACAAACAAAAACGGCGGAGACAAAGTCCCCGCCGCATATTCCTGTCGATAGAAAGCTCGATCAGCCGTTGACGGCTGCCAGAACCGTATTGCCATCCGCATCCGGCGCGGTCTCGGCAGATGCTTCGCCTGAAGCTTCAGCCTTCGCTTCATCGGGAAGACGCTCGCCACGGCGCGGACGACGGCCGCGACGCGGTGCCGGAGCAGCTTCTTCACCAGCAGCCTCAACAGCCGGGGCAGCCTCTGCGACCGGAGCTATCTCGGCTACCGGAGCAGCTTCCGCGACCGGTTCCGGCGCAGGTGCTGCCTGTGGAGGCCTCGGACGGCGGCCACGGCCGCGACCAGCCGAAGGTTCGGTCGCCGTTTCGGTGTTCAGCGCGACTTCGGCGGGCGTGCCCTCGATGACCGGCTGCGGCCCGGAACCATCACTGGCATCCTGAGACGCCTCGGGCTCCTGACCACCGGCCTGCTGTCCGTTGCCGTGCTGCGGCGCGTTGACCGCATTGCCGACATTGTCGAAATCCTGATCCGAATCGTCATCCATGTCGTCGCGGTTCTGCTGCTGCACATGCTGGATCGGCATCTGCGCCTGGGCGGCGGCAATGATGCGATTGTAATGCTCGGCATGCTGCAGGTAGTTCTCCGCCATCACGCGGTCGCCGGCGCTTTGTGCATCGCGGGCAAGCGTGGCGTATTTTTCGGCGATCTGTTGCGCCGAGCCGCGGATTTTCACATCCGGACCGTTGCTCTCATAATTGCGCGTCAGCGGGTTTGGCCCTTTGCGGTTGTTATTATTGTTGTTGTTATTGTTATTATTATTGCTGCCGCTACCGCCATTGTTGTTGCGGCCGCGCATGCGCCTGTTCTGCTGTTGTGGCCTCATCCGACTCTCTTCATGATTTATAAAAAATTGCGCAAACGGGGCGCCTCGGCGGCCAGCCGTTTCGTGTACTTACGATGGTGTTCGCCCGCATCAATTGCGTTGGCGTCACGTGCCATTCCGTTTGGTCTCTTGTCACTTGCCGGGTGATCCCCACACGAAGCAAAAGCGTCGTTTACGCAAGAAGGCAGTTTGTTTCCAAGGGAACCGAATCGATAACAGCACTGCCTGCTTCGTCTCATCCGGTAATTCGAACCTAGCGGCATTCCCGAGAGTTGCCAAGTATTTTTTCGATTCAATACAACACTTTGATTCAACGTCGGAAAAACAGCGCACGGTCGTTTCCGGCAAGATCATGTCTTGCGACTGCGAGTTCATATCCCGCATCGCGGAAAATGCCCGTAACGTCTATCCTCTGATCGAATCCGATTTCCAGGGCGATCTTGCCGCCTCGTTCCAGATGAACTGCCGCTCCTGCAGCGATGATGCGATAGGGATCGAGACCATCGTCTCCGCCATCAAGCGCAAGATGCGGATCAAAGTCTCGCACGTCCCGCTCAAGGCTATCAATGTCTTTGCTAGGTATATAGGGCGGATTTGAGACGATTAAATGGAAGCGCCCGGAAATTTTTGCAAACCAGTCGGATTTTTTTGTCCTGAACCGATCGGCAAGCCCAAGTTCTTCGGCATTCCGGCGGGCGGTGGTCAGCGCACCTTGCGAAATATCGGCGCCAACCGCGACCGCCTTTTCCACCTGGCTCAACAAAGCAAGCGGGATCGCGCCGGTGCCGGTGCCAAGATCGAGGATGCGGCACTCCCCTTGTTGGTCGGCTGTCTCACGCACGAAAGGCAGCACCATGTCGACAAGCGTCTCTGTATCCGGGCGGGGCTCCAGCGTCTCAGGCGAGAGATAAAACTTCAGGCCATAGAACTCGCGAAACCCGAGAATCCGATGAACCGGCTCCCCCACAGTCCGCCTGGCTATCGCAGCCTCGATCGCGGCGAGTATCTCCGCGCCGAGAACGTGGTCCGGCATCAATATGGCGTCCTTGCGCGTCGTGCCGGAAAAATGCTCGACGATCAGCCGCGCATCCAGCGCCGGATTTTCGACGCCAGCTCCCGCAAGCCTGTCGCGTGCGGCGCGGAAAGCGCCTGACAGCGTGGCGGTTTTCGAGGTCTCAGCCATCCAGCCCGATATCGGCAAGAAGCTTTGACTGGTGGTCGGAGATCAGCGCCGAGATGATCTCGTCGAGCTCGCCCATCATCACCCGGTCGAGCTTGTAGAGCGTGAGGTTGATGCGATGGTCGGTCACGCGGCCTTGCGGGAAATTATAGGTGCGGATGCGTTCCGAACGGTCGCCCGAGCCGACCTGCGATTTGCGCGATTCCGAGCGCTCTTCGTCCGCCTTCGACCGCTCCATGTCGAACAGCCGCGCCCGCAGGATCTGCATGGCGCGCGCTCTGTTCTGGTGCTGCGATTTTTCGGCCTGCACCACCATGATGCCGGTGGGCAGATGGGTAATGCGGACCGCCGAGTCGGTGGTGTTGACGTGCTGGCCGCCCGAACCCGAGGCGCGCATCGTGTCGATGCGGATGTCTTCCGAGCGTATCTCGATATCGACTTCTTCAGCCTCCGGCAGCACCGCAACTGTCGCCGCCGAAGTGTGGATGCGCCCGCTGCCTTCAGTCGCCGGCACGCGCTGGACCCTGTGCACGCCGGATTCGAACTTCAGCTTGGCAAAGACGCCCTTGCCCGACACCGTGGCGATGATTTCCTTGTATCCACCGACCTCGCCCTCGCTTGCCGACGCAGCCTCGAAACGCCAGCCTTGCTCGGCGGCGTAGCGTTCATACATGCGAAACAGGTCGCCTGCGAAAAGTGCAGCTTCATCGCCGCCGGTGCCGGCGCGGATTTCGAGGATCGCGTTCTTTTCGTCGGCAGCATCCTTGGGCAGCAGCAGGATCTGGATATCCTTCTGCAGCGCCTCGATCTTGTCTTCGACCCCCGGCAGCTCGCCTTCCGCCAGCGCCCGCATCTCGGCATCGGTGCCCTTGTCGGCCAGCATGGTTTCGAGATCGGCAAGTTCCTGTTCGGCGGAACGAAGCTCCCTGATCCTGGCGACCATGTCCTGTATGTCGGAGTATTCCGAGGCCATCTTGACATAGGCTTCGGGGTCGGGCCCAGCCGCCATCTGCGCTTCGAGCATGTCGAAGCGCTTCACTACCTGGTCCATGCGGTCGCGGGGCAAGCTGATCATCGTTATTTGTACTCGACGAGATACACGTCAGGCCGCCCTCACCTGAATTTCAAAGCGGAATGGAGCGGTCGTCGGCAAAGGTCTGCAGCAGCGCGCGCATAGGCAGGCCGACGGTTGGACCGGACATATTGTCGTGCAGGAACGACGTCAACTCCGCAACCGGCAATTCGGTCAGCATCGCCTTGACCGGGCCGATCGAGGCGGGTGACATCGAGATCGAGCGATAGCCGAGACCAACCAGCGCCATTGCCGAAATCGGCTTGCCCGCGAGTTCTCCGCAAAGCGTCACCGGCGTGTGATTGCGATGGCCTGCATCGGCTATGTGCTTGAGTACCCGCAGGAACGGCACCGACAGCGGGTCGAAGCGATCCGAAAGCTGGGTGTTGCCGCGATCCGTCGCCATGACAAACTGGAACAGGTCGTTGGAGCCGACGGAAACGAAATCCACCGTCTGCATCAATTCGTCGATCTGCCACAGCAGCGACGGCACTTCGAGCATCGCGCCGAGCTTGAGGCTGGTCGGCAGATGATGGGCAAAGCGCGACAGGTGCCGCACTTCGCGCTCGATGAGTTCACGCGCCTGCGCGATCTCGCCAAGCTCGGTTACCATCGGCAGCATCAGCTTCAGCTCGCGTCCGCCGGCAGCCTTGAGCAAGGCCCTGACCTGCGCGCGCAGGAGACCGGGCCGATCGAGCGTCAGGCGGATGGCGCGCCAGCCGAGCGCCGGGTTCTCTTCATGGACCGAGCCCTTGAAATAGGGCAGCACCTTGTCGCCGCCGATATCGATGGTGCGGAAGGTGACGGGCTTGCCCTGCGCGGCATCGAGCACATCGCGATAGAGCCGCTCCTGCGCCTCGGCGCGCGGGAAGGTCGAGGCGACCATGAACTGCAATTCGGTGCGGAACAGACCGATGCCGCTCGCGCCCGCCTCGGCCAGCTGCGGCAGATCGACGGCAAGCCCTGCATTCATCAGGAGATCGATATGGATGCCGTCCCTGGAAATCGACGGCTTGCTGCGCAGTTCGCGGTAGAGTTCCTGCCGGCGCGCCCGGAACCGGACTTTTTCGGCGTAAGCTGCTTCGAGGTCCGGCTGGGGCCGCAGGTGAATGGTGCCGTCCTCGCCGTCGACGATGATCGCATCGCCGTTTTCCGCCATCGAGACGGCGCCCTTCATCTGGCCGGCGACGGGAATGCCCATGGCGCGCGCCACGATGACGACGTGGCTGGTGGCGGCTCCGTCTTCCAGCACGAGACCGCGCAGCTTCTCGCGCGGATAGTCGAGCAGCTCGGCAGCACCCATGGAGCGAGCAACGACGATCGCGTCCTTCGGCAGCGAGGCCGCAACATCTTCCGGCGCACGGCCCATCAACTGGCGCAGCAGGCGGTTGGCGAGATCGTCGAAATCGCTCATCCGCTCGCGCAGATAGGGGTCGGTCATGTGCAGCATGCGCGCGCGCATGTCGCTCTGCACCTTTTCGACGGCGGCTTCGGCGGTCAGGCCGTTGCTAACCGCCTCTTCCAGCCGGCGCACCCAGCCACGGTCATTGGCGAACATGCGGTAGGCTTCCAGCACCTCGCGATGCTCGCCTTCGAAGGCGACCTCGCGGCGCGACAGCATGTCGTCGATGGAAAGCCGCAGCGACCCGAGCGCCAATTCGAGGCGGCGCATTTCCTGCTCGCTGTCCTCGTTGAATAGGTTGGTGACGACGATGCGCGGCTCATGCAGCACGACATGGCCGAGCCCGACGCCTTCGTTGAAGGAGAGGCCCTTGAAGCTCGCCGGGCGGCGCAGATCGAGCTCCAGCCCGTCATGGCGCGTCAGCCGGGCGAGATCGCCGGTGGCGATCATCTCGGCAATCACCATGGCGGTGGTTTCCAGCGCCTCGACCTCGTCCTCGCGATAATGCCGCTGCGTCCTGTTCTGGACGACAAGAACGCCCAGCGTGCGCCCTGCCCTGAGCACCGGCACGCCGAGGAAGGAGTTGTAGATTTCTTCGCCCGTTTCCGGGAGATAGGCAAAGGCTGGATGTTCCTGCGCGTTCGACAGGTTCAGCGCGCGCGCGCTGGCCGCGATGGTGCCGACCAGACCCTGTCCGAGCCGCAACTGGGCCAAGTGGACCGAGCCCGGGTTCAGACCTTCGGTGGCGTAGAGTTCGAGAACCGAATCAGCTCGCAGCACATAGAGCGAGCAGACCTCAGCCACCATGTTCTGGGCGATGTCGTGCACGATCCGGTCAAGCCGCTCCTGCGCTTCAAGCGGCTCCGCCATCAGCTCACGAAGCCGTTTCAAGAGAACGCGTGGACCGCCGGCCGTGTCACGCATCAGGTGCCGTCTCCAACTATCATTGGCCGGCGTGCATCATGCCACACGCCGGCTAATGGGGGACCGAAAAAGTCTATCTGTCTACTGCTTATCCAGACCGTAGACGGAATGCAAAGTGCGAACCGCAAGTTCCGTGTAGGGACCGTCGATCAGGATCGAAATCTTGATCTCGGAGGTGGTTATCGCACGGATATTGATGCTTTTTTCGGCAAGTGCCTTGAATGCGGTCGCAGCGACGCCAGCGTGGCTGCGCATGCCGATGCCGATGACCGACACCTTGGACATGCCGTCGTCGTGCTGGACGGCGTCGTAGCCGATCGTCGGGCGAATCGTTTCGAGCACGGCCAGCGCCTTGTCGACGTCGCCAGACGGCACGGTGAAGGTCATGTCGGTCGATTTGCCGTCCTCGGAAATGTTCTGGACGATCATATCGACATTGATGTTTGCCTCGGCCAGCGGGCCGAAGATGCCGGCGGCGACACCCGGCCGGTCGGAGACGCGGCGCAGCGATATCTGGGCCTCATCCTTGGCGTAGGCAATTCCGGTGACGACCTGCTGTTCCACGATTTCTTCCTCGTCGCAAATAAGCGTTCCGGGCGGATTGAGAAGATCGCCCATTCCCGGCGCGTCCGGATCGTCGAAGGACGAGCGGACGAAGGTGCGCACCCGGTGCACCATGGCGAGCTCGACCGAACGCACCTGCAAGACCTTGGCGCCCAGCGACGCCATTTCAAGCATTTCCTCGAAGGAAATCTTGGAAAGCCGCCGCGCCTTCGGCTCGATGCGCGGGTCGGTTGTGTAGACACCGTCGACATCCGTGTAGATGTCGCAGCGATCCGCCTTCACGGCGGCGGCGATGGCGACGGCACTCGTGTCCGAGCCGCCGCGGCCGAGTGTGGCGATGCGGTTGTCCGGGCCGATGCCCTGGAAACCGGCGATGACGGCTACCTGTCCCTCGCCGAAGCGCTGGATCAGGAACGAACCGTCGATATCCATGATGCGCGCAGCACCATGGGCGTTGTCGGTCTTGATCGGGATCTGCCAGCCCTGCCATGAGCGGGCGTGGACGCCGATATTCTGCAGCGCGATCGCCAAAAGGCCGGCGGTGACCTGTTCGCCCGAGGCGACGACCGCGTCATATTCGCGGGCATCGTGCATCGGCGAGGCGTCGCGGGTCCAGGCAACCAGTTCGTTGGTCTTGCCCGACATGGCGGAAACGACGACGGCGACATCGTGGCCGGCATCGACCTCGCGTTTGACATGACGCGCCACATTGCGAATGCGGCTGATGTCGGCGACGGAAGTTCCGCCGAATTTCATCACGATGCGCGCCATGGAAGCCGGATGCCCTTTGCTATGCCCAGGGCCTGTCACTGCCGCCGGAAAGTCGAAACGAAGGCCTGAGCGAAACCGCATCTGCCAAGTCGCGGCCTCCTTATCCAAAACAATGGGGTTAGGCAAGGTGGGAGCGGCGGCGTCTCATCCTTCTCCCCTTGTGGGAGAAGGTGGATTGGCGCGCAGCGCCAAGACGGATGAGGGGTGTTGGAAGAAACTCCAGCGTCTGCGCTCCGTCCAACACCCCTCATCCGACCTCCCCTTCGGGTCGGCCACCTTCTCCCACAAGGGGAGAAGGAGAGGCGCACACTTCATCATCGCCACGCCTGCTTTCGCATCTGGCCATTGTCAAAGATCGGGAAGCGGGGCGCATGGCCGTGCCTTCCTAGTGTAAAATACGTGGCGCAGCTTCTGCACCCCGCCGGCGATTTCTGTTCCCGTCCGTTCCGCTGCTCCCTGCTTTCATTCATTTACGAATGAAGACAGAGCCTATGTGCTCGTCCAGCACGCGCGGGCCATAATACCCGCAGGGGAACCCTTGGACGGAACCTCCCCGGGCTCGCCGCTACGTTTGCGACGAACCGGAAGCGCCGGTTCCCCACAGATCACCGTCGCGATCGATGTTCCCATGGGAGGAACTGGCTGGAATTATGCGGGAGGCGGAAAGGGCGTGGAAAAATCAGGCATGAAAAAATGCGCTGCCTGAACGAAAACAAATGCTTAGGTTGAAAACACCCAAAAATCTTTCCACAGCCGATCCACTCTCTCCCCAATGTCGATAAAAATTGTTGCCTTGACATTTTTCGCCCCAAACCCGACTTCCTTGCGTCGAAGGAGACAAATCTATGCCCGAGGCCCGACGATCGACGATCGACGCCGGAGAAGTGGAACGCTTCTCCGCGCTTGCAGCCGAATGGTGGAACCCCAACGGGAAATTCCGCCCGCTGCACAAATTCAATCCCGTGCGCCTCGCTTATATACGCGACCAGGTGGCGGCCCGCTTCGGCCGCGATTCGCATGCAGCAAAGCCCTTCGAGGGCCTGCGCATCCTCGATATCGGTTGCGGTGGCGGCCTTTTGTGCGAGCCGATGTCACGGCTGGGCGCCGAAGTGGTGGGAGCAGACGCCTCCGAGACCAACATCGAGGTGGCCAAGCTCCATGCGGCGGAAGCCGGCGTGACTGTGGATTACCGCGCCACGACCGCCGAAGCGCTGGCCGAGGCCGGCGAGAAATTCGACGTGGTGCTGAACATGGAAGTGGTC
Organism: Mesorhizobium sp. CCNWLY176; assembly: GCF_037153935.1. Lineage (NCBI taxonomy): Bacteria > Pseudomonadati > Pseudomonadota > Alphaproteobacteria > Hyphomicrobiales > Phyllobacteriaceae > Mesorhizobium > Mesorhizobium sp. CCNWLY176. The sequence continues at coordinate 16,785 of NZ_JBBBDZ010000026.1, forward strand.
GAGCATGTCGCCGACATCGACCTGTTCATCGCCAAATGCTCCGAGATGGTGAAGCCAGACGGCATCATGTTCGTCGCCACCATCAACCGCACACTCAAGGCATTGGGCCTGGCGATCGTCGGCGCAGAATATCTGCTGCGCTGGCTGCCGCGCGGCACGCATCAATATGGCAAGCTGGTGCGGCCGGAAGAGCTGGAAGGCTCGCTCGGCAAGGCCGGCATGCGCATCATCGACCGCACCGGCGTCATCTATCATCCGCTGGCCGATCGCTGGCAGAAATCCAAGGACATGGACGTCAACTACATGGTCCTGACGGAACACGCGCCGACGAACTGAGGTTTAAGCTTTTAAGCCTTCCCGTTCTGCGCGCGCGTCGTCATGAAGACGCCGGCGGTTACGATAGCCGCACCGATCCAGGTCAGCGCCTCATAGCGCTCGCCCAAGAAGAACGTGCCTGAAATCAGGCCGACGGCGGCGGCGACATAGCCGATCTGGCTGAGATACACCGGGCCGCCGACCGCCTGCAGCCGGAAGAAGACCGCAAACATCGTCGAGGCGGCAGCCACCTGCGCCAGCACCAGTACGGGCGCGCCAGCCAACGCGCCGAAAGACGCAACGCCGCCACCAACGGTCAATATAGCGATCAGAAGCATCGCCGCCGAGGCGAGATGGCTGCCGGCGGCTAGCTCGATCGGCCCGGCATCAGCTGGCCAGTCATAGCTGCGGTAGATGTTACCGGCGGCGAGGCTGACCGGAATCAGCAGCCCGACGATCACCCAGAACAAATCCGCCGGCTGGCCCGCCTCGCCGCGCGTCAGCGCCACCATCGCGGCTCCGACGAAGCCGACGGCAATGCCGGCGATGCCGAGCCCGTTCGGACGGCGCACGCCGAGCAGGATGGAAAGCACCAGCGTGATGACCGGCGACAGGGTGAACATGATGCCGGTGTAGCCCGCACCGAGATGCGGGATCGCCGAAAGCAGCAGCAGGTTCGGAATGGCGTAGGAGATCGTCGCCGTGATGACGAAATAGCGCAGCTTGTGGGCATTGAGCGTAACGCGCTGCCCCCGCGCCAGAAGCGCGCAGAGAAGAACGCTGCCCGCGCCGAACGAAATGACGAAAGCCCACAGCATCGGCGCAATGCCGGCCTGCCCTGCGATCTTGCCGAAAGGCAGCGTCAGCCCCAGCAGTGCGCCAGTGACCAGCAGCAGGCCGATGGCCGAGTTCCATAGGTTTTTCATGGGATTACCAGTGCTAGGAGGGCAGTATACTTATCGTCAAGACCCGCGAGATGGTGACGTTCGTCATACCGGAGGTCGAGCCTCTGCTCACAGATGCGCTAGTCATCGACGGCAGGGAGCGCGCCATCACCAGCCTGAAGCCAACGCCATCGGCGGGTACTGTGGTGGCATGGAGGACGGTAGTGGCGGTTTAGTCATGTAAATAGCAGGACTGAAGAGCTGCCATGACCGATATGCATTCGCCCCGTTGAAGCGTTGATCCGGTAATGACTGAGGTATGGTGCACGATCCCATCCATCTGGCAACTCGCACGCGGCTTCCATCTTGTCGAGCTCGGCGATGGTAGCGCGAAGAATATTGTCAATCTGGGAAGGACGCTTGCTGCGTTCTGCAAATAGCGATTTTTCCAAGAGGTCAGGCCTACGCTTGGCAACTTCCGAGAAGAGGTCGCGGAGCGCATCCATTTTCGCCCCGGCGGCAGTCTCGATGGCAACCACAAGCGGCTCCAATAGGCGCTTTTTCACGACGAGTGCTCCAAACTCCCGAGGTCGCGGATGCTAAAACGCCTATCACCTCGCAAGCGGTTCGAACAGCTCGGGAACGGTCGTGGCGTACAAGGCGCGGTGTGCTGCCTGAGATGACATCCCATAAAGCGGCATAGGTGAGGCGGTAGTAGGCCAAATTGCGATAACAAGAACGATCACACCGGCGACCACCAATGCCAATGAAGTCAAAGCAGTATGTGCAAAGACCTTTGGAGCCTTGTGGCTTCGATGCGTACGCCAGACCAGTTCACCCAATGTGATCTTTTTGTGCATGAAGTCACGATGGTTCTTCTGCCACTCACCTTGCCGAAAATAGGCGGTGTCCGTCTGCATGATCTTGAGAACGGCGACCAGCAAAAGGCTCAGGCTAAGAAGCACAGTGGAAACGATAACTGGTAGGCTGATCTTCAAGATCGAGTTGGCGAAAAGGGTAGCGACGATGGCAAGGGCGCCACTTGAGGAAAACGTCAAGAATTGCTCTGCGCGTCGCTCGTATTCTTCGACGCGCTCACCCAGTTTCAAGTCAAGCTCGGTGACAACGTCCTCGACGGTCTTTCCCTCGTAATACTGGTCTTCTAATGCCCGTTCGGCCTCCGGCCTCTGAGCATATTCAGCGAGGTATGCCTTTCGATTACGGGCCCTTTTGGCGGCGTTGTAGAGCGGAATCAGACTCAAGACTGGAATGTAGATACCCAAGACATCCCCCACTGGTGCCCGCGCCCAATTTGCCATTGGCAAAATACCTTTACAAGGTGAAACGATATGCTCCGCAGACTAAGTCCACGAGAGCGCATCGAACATCTTCCTGCATTCCGGGCGCTGGATGAAACTACCCGTCAGGCCTTCAACGGCAGCGGGGTGGCAACCATCGAACAGATGCCTTCCCTTCGCTCTCCGAACGGCCATCAGATCGTAGTCCGCTACGACAATCCGAATTGGGAAATTATGCCCAGGCTAGAAAGGCGATGCCTTTCAGTTCTGGTCCTCCGGAAACACCGGTATCGGCATGAACTCGACGCCGTCTTCGGCAAGGCTCTTGGCCTCATCGAGGGTCGCTTCGCCGTAGATGCCGCGCGCGTCGGATTCGCCGAAGTGAATCTTGCGCGCTTCCTCGGCGAATTTGTCGCCGACATAGTCCGAATTCTCGCGGATCTTTTCCGACAGCGCTTTCAGCTGCGCCATGGCGGCGCGCTGCTGCTCGTTCATGGCGAGCGCGATCTTTTCCTTCTTGCGGCCCGTCGAGACGGCAGGCGCCATCAGCGCCTTTTCGACCTTGTGCGAGCCGCAGGCCGGGCAATCGACGAGGCCGCGCTTCTGCTGCTTCTCGAAGTCCTCGTTGTTGCGGAACCAGCCTTCGAAATCATGCGAACGCTCGCAGGTGAGCGAGAACTTGATCAAGATGCCGCTCCCCGGAGTGAAACGCCCTCCGCGGCGACGGTGTTCACGGCGAATTCGCGCGCGTTCTTGAGGTTCGGGATTTTCTTGCGGGCGGCCGCCGAAAGCGCCGTGTCGATCTCGGCGACGATGACGCCAGGTTCGTCATGGTCGGCCTCGGCTATGATCTTGCCCCAAGGGTCGACGATCAGCGAATGGCCATAGGTCTCGCGGCCATCCTCATGCTTGCCACCTTGCGCGGCCGAGATCATGAAGGCGCCGTTTTCGATGGCGCGGGCGCGCTGGAGTACATGCCAATGCGCCTCGCCGGTCTGGCGCGTGAAGGCGGCAGGCGCGGTCAGCACATCGGCCCCTGCCAGCGCCTCGGCGCGGAAAAGCTGCGGGAAGCGCACGTCGTAGCAGATGGCGAAGCCGAGCTTGGCGAAGGGAAGCTCGGCGACGACCGCCTCGGTTCCGGCCTCATAGGCGTTCGATTCGCGCCAGCTTTCGCCATTGTCGAGATCGACATCGAACATGTGGATCTTGTCGTAGAGCGCAATCGACGCGCCCTCGGGTGAGTAAAGCAGCGCCCGGTTGGCAAGCTTCCCATCGGCGCGCACGATGGCCGTCGAGCCGATATGCAGGAAGATGCCGAGCTCACGCGACAGCCTTGCGGACGCTGCCGCGATGATGTCGCGATCCTGCGTGGTGAAGGCCGATTGCCGCGCTTCGCTGTCGCTGACGATAGCGCCGGTCATTTCCGGCGTCTGGATGTAGGTGGCGCCCTGCCCCGCCGCTTCGCGCACCAGCGCTTCGAAAGTTTCGACATTGCGCTTCGGATCGATGCCCGAGCGCATCTGGATGGCGGCGGCCTTGAATTTGCTCATCGTTTCCTCCTCAGCCCAAACGGCCGGTGGCGAGCAGGCCGTCAAGCTGGCCGCGCGCATCAAGTTCATGCAGATCGTCGCAACCGCCGACATGGACGTCGCCGACGAAAATCTGCGGGAAGGTCGAGCCGCCATTGGCGCGCGCGATCATTTCCTGCCGCAGTTCCGGCGAAAACGAGGCGTCCTGCTCCTTGTAGGCCACGCCCTTCTTGTCGAGCAGCCGCTTGGCAGCACTGCAATAACCGCACATGGCGCGGGTGTAGATCGTCACATCGACCATATCGTAATCCTGACGTTGTGAATCCTATATAGTGGCTGCCTCGTCGGGCCGGAAGTCCCCCGGCAGCACGCGGGCGAAGGTCAGCACATCGACGGCGCTGGCGCCGTTCTTTTTCAAGGCCTTGGCAACCGCACAAACGGTTGCGCCAGTGGTGTAGACATCGTCCACGACCAGCACGCGGCGGCCACGGACCTGAATGTCCTGCTCCGGCGGCACGCGGAAGGCTGCGCGCACATTGTCCTCGCGCTCAGCCCGGGGAAGCCCGACCTGCTGGCGGGTGACCTTTACGCGAACCACCGCCGTCGGCGCATAGGGCAGGCCGGAAAGCGTGGCTACGACACGGGCCAGCTCGGCCGACTGGTTGAAACGGCGCTGTAGGAAGCGCCGCCAGTGCAGCGGCACCGGCACGACGACATCGGCGTCGATGACGAGTTCGGCGCCCGCCCGCAGCATCCAGCGCGCCATCCACGGCGCAAGGTCGGTCTTGTCGGAATATTTCAGGCCCTGCACCATGCGCCGGGCAACGCCGGAATAGGAAACGGCCGCACGCGAACGCTCGAAGGGCGGCGGGTTGGCGATGGCCTCGGCGGAGAGGAACCCCTGCCCCATGTCGTGCAGAAACGGCGTGCCCATGATCTCGCACCACGGCTTTTCGAGAAAGCGCAGTTGCGGCCAGCAATGCGGGCACAGCGAGCCTGGCTGCGACACCTGACGGCGGCAGCCGGCGCAGACCGGCGGAAACAGCACACGGGCCGGCCAATCCAGCGCCGCGCGGGCAAGGGTCTTGAATTGCGGCATCGGATCGGCCACGACGTTGCAAGCGTTGTTCCGACAATATGTTGGACAGCGCGGAAACATCAAGGACATCCAAACTTGCAGCCGATTTTCGACACCAGCCTCATGATCGAACGCAAGCGCCGCGCGCTGGCGAAGGGCGTCACCGGCGCGGATTTCTTAATGGCGCGGGTGGCCGACGACCTCGCCGAGCGGCTCGCGGCGGTCGAACGGCGCTTCGAAAAAGCGATAACCGTTTTCTGCGTCACGCCTGCTGCGAAGAATGCGGTGCTTGCCAGCGGCAAGGCGGAAACTGTGCTGCGGGTCGAGGCCGACAATGCCTTTCTCGGTGGCGATGCGGGCGTGATCGCCGAGCCGGAAACCCTGCCGCTCGAGCCGGAAAGCGTCGATCTGGCCGTTTCCCTGCTGGCCTTGCAGGAAGTGAACGACATTCCGGGCATGCTGATCCAGATTCGCCGCGCCTTGAGGCCGGACGGCTTGTTCCTTGGCGCGATGGCAGGCTCGGATACGCTGACGGAATTGCGGGAAAGCCTGCTTGCAGCAGAGACCGAAATCCTCGGCGGGGTCAGCCCGCGCGTCATTCCCTTCACTGATGTGCGCGATGCCGGCGCGCTGCTCCAGCGTTCGGGTTTTGCCCTGCCGGTCACCGATGTCGAGACGGTGACGGTGCGCTACGACCATATGTTTGCGCTCATCGCCGACCTGCGCGCCATGGGTGCTGCCAATGCGCTGATCGCACGTTCGCGCAGGCCGGCGACACGCGAACTGTTCCGCCGCGCCGCCGAAATCTATGCCGAGCGCTTTTCCGACCCGGACGGGCGCATCCGGGCGACGTTTTCGTTTATCTGGCTGTCGGGATGGGCGCCGGACGCTTCGCAGCAGAAGCCGCTCAAGCCGGGTTCGGCGCAGGTTTCGCTGGCAAAAATATTGGGCGAGCAGAAGGACGATTAGGCGCTGGCGATGCCGGCTACTTTCCAAGCACTTTCACAAGTTCGCTGTCGGTGCTGCTGAAGAGATACTGGAGCGCGTTGCTGGCCTGGCCGACGCCAGCGACGATAACCAGCGACAACACGGTGACGATGACCGCATACTCGACCATGGTCGCGCCGCTTTCGTCTTTGAGAAAACGCTGAAACAGTCGCCGCATTGGTCTCTTCACCCCTTTGCCGACAGCATAAGGCCGACCCATTAAGAAAGGTTAACGCAACAGCCTTAATGGCTGATGAAATGCCGTGTGGAAATCAGCAATCGCCGCTGCGGGCGCCATTGGCGCGGATGACGCAGACGGCAGTGGGCGAAGACTGGAGCACGCTGCGGCGAACCGTATAGCTGTGGCCCTGGCCGATGGACCCCGTGCTCATCATGTCGAGGTTGGCCCGCGCGCTGTCGAGGCGCGTGCGCTGGTCGAGGAGAGGCGTTGCCAGCAGGGCGAAGGCGACAGCCGCCGAGCCGAACAGCAGGCTGATGCGCAGGACGCCCATGCCCGCACTGCCGAGGCGCCAGGCGCGTTCGCCACGAACGGTTTCCCACTGCTCTTCAGGTGACATCCGCACTTCCCCTCGCGCAAAACCCAAGCCGATCCAATGCTCGGCAACCCCTCGATCAATTTTTCACGATTGCATAAAGGATTGATTAACGTTGATCGGCCCGCGAGTTCGGCCGCGCCAGCCAGTTGTAGGCCGCACCTGCCGCCATCAACACCGCCGTGCCCAGGAAGACCGCGCGCATGCCGATGTGACCGCCGACGAAGCCGCCGGCGAGCGGCCCGATGACCTGCCCGGCATATTGCGACGAGGTCGATATGCCGAGGATGTTGCCGGCGATGCGGTCCGGCACATTGTGGCGGATGACGCTGGCGATGCAGGGCAAAAGCCCGCCCAGCGCCAGCCCCATGAGAAAGCGCAGGAAGACGAGCTGCCAGCTTGCCGTGACGAAGGCCTGCGGGATCAGCAGGACAGCCGAAACGGCGAGGCAGCCGGTGATGACCGTCCAATGGCCTATGCGGTCTGCAAGCTTGCCGAGCTGCGAGGCCGACACGATGCTGCCGAGGGCGGCTGCCGACATTGTGAGGCCGGAGATCATCGTCACCTTGACGGCATCGACCACAAGCTGCGCGACATAGACGGTGATGATCGGCTCGATCGACATGATCGCGATCATCAGCAACAGGCCGGTCACGATCATGGCCAGCACCGGCCGTTTGTCGGGAACGGCCGACCAGCCGGCGCTTTCCTTCGCCGTCTTTTCGCGGCGCGGGCGCTTTTCCTCGCGGATCAGGAAGGTCGTCGCCAGGAAGGCCAGGAAAATGACCCCGCCGGCCAGAAAAAACGTGTTGCGCACGCCGATGAGCGGCGGCAAGGCACCGCCGACCAGCGGGCCGACGAGATTGCCGGCCATGATGCCTGACGACAGCATGCCGAGCGCCCAGCCCGAACGATCCTTCGGCGTCTGCGTGGCGACGAGGATCATCGAGCCCGAGGTGTAGCCGCCGGCGACGCCGGCGAAAAGGCGCAAGCCCACCAGCTGCCAGACATTGCCCGCCAGGCCGATCAGCGACATCGACACGGCCATGCCGAGGCTGGCGCGGATCAGCATGGTTTTGCGGCCGTAGCGGTCGCCGAGCCTGCCCCAAAGCGGGGCGGTGAGAGCAGCCGAAAAGAAGGTTGCGCCATAGGCGATGCCGGACCATTGCACGATCGCCGCATGATCGGTGACGCCGAGCTGCTCGACATAGAGCGGCAGGAACGGCAGCAGCAGCGTCATGGCAACGATGGTGGTGAAGGAGCCGACCACGCAGACGAACAGGTTCTTGCGCCAATGCGCGGAATGGCCCTCGTCGATGGCGGGTTGGGGAGATTTGTCGGTGCGGGCATCCATGCTCAGGCGGCCCCGATGATGGCAAAGCCGCGCGCGCGCAGGCCGCGCCGGTCGTCTTCCAGCGAGCGCAGCAGCCTGTCGCGCGTATCGCGGATATGCCCGCAAATGGCTTCAGCCGCAGCGTCAGCATCGCGCCGGCGTATGAGGTCGAGAACATGGCGATGCTCGGCAAAGGCGTGACCGCGCGCTTCCTCGGTGCGGACCTCCAGCCAGCGCGCGCGCGACAGCTTTGTCATCGCGGCAGAGATCGCCTTGACCAGAAAGTCGTTGCCGGAAAGCCGCGCCAGTTCGACGTGGAAATCGGTGCCGATGCGGTGCCACTCCTCGCGCGGCGCATCCGGCTCGCAGGCGTTCAACAGGTCCTCGACGGCATCGATGTCGGCATCCGTCGCCCGCGCGCAGGCATGGCGCACGGCTGCCGTCTCCAGCGCCTCGCGGAACTCGGTCAGCGCTGCGATCTCGCCGAGATCGATCGGCGCGACGATCCAGTTGCGGCCGTCGCGCTGCACCAGTTCCTCGGCCTCCAGCCGCACGAGCGCCGCCCGCGCCGGCGTGCGCGAGCCGCCAAAGCGGCTCTCCAGCCAGCGCTCGGTCAGCCGTTCGCCCGGCGCGAGGTCGAGCGAAAGGATCATTTCGCGCAACTGGTCGTGGATCTGGAGCATCTGGGACATGGGAACCTGCCACGCCGGCTTTGAACTCGGCTATCAAGATTTCGAGGGATGCCATCTTGGTATCCCAATTTGGCATCCCATAATGAGGGCCTCTGGTTTTGGCAAGGATGATTTCCGGCAGCCCGTGGAAAAGCCGTTGTGCCAGGCATCATTGCTGCCAGAATATGGCACCATCGTTAGCTATGATGGGAACCGCCATGTCGCGATCCGAACGCCTGCTCGACCTCATCCAGACCTTGCGCCGCTACCGCCAGCCGGTGAGCGGCCAGACGCTGGCCGCCGAAATGGGCATCAGCATCCGCACGCTCTACCGCGACATCGCCACGCTGCAGGCGCAGGGCGCGCTTATCGAGGGTGAGCCCGGACTTGGCTATATCCTGCGCCCCGGCTTCATGCTGCCGCCGCTGATGTTTTCGGAAGACGAGATCGAGGCGCTGGTGCTCGGATCGCGCTGGGTGGCCAAGCAGGCGGACAACCGCCTGTCGGCTGCCGCCCGCGATGCCCTGGCCAAGGTCGCGGCGGTGCTCCCGGTCGACCTGCGCGAAAGCCTCGATGCCTCGACCCTGCTCGTCGGCCCGCCGATGACCGCAGCCGACAACGTCGATCTCGGCGTGCTGCGCAAGGCGATCCGCGCCGAGCGCAAGCTGGAACTGACCTACCGGGACAGCAGCGGCGCGGGCACGCGGCGCATGGTCTGGCCCTTCGCGCTCGGCTATTTCGACCGGGTGCGCGTGCTGGTGGCATGGTGCGAGCTGCGGCAGGACTTTCGCCACTTCCGCACCGACCGCATGTCCGATCTTTCCGCCACCGACACGCGCTATCCGCGCCGACGTCCGGCATTGCTGAAGGAATGGCGCGACAGCCAGGGCATTCCGCAACCGCAGTGATCGCTACTGCCAGAATCTGACAGTGTCAGCTCCTATGCTCTCCTCATCGCCAACAGGAGACCACACCGATGTCCAACACCTTCATGCTGCTCTATGTCACTGACGCCGAAAAGAGCGCGCGTTTCTATCAGGATCTGCTTGGCCGCGAGCCGCAGCGTTCCTCGCCCGGTTTCATCACGCTGACGCTGGAAAACGGCTTTACCATCGCGCTCTGGGCCAAGAACGGCGCGGTTCCCGCCGCTGATTTCACCGGCAGCAGCACTGAGCTGGTGTTCACTGTCGACGGCGCTTCCAGGCTGGACGTCACCCATGCCGACTGGGCCGGACGCGGGCTGAAGATCGTCATGGAACCGACCGACCTGCACTTCGGCCGCAATTTCGTTGCGCTCGATCCGGATGGACATCGGATACGGGTGGTTGCGCCGAACTAGCATTGGCACGTGGGATACCCCCTCTCCGTCGCGCTTCGCGCGCCCCCTCTCCCCCGCTTTGCGGGGGCGAGGAACCGGCACCTATCGAGGCCGCGACGCTTCAGGACTTGGGTTCCTCGCCCCATGAAATGGGGAGAGGTGGCACGCGAAGCGTGACGGAGAGGGGAAATTCCGACAAGCCCAACCCACAGGAGCACTCCCATGCCCAACAACTGGATCGCCATCGCCTCCGCCGAACATGTCCGCCGCGGTCGCTCAGAGGGTTTCATGCAGGTCTGCCATGGCAAGGCAGCGCCGCTGAGGCGCATCGCGGCGGGCGACGGCATTGCCTATTACTCGCCCTCGGTGACGTTCGGCGGCAATGACAAATTGCAGGCCTTCACCGCCATCGGCAGGGCTCGCCGCGGCGATCCCTATCTTTTCGACACAGGCTGCGGCTTCCGCCCCTATCGCCGCGACGTGGATTGGCTTTCAGCTTGCGAAGTGCCGATCAGGCCGCTGCTGGACGCGCTGGATTTCACCGCCGGTCAACGCAACTGGGGCTACCAGTTCCGATTCGGACTGTTTTCGGTGACCGAACATGATTTCGACCTGATCGCCGGCGCGATGGGTGCAAGATTGCCCGAACCGGCGTGAGCCAGTTCGACCGCTCACAAAAGATCGATCAGGAACGGGATCAGCGGCTCGTCGGCCGGCGGCATGGGATAGTCGCGCATCTGCTTGGGCCGCACCCATTTCAGCACCTGCCCCTCGCGTGGGTGAGGCGTGCCTTCGAACCGACGGCAGACATAGAGCGGCATCAGGAGATGAAAGGTCTCGTAGGAATGGCTGGCGAAGGTGAGCGGCGCAAGGCAGGCCACCTTGGTCTCGATGCCTATCTCCTCGCGCAGCTCGCGGATCAGCGTTTCCTCCGGCGTCTCGCCGGGCTCGACCTTGCCGCCGGGAAACTCCCACAGGCCGGCCAGCGTCTTGCCTTCCGGGCGCTGCGCCAGAAGCACGCGGCCATCCACGTCGACCAGCGCGCAGGCCGCGACCAGAAGAATGCGCTTTCCCGCCTCGCCGCTCATGCTCAGGCTTCCGGCGGACGGCGGTAGTGGTAGCGGTAGACTTCCTTGAAGCCGAGCGCGCCATAGACATGGCGGGCGGCTTCGTTGTCGGCCTCGACCTGGAGCCAGGCTTCGCGCGCACCGCGCGACTTCGCCCATTTCAGCGCCGACAGGACGATGCGGCGGCCATGGCCCTTTCCGCGCTCGGCGGCATCCGTCGCGATCTCGAACAGGCCGGCAATATCGCCTTCCTGCACGCAGATGGCGGTGGCCAGCGGCTTGTCGTTTTCCAGCACGAACAGGCCGGCCTCCGGCTGGATCGAGCCGATGATTTCGGAAAGCCCGGGCCGCAGCGAGGATGGCAGGCCGTGGACCTTGAGGGCAGCGCCGATGAAGCGACCGATATCCTTCAGCGGGATCTGGTCCAGCGCGCTTTCCACGCCCGCACCTTCCAGCGGCAGCCGCATGACCAGCGATTCGGAAAAAACGTCCCAGCCTAGATCGTCGAGATGGCTGGACAACACCGGCCCGGACAGCGGCGACATGCGGAAGGTGAGCGGGCGGCCGTAGGAATCGAAACGGCGCGCGGCGCGCGCGATGCGCTCCTTGAGATTGCCGACATCGCCCGGATCGAGCGGGTTGACCGAATTCAGCCGCTTGGCCGGATGGCCGGCGGTGAGCCGCACCACCCAGGTGCCGTCATAGTGAACGGTCGCAGCCGGCCAGGCACGAAATCCCGCCGCCTCGTAGCGGCGAACTTTCGCCAGTTCCGGTGTCGGGCGCTTGTCGTCCACGCCGGTCATCAGCTCCGGTAATCGCCATTGATGGCGACATATTCCTTGGTCAGGTCGCAGGTCCACACCGTCGCCTTGCCCCGGCCGATGCCGATATCGGCGCGGATGCGAACCTCGTCGCGCTTCATATAGGCCGAGGTCGCTTCTTCCGAGTAATCCGGGTCGCGCTCGCCATTGTGAGCGAGGCGGTTGTCGCCGAACCAGATCGACAGCAGGTCACGGTCTGCCGGCTCACCGGACTTGCCGACGGCCATGACGACGCGGCCCCAATTGGCGTCCTCGCCGGCCACCGCCGTCTTGACCAGCGGCGAATTGGCGATGGAAAGCGCGATGCGCTTGGCCGAGCGCGCAGACTTGGCGCCGGTGACGGTGACTTCCACCTGCTTGCGCGCACCCTCGCCGTCGCGCACGACCTGCAGCGCAAGGTTTTTCAGGATCTTGTTCAGCGCCCGCTTGAACTGGCCCAGGCGCGCATCCTTGATGTCGGTGATTGCCGGTGCGCCGCGCTTGGCGGCGGCTCCGGTGGCAAACAGCAGCAGCGTGTCGCTGGTCGAGGTATCACTGTCGACGGTGACGGCGTTGAAGGTCGGCGCAACGCCCTTGGACAGCAGCGCCTGCAGCACGGGAGCTGCGATCGGCGCGTCGGTGGCAACAAAGGACAGCATCGTCGCCATATCAGGCGCGATCATGCCGGCACCCTTGGCGATGCCGTTGATGGTGACATCGGCGTCGCCGAGCTTGACGGTGGCGGTCGCGACCTTGGGATAGGTGTCCGTGGTCATGATCGCCTTGGCGGCTTCGGTCCAGAGATCGGGCTTGCCATCCTTGACCAGACCGGCGAGCAGATGGCTGAAGCGGCCGGAATCGAGCGGCTCGCCGATGACGCCGGTGGACGCCTGGAACACTTCGCCCGGCGTGCAGCCGGCAGCCGTTGCCGCGGCCTTGCCGGTCAGCGCCGTCGATTCGCGGCCCTTCTTGCCGGTGAAGGCATTGGCGTTGCCCGAATTGACCACGAGAATGCGCGCCTTGCCGCCGGCAAGATTGTCGCGGCAGAAATCGACCGGCGCCGAAGGGCACTTTGAGCGGGTGAACACGCCGGCGACAGCCGTGCCGGCATCGAACACCATGGCCAGAAGGTCGGTGCGGCCCTTGTATTTGATGCCCGCTTCGGCAGTGGCGATGCGCACGCCCTCGATGGCCGGCATCTTCGGGTATTTTTTGGGTGCGAGAGGGGAAATGGCGGTCGACATGGGCACCTCTGCCGGCAAAAGCGCAGGAAAACGTGTGCCCGTTTGCCCGATAGTGCGTGCCGACGCAAGGCGTTTTCTTAGGACAAGCCCCGCCGGCGAATCAGGATCGGGCCGGATTTATGAAGCCGCGAAACAGTTTCTGCACGCCGGGAATGAGCACCCAGATCATGGTCGAGACCATCACCGGCACGACAATGAGCGTGCGTTGCCAGATGGTCCAGCCATCGGTCAGCGGGAAGACGACATAGAGCAGAGTGGTGAGCAGCGGATAGGCGCCGAGCAGCACGAGTAGCGCAAAGCGCGGGCGGGAAAAGCGGTTGGGACTGGTGGTGGCGGACATGCGCCTCTCCTATATAATCGAAACGGAACGTTCCGTTATATAAAACGGGCCGTTTCGTTTCGTCAAGACCTCATGCTAAGGAAATATGAGGAGCGAGGTGGAAACGATGCCAGACAGCCCGGAAGAAGCGCGCCGCTCGATCGGCGCCAAGCGCAACCCGGCAAGCGCGGACGCGATCCGCGAGGCGGCGCAGGCCGTGTTGCTGGAAGCGGGCTATGCCGGCTTTTCCATCGAGGCAGTGGCGCGCCGGGCGCGTGCCGGCAAGCCGACGATCTATCGCTGGTGGCCGAGCAAGGCTGCCCTGCTGATCGATGTCTACCAGCGCCAGAAGCGCGTCGACAATCCGGACACGGGCAGCATCGAGGAAGACCTCGTCCTGTTTCTGAAGTCGCTCTTTCGGCATTGGCGCGAAACGCCGTCGGGCAGCATTTTCCGCTCCATCATCGCCGAGGCGCAATCGGACGAGGCCGCAGCGGCAGCCCTTGCCGACTACAGCCGCAGCCGTCGCGAGCACACCGGGCTGATGATCGAGCGCGCCAGGGAACGCGGCGAAGTCGCCGCCGATGTCGAGCCGACGCTGGTTGCCGATCTCGTCGCATCCTATGCCTGGGTGCACCTGTTGACCGGGCGAACCGACGAGGACGAGGCGACGATCCGCACGGCGGTCGGGGTCATTTTGCGTGGAGTGAGGAAACCGGCCCAAGGCGGGAAAGCCCCCTCCTGAGGCCGCGCAAGGCGTTGAAAGGCAGGGCTTCTTGCCCGGTTCGCGCGGCTGGACGACCCGTTTTGGCCAGCTTGAGTCATTGTGACGCCGGCGATGCCGGGATAGGCCGGTCTCCATAAGTGGAGGCTACAAAACGATGGAAGCACCGGCACCGGCAAATACCGGCTGGGCTGACCTGCTCGCCGAAGGCAGGCTGCCGCGCTTCGCGCTGATCTGTCTCGGCATTTGGCTGAACGCCGCCGACGCGCTCGTCACCGCCACGATCATGCCGAGCGTCGGCGCCGAACTTGGCGGCTACGCCTATTTCAGCTGGGCGGTCGCCGGCTTTCTCGTCGGCGCTATCCTGGCGGGTGCGAGCGCTGGGCGGCTTTCGGAGATATTCGGCCTGCGCCTGGCGACCGCCATTGCCGGACTGGTGCTGGCGGCGGGCTGCGTGCTCAGCGCCGCCGCCCCGACCATCGGCATCTTCCTCACCGGCCGGGTATTGCAAGGCGTAGGCTGCGGCTGGACCGCCGGCTTTGCCATGGTCGCCATCGCGGTCCTCTTTCCCGAGCGGCATCTGGCGCGGGTATTCGCAGCCGTTTCCGGCGTCTGGGGCGTCGCCACCATACTCGGGCCGCTGGTCGGCGGGCTGTTTGCCGAAACAGGCAACTGGCGATCGGTGTTCTGGCTGTTCGCCATCCAGGCGGTGATCTTCAGCGCCGCGACGCCCTTTCTGCTTAAGGGCACCACCCGCTCGCAAGGCGAAAGCGGAATTCCCTGGCTGCAACTCGGTACGCTGGGGCTGGGCGTCGCCGCCATTTCGCTGGCCGACACGATGGGCCAGCCATTGGCAGCACTCGGCCTCGTCGCAGTCGGGCTGGCGATCCTCGCCCTCGTGCTGCGGATCGACGCCAAGGCCAAGGTTCGCCTGCTGCCGCATCGCGCCGGCGATCTGCGAACCATCAGCGGCGCCGGCTATGCCGCCATGTTTGCGCTGATGGCGTCGTCGATGGGGCTGACCGTCTATGGTCCCGCCATCCTCCAGACCCTGCACGGCCTTTCGCCGCTCTTTGCCGGTTATGTGGTGGGCGTGCAGGCGCTTTCGTGGACTTTTGCCGCCGTTGCAGTTGCAGGCGTGGCGAGCATCGCCGGCGAGCGCCGCTGGGTACGCATCGGCGCAGGCTGCATCCTGGCCGGCGTGGCACTGCTGGCGGTGGTGCTGCATCAGGCACAGTTGGTGTTCGTAATCCTCGCCGCCGCCACCTTGGGGGCCGGCTTCGGCTTTTCGTCGAGCCTGATGAGTCGGCGGATTCTGGGCGCGCTCTCAGACGAGGATCGCGCCATCGGCGCTTCGGCCTTCATCGCCGTGCGCCAGACGGGCGGCGCTGTCGGTGCGGCAATCGCCGGCGCAACGGCAAACCTCGTCGGCTTCGGCACTGGCCTGACGGTCGAGACGGCGCAGGCGACCGCTTTCTGGGTATTCATAACCGCGCTGCCGATGGCGCTGGCAGGTTTTCTGGCGGCTTGGCGGCTGAGCGGGTCGGCGGTGAAGGCTTAACCAGCCGACTACCTAAAAAAACAAGGGCCGCGAATAACCGCAGCCCCTGCTCAAAACTCTGTAGCCTGACGAGGTCAGGCGCGAGAATAAAATTACTTCGCCGCTTCCATCGCGTCGACGGCCTTCTTCAGTTCGGGATCGGCGACATCGACCTTGGCCGCGCCGCGCAGCGACTTGACCAGCTCGAAATACTTGTCGCGCAGGAGAAGCGAACGGACCTGCTCCTTGACCTGCTCGAAAGCCGGCGGCTGCTGGGTACGCTTGTCCTCGACCTTGATGACGTGCCAGCCGAACTGGCTCTGCACCGGCTGCTCGGTATATTTTCCGACTTCCAGCGCGAAAGCCGCCTTCTCGAATTCCGGCACCATCTGGCCGGGGCCGAAGAAGCCGAGATCGCCGCCATTGGTGCCGGAGCCGGCATCAGTGGACTTTTCCTTGGCGATGTCCTCGAACTTGGCGCCGCCATCGAGCTGCTTGATGATGGCGTCCGCTTCTTCCTTGGTCTTCACGAGGATGTGACGGGCATGAACCTCGTTGACAGGCGGGGTATCAGCCATTTCCTTGTCGTAGCGGGCGCGGATTTCCTCGTCGGTGATCTTCTTAGACACTTCCGATTCGACCACGGCGCTGTGCAGCGCGCGTTCCTGCAGGAACTTCATGCGGCGCTGGAATTCGGGATCCTTGTCGAGACCCTTGTTCTTCGCCTCGGCTGCCAGCAACTGGATTTCGATGGTCGCCGAAAGCGCTGCGGCGCGGCGCTGCTCGGCCGGAAGCCGGGCGAACTGCTGGTCGAGGTCGCCCAGCGCCAGCTCGAGGTCGGCCTCGGTGATCGTCTGGCCGTTGACGGTAGCGATGACCGTCTTGGGATCGACCGGCTTTGCAGCCTCGGGCGCAGGCGCAGCGGCTGCCGGCTTGGTTTCCTGCGCGACGGCCTGCGTGGCCGCCGGAACTGCAAGCGCGATAAGAGCGCCCAGGCCGGCATAAGAGGCGCGTCGGAACGAAAAGGGCATCAGAAACACTCCGGTGGGGATTGGAAGAACTTTCAAATCAGCACAATTGTGGCCGAATTTGGCGCGACAGACAGCAACGCTGCCACGTTGACATCGCTTGTGCCCCCTCTTATCTGTCCTTCGACTTTGCGTCCAGAACCGTTTTCCCGGGCGCTTTTCGTTGTTTCAACCTGATCCGGTTAGTAGGATAGCGGGTTAAGTCGGCACACCGCCGGCAAGATTCGAATTGAAAGGCCCTTTGATGGTCAGTCTCGGCGGCATCGCCCGTAAGATTTTCGGCTCCTCCAATGATCGCCGCGTCAAGTCGACGCGCCCCAGGGTGGAGGCGATCAATGCGATAGAAAATGAATTGCGCGCGCTCACCGACGATGAGCTGCGCGCCCGCACCGACCAGTTCCGGCAGGACCTGGCCAATGGCGCCGACATCGACGACCTGTTGATCCCGGCATTCGCAACGGCGCGCGAAGGAGCACGGCGTGTGCTTGGCCTGCGTCCCTTCGACGTTCAGCTCATCGGCGGCATGGTGCTGCATGGCGGCGGCATCGCCGAGATGCGCACCGGCGAGGGCAAGACGCTGGTCGCCACGCTGCCCGTCTATCTCAACGCGCTGACCGGCAAGGGCGTCCATGTCGTCACCGTCAACGACTACCTCGCCAAGCGCGACTCCGAATGGATGGGCCGCATCTACAAGTTCCTCGGCCTCACCGTCGGCGTCATCGTCCACGGCATGAGCGACGAGGAGCGCCGCGAGGCCTATGCCTGCGACGTGACCTACGCCACCAACAACGAACTCGGCTTCGACTATCTGCGCGACAACATGAAATATGAGCGCGCCCAGATGGTGCAGCGCAATCACAATTACGCGATCGTCGACGAAGTCGACTCGATCCTGGTCGACGAGGCGCGCACGCCGCTGATCATTTCCGGCCCGCTCGAGGACCGCTCGGAGATGTACAACACCGTCGACGCCTTCATGCTGCAGCTGACGCCCGAAGATTATGAGGTCGACGAGAAGCAGAAGACCGCGATCTTCACCGAGGACGGCACCGAGAAGCTGGAAAACCTGCTGCGCGATGCCGGCCACCTGAAGGGCGAGTCGCTCTATGACGTCGAGAACGTCGCCATCGTCCACCACGTCAACAACGCGCTGAAGGCTCACCGCCTGTTCCAGCGCGACAAGGACTACATCGTCAAGGATGGCGAGATCGTCATCATCGACGAGTTCACCGGCCGCATGATGCCGGGCCGCCGCTTCTCCGAAGGCCTGCACCAGGCGCTGGAAGCCAAGGAACACGTGGCCATCCAGCCGGAAAACCAGACGCTGGCCTCGGTCACCTTCCAGAACTATTTCCGCATGTATTCGAAGCTCGCCGGCATGACCGGTACCGCTTCCACGGAAGCGGAAGAATTCGGCAACATCTACGGTCTCGAAGTCACCGAAGTGCCGACCAACCAGTCCGTGCTCCGCATCGACGAGGACGACGAGGTCTACCGGACCGTCGAGGAAAAATACAAGGCGATCGTCAAGGAGATCCGGGAAGCAAGCTCCAAGGGCCAGCCGACGCTGGTCGGCACGACCTCCATCGAGAAGTCGGAGCAGCTTGCCGAGCGCCTGCGCCAGGACGGTTTCAAGGACTTCCAGGTTCTGAACGCCCGCCATCATGAGCGCGAAGCCTCGATCGTCGCCCAGGCCGGCAAGCCCGGCGCCATCACCATCGCCACCAACATGGCCGGCCGCGGCACCGACATCCAGCTCGGCGGCAACGCCGAGATGCGCATCGAAGAAGAGCTCGGCGACATGCCGGAAGGTCCGGAGCGCGAGGCCAAGGAAAAGGCGATCCGCGACGACATCGCCGTCTTGAAGGAAAAGGCACTCGCTGCCGGCGGCCTCTACGTTCTGGCCACCGAACGCCACGAAAGCCGCCGCATCGACAACCAGCTCCGCGGCCGCTCCGGCCGTCAGGGCGACCCGGGCCGCTCGAAATTCTTCCTGTCGCTGCAGGACGACCTGATGCGCATTTTCGGTTCCGAGCGCATGGACGGCATGCTCCAGAAGCTCGGCCTCAAGGAAGACGAAGCCATCATCCATCCCTGGATCAACAAGGCTCTGGAAAAGGCGCAGAAGAAGGTCGAGGCGCGCAACTTCGACATCCGCAAGAATCTGCTGAAATACGACGACGTCATGAACGACCAGCGCAAGGTCGTCTTCGGCCAGCGCATCGATCTGATGGACGGCGAAAGCCTGACCGAGACGGTCGCCGAGATGCGCCAAGACGTGATCGACGATCTCGTCGCCAAGCACATTCCAGAAAATGCCTATTCCGAACAATGGGATGCCGCCGGCCTCAAGGAGGGCGTCATCCAGTATCTCAATCTCGATCTGCCGATCGAGGACTGGGTGCAGGAAGAAGGCATCGCCGAGGAAGATATCCGCCAGCGCATCACCGAGCAGGCCAACGCCGTTGCCAAGGATCGCGCCGACCGCTTCGGCCCCGAGGTCATGGCCTATGTCGAGCGCTCGGTCGTGTTGCAGACGCTGGATCACCTGTGGCGCGAGCATCTGGTCAATCTCGACCATCTGCGCTCGGTCGTCGGCTTCCGCGGCTATGCCCAGCGCGACCCGCTGAACGAGTACAAGTCGGAAGGTTTTGAGCTGTTCCAGGCCATGCTCGGCAATCTGCGCCAGGCGGTGACCGCGCAGCTGATGCGCGTCGAGCTGGTGCGCGAGGCAGCCGACGCCCCGCCGCCGCAGGCGCCGCAGACCTTCGGCCAGCACATCGACGCCTCAACCGGCGAGGACGATTTCGGTGACACCATGACCGCAGTCATGGAAGACAGCCGCGTCGTCGCCGCCGAAGACCGCGACCCGACCGACCAGCGCACCTGGGGCAAGGTCGGCCGCAACGAGGCCTGCCCTTGCGGCTCGGGCAAGAAATACAAGCACTGCCACGGTGCTTTCGCCTGACGTGAAGCCAGCAAACGAAGCCGCCTGAACAGTCAGGCGGCTTAACTGTTGGCTGGCTGTCCGGCGGCGCCATGTGGCTGACTAGTCAGGCCCAAAAATGGCGCAGAATATCTACGACAAGTCCGAGTTCTTTGCCGGCTACAGCCAGCTCAACCGTTCCGTCCACGGGCTTGACGGAGCGCCGGAATGGCCGTCGATCCGTGCCATGCTTCCGGATCTTTCGGGCAAGCGCGTCGTCGATCTTGGCTGCGGTTTCGGCTGGTTCGCCCGCTGGGCACGCGAACGTGGGGCCGCGCATGTGCTCGGGCTCGATCTGTCGGAGAACATGATTGCCCGCGCGCGGGCCGACACCGCCGAGCCGAACATCGAATACGCCATCGCCGATCTGGAAAAGCTCGAACTGCCCGGGGCGTCCTTCGATTTCGCCTACAGTTCGCTGGCTTTTCACTACATCGAGGATTTCGGCAGGCTGGTGCAGACGGTGCACCGCGCGCTGGTTGCCGGAGCGCATTTCGTCTTCACCATCGAGCATCCGATCTTCATGACGCCGACGCATCCCGGCTGGTCGCTGGACGCCGACGGCAACAGGACATGGCCGGTCAACCGCTATGCCATTGAAGGTCCCCGCGAAACCGACTGGTTCGCCAAGGGCGTCATCAAGCAGCACCGCACCATCGGCACGACGCTCAACACACTGATCGGCGCGGGTTTCACGATCCGGCATGTCGAGGAGTGGAGCCCGACCGCGCAACAGTTCGCTGCAAATCCCGGTCTGACTGATGAAATGGAACGGCCGATGATGATGCTGGTGGCCGCCCAACGCTAGACGTTTCGGCGAAAACCCTGAGACCGAACCGTTTCTTAAAGACTTTTGCGTAAGCGTCCTTTTTGGAAATCGGAGTGTTTGGGGTGCGTTTTTCCGCGGCAACGACTGCCGAGCGACTGCTGCCCGCGCGCCTTGCGCTGCGCGCGAAGCCGCTGCTTGACCAGATCGATGCAGCGCTTTTCTCCGCCGACGAGCGCGGCGAAGCCGGCCGCATGTCACTGATCGCGTTCTCCATCCGCATCGTCAGCGCCCTTATCGCCTTCGTCAGCCAGGTGCTTCTGGCGCGCTGGATGGGCAGCTTCGAATACGGCATCTTCGTGCTGGTCTGGGTGACGATGATCATCGTCGGCAACCTGTCCTGCTTCGGCTTCCACACCTCCGTCATCCGCTTCATCCCCGAATACCGCGAAAAGGGCCGCATGGCCGAACTGCGCGGCGTGCTCGTCACCAGCCGCGTCTTTTCGCTGGTCGCCTCAACTGTGATGGCAGGCCTCGGCGCGCTCGCCATCTGGCTGTTCGAGGCGCATATCGAGAACTATTACGTCGTGCCCTTCCTGCTCGGCGTCATCTGCATGCCGATGATCGCGCTGTCGGATGTGCTGCAGGGCATTTCGCGGGCGCACTCCTGGGCGATTTCGGCGCTTTCGCCGACCTACCTGACCCGGCCGGTGCTGATCCTCGTCTTCATGGTCGGTGCGCTTTTCATCGGCTATCCACCGACGGCGACGACAGCCGTGGTCGCCGCGATCATGGCGACCTATGCAACGACCATCCTGCAGCTGGTCAGCGTCACGCGCCGCGTTGACGCCAAGGTTCCAGCCGGCCCGAAGAAAGTGCACTTCCGGAGCTGGTTCATGGTTTCGGTGCCGATCTTCCTGGTCGAGAGCTTCTTCTTCATCCTGACCAATGCCGACGTGCTGATGGTCGGCGCCTACATGAACCCGGAAGATGTCGCCGTCTATTTTGCCACGGTGAAGACGCTGGCGCTGGTGCACTTCGTCTATTTCGCGGTCAAGGCCGGCGTGGCACAGCGCTACGCGCAGTTCACCCATGGCGACCCCAGCCGGCTGGCAGCCTTCGCCCGTGAGACGGTGACATGGACCTTCTGGCCCTCGGTCGCCATGGCGCTGGCCGTGCTCGCACTCGGCGAGCCCATGCTGAAACTGTTCGGACCCGGCTTCGATGCCGGCTACCCCCTGCTGTTCGTGCTGGTGTTCGGCGTGGTGGCGCGTGCCGCGGTCGGCCCCTGCGAAAGCCTGCTCACCATGAGCGGCAACCAGAACATCTGCGCCCTCGTCTACGCGCTGACTCTGGCGATCAACATCGGCCTCAACGTGGTGTTCATCCCGCAGTTCGGACTGTGGGGCGCGGCGATCTCAACGGCGGTGGCGATGATATTCGAGGCCAGCGCCCTTTCCTTCACCGTCTGGCGAAAGCTCGGCATCGTCATGGCGATCTTCATTCCGGCAACGGCCATGCAGGGAGGCCGCTGATGGTAGCAATTCCCCTTCTTGAGGAAACCAGCGGCGGACCCGCCGGCACGATGATTTCCGGCTTCGCCGGGCTGCCGGCCAAGGCCGTCGACCCGGCGCATGTCGAACTGCTGGCAAGCACGCGACCACCGCGCCGGCTGGCGATCTACCCCGCTTCCGCCGGCTTCGACCTGATCGAGGAACTCGACCATCTGTGCAGCCGCACGATCGAGCCGAATGTCTTCTTCAATCCGCGCTTTCTCGCGCCGGCCATGCCGCGTCTTGAGGACCGGGAGGTGCGGCTCGCCGTCATCCGCGATGGCGACGAATACCGCAACCGCCTGCGCCTGCTGGTGCCTTTCTCGGTGGAAAGGCCCGGCGTGCCGCTCGGCGTTCCCATCATGCGGACATGGTCGAGCCCGTTCGGCCCGCTCGGCATGCCGCTCGTCGATCGCGACGACCCGCAGGGTGTGCTGGAGGATTTCTTCGCCATTCTGGCGCGTCCGCATCTGAAGCTGCCGAAGGTCTTCGTGCTGCCTGACGTGCGGCTGGAAGGGGCTGTGGCCGGCGTCCTGCGCACCGTCTCGGAGGCGCGCGGCCTGCCGCTGGTCATCACCAGCGAAGCCGAGCGGCCCGTGCTCGAGAGCGAGCTTGAAGGCGATGACTATCTGAAGGCGTCGCTGCGTTCGCATCACTATCGCGAATTCCGCCGGCTCAAGCGCCGGCTGGCCGAGCACGGCAGGCTGGAGCATGTCGTGGCACGCGGCCAGGATGACATCCGCCACGGCCTTGAAGCCTTCCTGACGCTCGAAGCTGCCGGCTGGAAGGGTCGCCAGCGTACCGCCATGGCGATCGACCGCTACCGCGCCGCCTTCGCCCGCGAGGCCGTGCACCGGCTGTCCGAGCAGGATATGTGCAGGGTGCACTCGCTGCTGCTCAACGGCGAGGTGATCGCCTCGCTGATCGTCTTCGTCGAGGCCGGCGTCGCCTATACGTGGAAAACGGCCTATGACGAGAAATACGCCACCTATTCGCCCGGCACGCTGCTGATGATCGAGGTGACGCGGCAGCATCTCGACGATCCCAACATCATGATGACCGATTCCTGCGCCGTGCCCGACCACCCGGTAATGAGCCGGCTGTGGTCGGAGCGCAAGAAGACGGGCACGATGGTGATCGGCCTGACACCCGACGCCGACCGCGCCGCGCGACAGGCAGCGTCCCAGCTTCACCTCTACCGCGAGACGCGCAACATAGCCCGCATCCTGCGCAACCGGGTGCGCAGCCTACTCAAGCGCCGGTGATTGCCGCAAACGATCGCCGGTGATAAAAAGCCGGTGTCGAAAAGGACCTGAAGCGGCAAAAGGTAAGCCCGCTCCCTTCCGCAACCCGGAAGCTCCGTTTCCGCCCCATGTGGAAACCCACGGCAAGCAGGCGCGCGCTTTTGCGCCCCGGCTTGGCGTGTCAGGGTTTCGCTCGATCAGCACTCCTTCGCGCCGGGCGTTTACCGAAGGAGAAACCAATGCCCATCATTCGTGCCGACAGCGGCATCATCACCCAGATCAACATGTTCATCGTGCCGGACGGCGGCCAGCAGCCATTGATCGACCTTTTGCAGGAAGCAGCAGAAAGTTGCCGGACGGTTCCCGGCTGGATCTCGGCCAGCCTTCACCGCAGTCTCGATGGCCGGCGCGTGGTCAATTATGCCCAGGCCCGTGACCAGCTCGCGATGCGGCGCGTGTTCGAGCACCTGCTTTCGAGCGGCTTTCTCGAGCGCAACAAGGCGCTCGGGGAGGCCCATCCCGGCCTCTACGAAGTAGCCTGCACGGTGGAATGAAGGAGCAAGCTGGCAGGCCGGGGTTTCCGGCCTGCCCATTCAACGCCCCGTTTCGCGCTTGGCCCTGTCGCGAAAAATGCGGCGGATGACCTTGCCGGTGGTGGTCAGCGGCATGGAATCGACGAATTCCACCTCGCGCGGATATTCATGTGCCGAGAGCCTTTCGCGCACCCACAGCTTGATCTCGTCACCAAGTGCTGCATCGCCGACGAAGCCGTCCTTCAACACGACATAGGCCTTGACGATCTCGGTGCGCAGCGCGTCCGGCTTGCCGACGGCAGCAGCCAGCGCGACAGCTGGGTGACCGGTCAGGCAATCCTCGATCTCGCCAGGGCCGATGCGGAAACCAGCGGAGGTGATGACATCGTCGTCGCGGCCGAAGAACTGGAAATACCCGTCTTCGTCCTCGATGCCCTGGTCGCCGGTGGTCATCCAGTCGCCGATGAATTTCTTCGCGGTCGCCTCGGGGCTGCGCCAATATTCGAGGAACATCACCGGGTCCGGTCGCCGGATCGCGATCTGGCCGACCTCGCCGGGCTTCATCCGCCGCCCCTCGGCATCGATGATCGCGACCTCGTGCCCCGGCACCGGCTTGCCGATCGCCCCGCCCCGGCTGACGCCGAGTGCCGCGCAGGAGGACAGCACGAGATTGCACTCGGTCTGGCCGTAGAATTCGTTGACCGTCAGGCCGAACTCCGCCCGCGCCCAGTCATAGGTCTCGCGGCCGAGCGATTCTCCCGCCGAGCCGACGCTGCGAAGCTTGAGCCGGAAGCGCTTGCGGATGTCCTCCACGCTCTTCAGCATGCGCAGTGCCGTCGGCGGTATGAAAGCGGTGCGCACCCCCATCTTCTCGACAAGACCGAGGGCTGCTTCGGGATCGAACTTTTCAAAGCGGGCGGAAACCACGGGCACGCCGAAATAGAGCGAAGGCAGAAGCGCGTTGAGCAAGCCGCCGGCCCAGGCCCAGTCCGCCGGCGTCCACATCAGGTCGCCGGGCTGCGGCAGGAATTCATAGGCCGTCTGCACGCCCGGCAGATGGCCGAGAAGCACGCGGTGCCCATGCAGCGCGCCTTTCGGCGGTCCGGTGGTGCCGGAGGTGAAGATCATCATCGCAGGATCGTCCGGCGTCGTGTCCTCGGCAATGAAGGACGGCGGATGGTCGGCAACGATGCGGTGAAAATCGCGAACGCCGCCTTGCGCGCCATCAATGGAAACGACCGCTTCCAGATCGGTCAGGCGGCTGCCGATTTTTGCAAGCTTCGCAGCGCCGTTCGAATTGGTCACCACCGCCTTCACGCCGGCGGTCTGCAGCCGGTATTCCAGCGCCTCGACGCCGAACAGCAGCGCCAGCGGCACGGCGATGGCGCCGAGCTTATAGATCGCGATATGAGCAATGACCGTCTCGAAAGACTGCGGCAGAAGCAGTGCCACCCGGTCGCCGCGCCGAACGCCCAGCGCGCGCAGGCCGTTGGCGAAGCTGTTCGATCTCGCAGCGAGTTCACCATAGGTGAGACTCTCGGCTTCACCTTCAGCGCGATAATCGAGAAGTGCCACGCGATCCGGCTCGCGCGTCGCCCAATGATCGGAGACGGCGGTGCCGATGTTGAATCGTTGCGGAATCCGCCAGCGAAAATCGCGGTAGAGACTTAGATAGTCGTCGCGCCGTTCGAGCATGGATCGTGGATTGAACCCTGAAATCATCGCCGGATGGAGCGACCGGTGGCAGATACCGCGCCAGGAGCCGCGCCGTCAATCGACGCCGGCGATCATGCCATGTTGCGCGCGGTGCCCGTGCCCATTACTGGAACGCTGACATATGAGGCGCGGAAGGGAAATTCATGAGCGACGTGGTGAAGGACAGCAACGGCAACGTGCTGAAGGATGGCGATTCCGTCACGCTGATCAAAGACCTGAAGGTCAAGGGCACATCGGTGACGCTGAAGCGCGGGACGATGGTCCGCAATATCCGACTGACGGACGACGCCGAAGAGATCGAATGCAACGCCGAGAAGGTCAAGGGACTGGTGCTGAAGACGGCCTTTCTCAAGAAGGCCTGAACGGGATACCGGCAGCAGCCTACTTCGCAGCCTTGGCGGTTTGCTTCGCCACCGCGCGATTTGCCCGGTCGGCAGCACGATCCGCCCGCTTGGCCGCCTGCTCGCATTTCAGCCGAAAATCCTCGACTTCTTCCTCGGTGAGATGCTCGATGCCGATGAACTTGTTTTCGCCCTCGCTGACGCGGATGAGTTCGTCGAGCTTGGCCTGGATCGCGGCGCCGTCGCGGTTCTGCGTGTTCTGGATGAGGAACACCATCAGGAACGTCACGATGGTCGTTCCGGTGTTGATGACCAACTGCCACGTATCGGAGAAGCCGAGAAACGGGCCGGTGGCCGCCCAGACGACGATGATGGCGCAACAGCCGACGAAGGTTGCCGGCATGCCGGCTGCATGCGCAACCTTGTTGGCAGCGCTGGTGAACATCTTGTTGAACGACATGGCCTGAAATTTCCCGGCGACGAAACGCGCACCGGCTCTCGATGTCGGCCGGGCGCGGTAGAAACGGCGATGGGATCAGGATTGTTCCGCCGCAGGCCGACAGATGGCTTTGGCGCATAGGCACGAGAATGGGATGGGGACACGGAGCCGCCGCCGCAGGAACTGCAACAACGGCTCCGGCAGGCCCCCGCCCGCAATCAAACTACGAAGAAATCCGCGTTCGTCAGAGTGAGGTTGGGCGTGATGGCCGCGAACTGAACCGCGGCAGCACCCCCCAAACCATCTTTGTCGAACAGCAAGGCACCGGTCGTCTTGTTGTAGATGATGCGGTCATTGGCATCGGCCGCCGCAGAACCGGTATGGAAAGCAGCAGCCGTCAGCGTTCCGGCAGCCAGGCCGGTGAAAATCGCATTTTCCAGCCGGATCGTGTCGGCAGCCACGTTGAAGTCGGTGATCGTGTCCTTGTTGGTTGACGCGTTCAGCGCCGTGCTGAAGAAGAATGTGTCACTGCCGGCACCGCCGGTGAGGGTGTCATTGCCGAGCCCACCATTGAGAATATTGTTGCCCCCGTTGCCGACGATCGTGTTCGCCGACGCATTGCCTGTACCCGAGATTGCCCCGGTTCCGGTCAGGGTCAGGTTCTCCACCGTGCCTTTCACCTGGGTCGTATTGGCAAGGCTGAAGGAGATTGACGACAGCACCCTGTCGGTGCCGCTTCCGCCGTCCGAAAGCTCGTCGACGATGTCGCCGGCATTGTCGACATAATAGGTATCGTTGCCCGTTCCGCCCTTCATCGTGTCGGCGCCCGCCATGCCGTTAAGCGAGTCATTGCCGGCCTCGCCCCGAAGCACATTGCTGACCGCACTGCCGACGAGTACGTCGCTGACCGCGGTGCCCCGAACGTTCTCGATGTTGAGAAGCGTGTCCTGCTTGCCGAAGCCGTCGATGGCAACGCCGGTCGTCAGGTTGACGTTCACGCCGGCATTGCCGCCCCAATTGGCGTCGCGATGGTAACGGACCTCATCGATGCCGCCACCGCCATCGATGCGGTCGCGGCCGTTCATGCCCATGAACTGCTCACTGGCCGCCGAGCCAAGCATGACATCGGCGAACTGGCTTCCGCGGAAGGATTCGATGCTGGTAAAGCTTTCGCTATTGCCCCATTGATCCACCGCGATACGGGTCACCGCGTTGATATTGACGCCACGGAGCGCTGTCGTTTCATATTCGGCGAAGCTGATCTGATCGTAGCCGTTGCCGCCGTTGTAAGTATCCTTACCCGCACCGCCAACGAGAAAGTCGTCGCCATCGCCGCCATTGAGCGTGTCGTTTCCTGCGTGGCCATAGAGATCGTCGTGGCCTGCAGAGCCATTGATCGTGTCGTTGCCGCTCATCAGCCAGGCATTGAGATCCCAGCCGCTGAAGGTCTCGGCTGCGTCGTAGACATCCGCAAACGGGCGATTGATCCCGGACAGTGTCTGGAGGACTGTCGTGCCGTTGCTCTGCAGCAACTGTGACGAGGTCAGCGTGCCGCCGGTAACATGGCCCTGGGCATCATAGGTAAAACCGGTGCCGATGAGCTTGATCTTGAGGCCGTTTTCCATTTGCAGCACCCGCTGCGTGGCCGATGACGACACGACCGTGGCGTTGTTCAGATTGACCAGCTCGCCTATGCTGGGATTGTAGTCGAGGCCCAGTGGATAGACCCCACCTGGAAAACTCACCGTCAACGTAGCCATAAAAATCTCCCGCGTTGCGCTACCAACATGGGAAGTCAATTCCGCCGGTAAGGCCGCGAGGAAAGGCACCGCCGGCGAACGACGATGCATTCCGTCTCAGTGTTTCAGGCAGACGCTCCCCGCGTTGCATGCGCGGAGATTGCCGTAAAGCGGCGAGGCCCGATACCCCCAAATGGGGTGGACGCCAACGGGCGCCGCATAGTTCAAACGATTGAGATCGCGATACGACTTTCAGTCGATGGTGCCCCCTGCCGGGATCGAACCAGCACTCCTCTCGGAACCTGATTTTGAGTCAGGCGCGTCTACCAATTCCGCCAAGGGGGCCCGGCCCTTTCGGGTGGACGGCTGCGGACTATACGGTGCGACCCCGTGTCGTCAACTGCCCCCTGTCGATTTCGTGAAGGAACCGCCATTGTGCGGCCATAGAAATCTTTCTAGACAGAGCCACCCACCAACGGAATTTTTCATGCTTCGCAGACTCTACGACTGGACCCTGTCGCTGGCCGCGCGCAAATCCGCCGAATGGTGGCTCGCCTTCATTGCCTTCGTCGAAAGCTCGATCTTCCTGGTTCCGGCAGACGTGCTCTACCTGCCGATGGCGCTTTCGCGGCCCGAACGCGCCTATCGCTATGCCTTGATAGCCACGATAGCGTCGGTGCTCGGCGGTATCGCCGGCTGGTATATCGGCTATTACGCCTATGAAAGCATCGCCAAGCCGGTGCTGGAATTCTACGGCAAGTTCGACGAGTTCGAGGCCCTGCGCACCGGTTCGGGCATGGGCTTCATCCTGCTGATGCTGGTGACTTCCGGGCTGGCGCATCTGCCGCCGATCAAGGTGGTGACGATTCTGGCCGGCGTCATGCATGTCGACATCTGGCTGTTCATCGTCTCGGCGATCATCGCGCGCGGCGCACGCTTCTTCTTCCTCGCATGGCTGCTGCGCCGCTATGGCGAGCCGATCCGCGAATTTATCGAAAAGCGGCTCGGGCTCATTGCCGGCGCTGGTGCCGGCGCGGTCATCCTGCTCTATATCGTGATCAAATACGTTCTCTGACGCCGAAACGGACACAGACCTCATGTCGCGCACCCTCACCCAGCCCACCAGCAGCGTCCAGACCGCGACCGCGCTCATCCTTCTCGTCGGCATGGCGGCGGTGGTCGGCTCGGCACTCGGCTTCGAGCATCTCGGCGGCTACATGCCCTGCAAGCTCTGCCTCGAGCAGCGCACGCCCTATTATGTCGGCGTGCCGCTGATGGCGATTGCGGCGCTGTCATCCGCCCTGCATTTGCCTGCGGTGATCACGCGCGGCCTGCTGCTCATCGGCGGGCTGCTGATGGCTTACGGCCTCTATCTCAGCGTCTATCACTCCGGCGTCGAATGGGCATGGTGGGCCGGCCCGACCGATTGCGGCGCGGTTTCGGCTCCGGCGACCGGAGGAACCGGCGGCGTGCTCGATTCGCTCAACACCGTCATCCCGCCATCCTGCGACAAGGCCGCGCTGCGCATCCTCGGCCTGTCGCTTGCCGGCTGGAATGCCATCGCCAGCCTGGTGCTGACGATTATCGCGTTTCGTGGTGCGACTGGGAAGGCGTGAGCGACAACAAATAGCCCAGCGCTACAGATACCATTTGACTGATTCCGCTCGACGTTGCCCCCCTCTGGCCTGCCGGCCATCTCCCCCACAGGTGGGGAGATCAGCAGCTTAGCTCGTCACGCATATTCTGAGACGTTGAAGGTCGGCGAAAGTCGCGATGAAAGCTAATCTCCCCACCTGTGGGGGAGATGGCCGGCAGGCCAGAGGGGGGCAACGTAGAGCGATTTCCAACCCGAAAGTGCTTTACGGCTCCAGCTCGACATCCCAGTACAGATAATCCATCCAGCTTTCGTGCAGATAGTTGGGTGGAAACATCCGGCCGTTGTTGTGCAGGTCGTGCACGGTCGGGTGGTAGGGCTTCTGCATCGGCCACATCTTGGCATAAGCCGGCATCATGCCGCCCTTGCGCAGATTGCAGGGCGAACAGGCCGCAACGACATTTTCCCAGGTCGTGGCGCCGCCGCGATGGCGGGGGATGACATGGTCGAAGGTCAGGTCCTCGGGCGTGCCGCAATACTGGCACTGGAAGCGGTCGCGCAGGAAAACGTTGAAGCGCGTGAACGCCGGATGGCGCGACGGCTTGACGTAGCTTTTCAGGCTGACGACGCTCGGCAGCTTCATCGAAAAGGACGGCGAGGACACCGAATGCTCGTATTCGGCAACGATGTTCACCCGGTCGAGGAAGACAGCCTTGATGGCGTCCTGCCACGACCAGAGCGACAGGGGGTAATAGCTGAGCGGGCGGTAATCCGCGTTCAGCACCAGCGCTGGAAGCCCATCCGGAGATACGGCAACCGTCACGTCTAAACCTCCTTGCTCATCGAACCGTTCGGCACGGATACTGTAAGCCCGAGATGACAGGGATGTGAAGCGGTTTCACCATCATCCGAGGGGCCAAAAAACCATATATTTCAGGCTTTTTTTGGCATATCGACCGGAGGTGCAGCGTCACGACCTCGTGTTTCACGGTAGTAGGACCAAAAAAGTCGTGCCGCGACCCCTCTCCAGGGCGCCCATGATTCGGCCAGGGCGATGAGCGCTTTCTCGCCCGGACGGGGGTCGACGCCGAGCGCCTGCCCCACCGCCGTCTGCAGGGCGACGTCGCGCGCCGGAAAGATGTCGGGGTGCCCGGCCGAGAACAGGAGATAGACTTCCGCCGTCCATGGGCCAATGCCGGACACCGCCGTCATGTGGCCGATCGCCTCCTCCGCATCGAGCCCGCAGAGGTGGTGCAGGTCGAGCCCGTCGCGCACGGCTTGCGAGACCGCGAGCAGCGTGCGCTGCTTCGGCCGCGACAGACCGGCCTCGCGAAACATGTCTTCGCCGGCATCGATGAGCGCCTGCGGCGTCAGCGGATCGACAAGGTTCACCAGCCGTCCGAAGATCGCATCGGCGCTTGCCCGCGACACCTGCTGCGAAACGATGATGGAAGCGAGGCTGATAAAGCCCGGCTCTGACAGCCGCAGCGGCACCTCGCCGGCCATGGCGCGCACCGCCGTCAGGCGCGGGTCTATGATGCAAAGCGCGTCGAGCCCGTCGGCAATGTCGTCAAGCGAGGTGATGCGGCGCATGGTTTTTCTTGTTCCTTATGGCGCGGCAAAGTAGCAATCGGGCGATGACCCGTTCAATCCGAATTCCGCTGCCGTGACCAACACTCCTGCCATACCGGTCTTTCGCTTCGCGCCGAGCCCGAATGGCGAGCTTCATCTCGGCCATGCCTACTCGGCGCTGCTCAATGCGAAGCTCGCCGAGGCCCAAGGCGGGCGCCTGCTGCTGCGCATAGAAGACATCGACACGACTCGCTGCACGCCGGAATTCGAGGCAGGCATTTTTCGCGATCTGGCATGGCTTGGTCTGACCTGCGAAGAGCCGGTTCGCCGCCAGTCGGAACATTTCGGTGACTACGAGGCGTTGCTGCAAAGGCTGATCGGCGAGGAACTCGTCTATCCCGCTTTCATGAGCCGGGGCGAAATCCGCGCCCATATCGCCGAGAGCGAGAAGCGCGGACGCGACTGGCCGCGCGACCCGGACGGCGCGCCGCTCTATCCGGCGCTGGATAAGGCGCTTTCGCCATCGGAGCGGAGGCGACGCATCGACGATGGCGCTCCTTTCGCCTGGCGGCTGGACACCGACGCGGCAATCGCGCGTCTGGCCGAACCCCTGTCGTGGACCGAATATGCCGACGAGACGCTGAGCGCCTCGAACGAGATCGAAGCCCGTCCTCAGGACTGGGGTGACGTCATCGTCGCGCGCAGGGAAATCCCGACCAGCTATCATCTGTCGGTCGTGGCAGACGATGCGCTGCAGGGCGTCAGCCACGTCGTACGCGGCCGTGATCTTTACGCCGCGACCGGCATCCAGCGCCTGTTGCAGCACCTGCTCGGCCTGCCCGCGCCCGTCTATTTCCATCACCGCCTGATCCCCGGGCCGGACGGGCGAAAACTGTCGAAAAGCCTTGGCGATACCGGGCTGGCGGCGCTCAGGGAAAACGGCACGACGCCCGTCGAGGTACGGCGTCTCGTCGGCTTTTGACCGAAAAGTCAGATACGGGAAATGCCGGCCTTCAGCAGCGCTAGCACGGCAATCACGATGAAGGCGCCGCCGAGGCCGGTCGCCATGGCCTGGGTCAGGTCGCCCAGCCTGACGCCCCAGGAATTGACCAGCACGATCGCCGCGAAGAAACCAGCGGTGAACACAACCATATTGCCGACAGGGCCGAAGCCGTCGTCGCGCATGATGGCGTGAAGGGCGGATCCGAAAAACAACGCCATGACGCCGACCGCGGCAACGGCCATCATCAGCCAGCCCGACTCGAGATTCCAAAGCATGCAGCGCCCCTCCAGAAGGCGACCGTGCATGTCCCTTGAACCCCACCCGGTTCAACGCTCCTGAAACTATGGATCAACCGTTTCACTTTGCTTGCCCGAATGATTCGCATTAGAGCGATCTCACCGACAAACGGACCCAGCCCGCCGAAATGCCCCTGCTCAAGCGGTTCATACCCGCCACCTTCGTCCTTTTGTGGTCCACCGGCTTCATCGGCGCGCGCTACGCCATGCCCTGGGCGGAGCCGTTTACGTTCCTGGCCGCGCGCTTCGTGATCGCCTTCGTCATTCTCGGCGCATTGATGGCGATTCTCGGCGCACGCGGCATGGACCGGCGCGCGGCGCTGCATGCGGCAACCGCCGGCGCGCTGATACACGGCGTCTATCTCGGCGGCGTCTTCTGGGCCATCCACCAGGGCCTGCCGGCGGGGCTTGCGGCCCTCATCGCCAGCCTGCAGCCGCTGGTCACCGCGCTCTTTGCCGGAAAGCTTCTAGGCGAGGAAATCCGCCCGCGCCACTGGACCGGCCTGGCAGTCGGCTTTGTCGGCGTCATAGTCGTTTTGTCGCCGAAACTCGGCACGCTCGGCGGTGGCGTGACATGGCAGACGCTGACAGCCGCCACCATCGGCATGGCCGCGATCACCGCCGGCACGATCTGGCAGAAGCGCTTCGTCACCGGCGGCGATCTGGTGACGGGCACGTTCTATCAGTATGTCGGCGGGGCAGTGGTGATGCTGCTCGCCTCGCTCGCCTTCGAGACGCACACTCTGACGATAAACGGCGAACTGATCTTCGCCATGGCATGGCTGGTGCTGGTGCTGTCGATCGGCGCGGTGTTCCTGCTGATGATAATGATCCGCGACGGCGAGATGTCGAAAGTATCATCGCTATTCTATCTCGTGCCGGCGGTCACCGCGATCATGGCCTGGGCGCTGTTCGGCGAGCAACTGACGCTGGTGCAGCTTGCCGGCATGGCGCTGGCGACTTTTGGCGTGGGTTTGGCCACCGCCCAAAGCAGCCCGAAAGTTCAGGCCCCTACGCGCGCCCGCGCTTCCAGATAACGTGTGATCGACGCGTTCAACTCGCCGCCGAGGATGAAGATCGCCGAGACGATGTAGAGGAAGACCACCGCGATCATGATCGAGGCGAGGCCGGCGTAGGTCGTCACATAGGACGAGAAATTGTCGAGATAGGTCGCGAAAACCGTCGAGCCGACCAGCCAGGCCACCAGCGTGAAGACGATGCCAGGCACGATGGTGACGAAGCGGCGCTTGCCCGCCGGCAGCCAGAAATGCACCGCCACAAGGCCAAGCACGATCACCGTTGAAGCGATCACGAAACGCCAAAGCGTGATGGTGCCCATATAAGGCTCTATCCAGACGAAATTCGCCCGCAGCAGCCTCGATAGCAGCGGCGCGAGGACCAACAGCACGCTGATGGCGACGAAGCCGATCGTGGCTATCAGCACGAAGAGCAGGCTCTGGAGACGGCGATAGATGAAGGTCCTTGTTTCGGTGACGCGATAGGCGCGGTTGAGTGAGGTGCGCAGCGCTTCGATGCCGTTGGAGGCGAAGAAGGCGGCCAGCACCACACCATAGGTGAGAAGGTCGGTGCGCTGTACCGTCAGCACATTGACCACCTCGCGTGCGATCGGTGCGGCGATCTGCTCGGGCCATGTGTCGAAGACGAGATGCACCGCGGTTTCCGAAAACGCCTGCGCGCCGAGGAAACTCGCCAGCGTGGTGGCGAAGATGAGGAACGGAAACAGAGCCATAAGAGCCGAGATCGCCAGATGACTGGCCATAGACCAGCCGTCATCATAGTTGAAATGGCCGAGCGCGTCATAAAGCACACGCTTGATCGCAACGATCTTCCTCAACGTGCCTGCATCCGCGCTTTTCCCTCGATTGTGTCCCGGCCGCGAATATGGGAAGGGTTTGCCGCAAATGGCAAGTGATGGTGGAACAACGACCGCGCCAACGCAAAAGTTGCGCACGATTATCGTAACCGGCGCCTCCTCGGGCATCGGAGCTCATTGCGCACGCGCCTTGAAGGCCGATGGATGGCGGGTTTTTGCCACGGCGCGAAAACTCGAAGACATCGCCGCACTCGAGGCTGAGGGCCTTGAGGCTTTCTATCTCGACTATCGCGAAGCTGATTCGATCGCAGCACTCGTCGGGTCCGTGCTGGAACGCACTGGCGGCACGCTCGACGCGCTTTTCAACAACGGCGCCCATGCCCAGGCAGGCGCCGTCGAGGATTTGCCGGTCGAGGCGTTGCGCGAGCAGTTCGAGGCCAATTTCTTCGGCTGGCACGATCTGACCCGGCGCATCGTACCGGTCATGCGTGCGCAAGGTCACGGCCGCATCGTCCATTGCTCGTCGATCCTAGGCCTGACGCCGGTCAAATGGCGCGGCGCCTATGCCGCTTCCAAGCACGCTCTGGAAGGACTGATGCTGTGCATGCGGGCCGAGCTGCAAGGCTCGGGTATCGAGGTGTCACTGATCGAGCCCGGCCCAATCGAATCGAAGATCGCCTCGAATGGACTGGCATGGTTCCTGAAAAACATCGATCACGAGAATTCGGTGCACCGCAGGGATTATGAGGGCCAGCTTGCACGCCTGCGCGCCGGCGGTTCCAAGTCGCGGCTCAAGCTCAAGCCGGACGCGGTTTATGCGGTATTGCGCCACGCCCTCCTATCGCCGAAACCGAGACCGCATTATGTGGTGACGACGCCAGCCAAAATCGGCGTTATTCTGAAACGTATCCTGCCCGCTTCGCTGTTTTACCGCGTGCTCGCGTCGCAGGCCTGAAAAACGAAGCTGGAAATCCAATGGCAACCGTCTTCAACATCCTTGCCGTCGTGGTCATGGTCATCGTGGTGATCGTGCTGATCCGCGGCCTCGCCAACATGATGCGTGGCGGCTCCAGCACCACCTCGAACAAGCTGATGCAGGCGCGCGTGCTACTGCAGTTCATCGCGCTGGTTCTCATCCTGCTGGCGGTCTACTTCAACCGCGGCTGATTCTTCGACCGACGGGGGGAGCCAGATGGTCAAGCTCAACAAGATCTACACCCGCACCGGCGACGACGGCACCACCGGCCTCGGCACCGGCGAGCGCCGGCTGAAATCGGATATCCGGGTCGACGCCTATGGCACGGTCGACGAGGCCAATGCCTGCATCGGCCTGGCGCGCGTGCATACGGGCCCCGAGCACCCCGATATCGACGCCATGCTCGCCCGCATCCAGAACGATCTGTTCGACCTCGGCGCCGACCTCGCCACACCCGACGACGGCAAGCCGCTCGGCTATGAGCCGTTGCGCATCATCCCCTCTCAGGTGGAGCGGGTGGAAGCCGACATCGACCTCCTCAATAAGGATCTTCAGCCGCTGCGCTCCTTCGTGCTGTCTGGCGGATCGCCGGCAGCCGCAGCCCTTCATCTGGCGCGCACAGTGGCCCGGCGCGCCGAACGCATCATGGTGGCGCTGGCGCAGGACCCGGCCGAGCACGTCAACCGCGACGGCATCAAATACATCAACCGCGTCTCGGATTTCCTGTTCGTTGCCGCCCGTGTCGTCAATGACAACGGAAATGCCGATGTGCTATGGGTGCCGGGCAAGAACAGGTGACAATTCAGTGAAGGGGCGGAAGAAACCGCGATGTTCATTCCGCTGCACGATGCCAACAGCCTCAAATACATCAAGCATCAATATGTGACGATCGGGCTGATTGTAGCCAACATCATCGTCTACCTGTTTACGGCCTTTGAAAGCGAGCAGGCAGCGCAGGCCACGGTGCTTGGCCTCGGCTACATACCCTCCGTATCCTTCGGGCTGGCCGAACTGCCGCCCGGCTACGCGCTGGTGCCGGAGCCGCTGACCTATGTCACCTATGCCTTCCTGCATGGCGACATCTTCCATCTCGGCGGCAACATGCTGTTTCTCTGGGTGTTCGGCGACAATGTCGAGGATGCGCTCGGCCACATCAAATATCTGATCTTTTATCTGCTGTGCGCAATCTCGGGTGCCGTTGTGCATGGCTTGATAGCGCCGGACTCGCAGATGCCGCTGATCGGCGCGTCGGGCGCGATTGCCGGCATCGTCGCCGCCTACCTCATTCTGCATCCGCGCGTGAAGGTCTGGATCCTGGCCTTTGCCCGCATACCGCTGCGCATTCCCGCCTATATCACCCTCGGCCTCTGGATCATTTTCCAGTTTTCCATGCTGGCGCTTGGCGGAGAAGACCAGATTTCCTGGGCCTGTCATGCCGGCGGCATC
Organism: Mesorhizobium sp. CCNWLY176; assembly: GCF_037153935.1. Lineage (NCBI taxonomy): Bacteria > Pseudomonadati > Pseudomonadota > Alphaproteobacteria > Hyphomicrobiales > Phyllobacteriaceae > Mesorhizobium > Mesorhizobium sp. CCNWLY176. The sequence goes on from NZ_JBBBDZ010000026.1 coordinate 53,512, forward strand.
ATCGCCGGCGCCATACTGGTTCTGATCCTGCGACGGCGCGATGTGCCGATCCTCGACAGGGAGATCGTGACGCCGCGTGCAGTCAAGGTCGAACAGCCAAGTGCGGTCGCCCCCGTCGAGGCACAGCCGACGACGCGTTGGGGAAGACAGTAGTTCGAATTCAACCGATTTGGGTTCGTTGCGGATATTGACGTGCATTCGGTGGCTAACTAGGGTCCGCCCGCTTGCGGAAGCCTAGTTGCCACCGGAAGTGCGCATAGGGATTTCCGTTTTCTGGTCCATTATGTCGCCATTCGACAAATGGACGGGGCCTCGCTCTGCTAGTGAGCGCTCCAAAGTCATCAGAGAGGTGAAAAGCACATGAAAGTTCTCGTGCCCGTCAAGCGGGTTGTCGACTACAACGTGAAGATCCGAGTGAAGTCGGACGGCTCGGGTGTCGAGCTTGCGAATGTGAAGATGTCGATGAACCCGTTCGACGAGATCGCGGTTGAAGAGGCGATCCGCCTGAAGGAAGCCGGCAAGGTCGAAGAGATCATCGTGGTCTCGATCGGACCCCAGCAGGCGCAGGAAACGCTTCGCACCGCTTTGGCCATGGGCGCTGACCGCGCCATCCTGGTCAAGGTCGACGGCGAAGTCGAGCCGCTTGGCGTTGCCAAGGTTCTGAAGGGCGTTGTCGAGGCCGAACAGCCGGGTCTTGTGATCCTCGGCAAGCAGGCGATCGACGACGACGCCAACCAGACCGGCCAGATGCTTTCGGCACTGCTCGGCTGGGCACAGGGCACCTTCGCCTCGAAGGTCGAGATCGCCGGCGACAAAGCCAAGGTGACGCGCGAAGTCGACGGCGGCTTGCAGACGGTGGAGCTGAAGCTTCCGGCGATCGTGACGACGGACCTGCGTCTGAACCAGCCGCGCTATGCCTCGCTGCCCAACATCATGAAGGCCAAGAAGAAGCCGCTGGATGAAAAGACCGCTGCCGATTTCGGCGCCGATGTCACGCCGCGCCTCAAGGTCGTCAAGACCGAGGAGCCGGGTGGCCGCAAGGCAGGCGTCAAGGTCAAGGACGTGGCAGAACTCGTGTCCAGCCTCAAGTCCGCCGGCGTGATCTGAGTTCGGAAGGAAAGGGAAACAAAAATGGCAATTCTCCTCATCGCCGAACATGACAATGCATCGCTGTCGGACCAGACGGCCAAGGCGCTGTCGGCAGCCCTCAAGATCGGTTCGGACGTGGACGTTCTGGTCGCCGGCAAGGGCGCCAAGGCAGCGGCAGATGCCGCAGCCAAGCTGAAGGGCGTGCGCAAGGTTCTGCTGGTCGAGGCCGACGAACTCGAGCAGCGCCTCGCCGAGCCGCTGGCCGCGACCGTGGTTTCGCTCGCGGGTTCCTACGACACGATCATCGCTCCGGCCACCGCCAGCGGCAAGAACGTCTCGCCGCGCATCGCAGCCCTGCTCGACGTCGCCCAGATCTCGGAAATCATCGAGGTCGTCTCGGCCGACACCTTCAAGCGTCCGATCTATGCCGGCAACGCCATCCAGACGGTGCAGTCGACCGACGCCAAGAAGGTCATCACCGTGCGCACCGCCTCGTTCCAGGCAGCGGGCGAAGGCGGCTCGGCTGCGGTCGAGACGGCAAAGGCAGCCGCCAATCCTGGCCTGTCGACCTTTGTCGAGAACAGGCTTTCGGACAATGACCGTCCGGAACTGACCTCGGCCAAGATCATCATCTCGGGCGGTCGTGCGCTCGGCTCGGCGGAGAAGTTCCAGGAAGTCATCCTGCCCGTCGCCGACAAGCTCGGTGCCGCCGTCGGCGCTTCCCGCGCTGCGGTCGATGCCGGCTATGCGCCCAACGACTGGCAGGTCGGCCAGACCGGCAAGGTGGTCGCACCCGATCTTTACATCGCGGTCGGCATCTCCGGTGCGATCCAGCATCTGGCCGGCATGAAGGACTCGAAGGTCATCGTCGCCATCAACAAGGACGAGGAAGCACCGATCTTCCAGGTCGCAGATTACGGCCTCGTCGGCGACCTCTTCACCATCCTGCCGGAGCTTGAAAAGGCGCTTTGACTTTAGAACAGGTAGCGCACAAAATCACGGGAGCGGGGTAGACGAAGTCTCCCCGCTCTTTTAGTTTGCACTGCACAAAAGACGAGCCAAAAAGGCTCCATGACGGGATCAGTGTAATGAGTGCTACCATCGAGACGATCGGCATCATCGGCGCAGGCCAGATGGGCAGCGGCATAGCCCATGTCTCGGCCCTGTCGGGCTACAAGGTGCTACTCTACGATATTTCCGGCGACAACATCCAGAAGGGCATCGCCACGATCAGCGGCAATCTCGCCCGTCAGGTGGCCGGCGGAAAGCTTGATGACAAGGTTCGGCAGGCAGCGCTGGCACGCATCGAAGCAGCGCCCACCATGGCCGATCTCGCAAGCGCCGATCTCGTCATCGAGGCGGCCACCGAGGATGAGACCGTCAAGCGCAAGATTTATGCGCAGCTTTGCCCGCAGTTGAACCCGGAAGCGATCCTCGCCACCAACACCTCCTCGATCTCGATCACACGCCTGGCCGCCCAGACCGACCGGCCTGAACGCTTCATCGGCATCCACTTCATGAACCCGGTGCCGGTGATGAAGCTGGTCGAGCTGGTACGCGGCATCGCCACCGAGAACGCGACGTTCGAAGCCGCCAAGGAATTCGTCCACAAGCTCGACAAGACGACCACCGTCTCCGAGGACTTCCCGGCCTTCATCGTCAACCGCATCCTGCTGCCGATGATCAACGAGGCGATCTATACGCTGTACGAAGGCGTCGGGTCGGTCGATGCGATCGACACGGCGATGAAGCTCGGCGCCAACCATCCGATGGGCCCGCTGCAACTTGCCGATTTCATCGGGCTGGACACCTGCCTGTCGATCATGCAGGTGTTGCATGACGGGCTGTCGGACTCGAAATACCGCCCCTGCCCGCTGCTGGTGAAATATGTCGAAGCCGGCTGGCTCGGCCGCAAGACCGGACGCGGTTTTTATGATTATCGCGGCGAACACCCGGTGCCGACGCGCTGAGGTGAAGGGGACAGTTTACTTTTGGGGCTGTCCTAGGAGATTTGTTCTCTTAGGATGGCATGATGCGGTTAAAGCACTCGAAACTCACGATA
>NZ_JBBBDZ010000027.1:0-42646 GCF_037153935.1 Mesorhizobium sp. CCNWLY176
GATCGAACTGGCGGCCCTTGAACATTCAATCCTCCAAAATGTCAGAAGCTCTCCTTGCCACAGTGCCGGAATTCAAAACGTTGCAGCAGAACCCCCGGACTTCCTTGTAGGGAAACGTCGGGCTGAACCTTTTTGCACGATTACCGTCCGCCGAGGCAGCGCAAGGACTCCCGGGCGCGATGCGAGCACACCGAACCTCGGCTGCCCCTTATGCCCCGGAAACAACAATCCCAACGTTAATTCATTTGCATATTTCTTGGAGAATCCGGAACCGACAAACAAGCTCAACTCCATCGCGCCAAGATCATGACGGAAAGCGGCTCGGTGAACTCCAGTGTCTTCACTGCGCCGCCGGGCAGATCTTTTCACTCAGATCGGGCTGTGTTCCAGCTTTTCGAAGCAAGATTGGTGGGGCATGCAGAGCGTGTGGCCCGTTCCGATAATGATCGCATCAAACTCGCGCGCCGCCTTGCGCAAGCTCCCATTAAACATTTTCTTTAGGCCTAAGATAATTGCATTTGCATATGTTTTCGTCTAATACAATATTAATGGCCGAAACGAGCCATATGGATGGAACAGGAAATGGGAGAATGACGATGGGTACGAGTGCCGTTCTCGGCGAGTTGGCCGAGCTGCTTCTTTCAGGCAATGTCGAGGTGGTGGACCTGGCCGCAGTGCTCGGCCCCGAAACGCCTTTGTTGAAGCTACCGCCCGAACTGGCGGTCGACACGCCTAAGATCGAAATCCACGAAATCTCCGCCTATGACAAGAACGGCCCCTGGTGGGCCTGGAACTGGCTGAAGGTCGGCGAACATTCGGGCACGCATTTCGATGCGCCCAAGCACTGGATCACCGGCAAGGATTTTGCCGACGGTGCGACCGACACCATTCCCGCCAAAAATTTCGTCGCACCCGTCAATGTCATCGACTGTTCGAAGGAAGTGGCCGAAAACCACGACTTCCTGCTGACGGCCGAACTTGTGAAAGCCTGGGAGGCCAAGCACGGCGCGATCCGCCCCGGCGAATGGGTTGTAATGCGCACCGACTGGTACAAGCGCAACGGCTCCGAAGCCGATTTTCTCAACGCCAACGAGACCGGCCCGCACACGCCCGGACCGACAGCCGAAGCGATCGAATACATCATCTCGACCGGCGCGATCGGCTGGGGCAGCGAGACGATCGGCACGGATGCAGGCCAGGCCGGTGGGATGGAACCGCCATTCCCGGCGCACAGCCTGATGCACAAGGCCAATCGCTACGGCCTCGCCAGCCTGTGCAATCTCGACCGCCTGCCGCCCAAGGGCGCGATCCTGATCGCCGCTCCCCTGAAGATCAAGAGCGGCACCGGCAGCCCGACGCGCGTTCTCGCCCTTGTCCCCAAGGCCTGAGCGAGGGGCCGCTGCATGGCAGGCGGAGATCGGCTGATGGACCAGAAAGCTGCGGAAAAGAAACCGCGCATATCGACACTGGGCCAGATCGGCCTGCAGCAATTCGCGCCCTATCTGATGAACCGCATCATGGGCCGCTACAACGCCACCTTGCGCGACGATTTGCGCAAGCAGCAGTTGACGGTGGCGCAGGTGCGGGCACTGGCTGTGCTGTCGGTCACCGACGGCGTTACCGTCAACGACCTCGCGGTTTACACTGTGATCGAGCAGTCGACGATGAGCCGGACGCTCGACGCGCTGGAGGCGCAGGGGCTGGTGCGGCGCGAAGCGCCCGAAAACGACAGCCGTGTGCGAAAAGTGTTCCTGACCGATGATGGCCGCGGCGAGTTCAACCGCGCTTGGCCGGCGATGCACGACGCTTTCGAAGCAATGTTCGACGGCATCGACGATGCCGAATACGCGGCTCTGATCGCCACGCTTCAGAAGATGCTGGGCAACATCCGCCTGCACGACATCTGACCTGACCAACCCATGCGTCCGTGATTGCGGGCGCATTTCAAGTGAAGGAGGCTTCCGATGGCTGAACGGTCCTTTGTCAAGGAAGTCGAAAAACTGCGCCTCGGCGCCGGAGAAGAGTTTTCCGGCGAAGGCATCCTCGCCATCACCAAGGCGCTGCTGCAGTGCGGCGTCGGCTATGTCGGCGGCTATCAGGGCGCGCCGATCAGCCATCTGATGGACGTGCTGGCCGATGCGCAGGAAATCCTTGGCGAGCTTGGCGTGCATTTCGAGGCGAGTGCTTCGGAAGCGACCGCGACCGCCATGCTGGCGGCCTCCGTGCATTATCCGATCCGGGGTGCTGCGACCTTCAAATCCACGGTCGGCACCAATGTCGCGGCAGATGCGCTGGCCAACCTCGCCTCGGGTGGCGTGACCGGCGGCGCGCTGATCATCGTCGGCGAGGATTACGGCGAAGGCTCCTCCATCATGCAGGAGCGCAGCCATGCCTTTGCAATGAAGAGCCAGGTCTGGCTGCTCGATCCGCGCCCTAATCTGCCCTCGATCGTCAAGGCGGTGGAGGACGGCTTCGAACTGTCGGAAGTGTCGAACACGCCGGTCATGCTTCTGGTGCGCATTCGCTCATGCCATGTCCACGGCCAGTTCGTCACCAAGGACAACAAGCGCCCGGCCATGACGGTGGCCGAGGCGCTGGACGCGCCACGCCGCGACACAAACCGCATCGTGCTGCCCCCGGCATCCTTCAACCACGAGAAGGAAAAGATCGCGAAACGTTGGCCGGCTGCCGTCGATTTTATCCGGTCGCGCAAGATTAACGAGTTCTTTGGGCCGGACGAGGCGAAGGTCGGCATCGTCTTGCAGGGTGGCATGTACAATGCCGTCATCCGCGCGCTGCAGCGCATGGGACTTGCCGACAATTACGGCGAGACGGAAGTGCCGCTCTATGTTCTGAACGCCGTCTACCCGCTGGTCGACGACGAATTCCTGCGCTTCTGCGAGGGCAAGGAAAGCGTCCTCGTCATTGAGGAGGGTCAACCCAATTATATCGAGCAGGCCTTTGGCAACATGCTGCACAAGGCCGGGCGTGGCACCAGGATCGTCGGCAAGGAATTCTTGCCAATGGCCGGTGAATACACCGGCCAGGTGATGTTCGATGGCATCAGCGCGTTCCTGCGCGATGGCGCGCCGCACATGCTGCCGGTGCAGATCCGTGCGCCGAACAAGGTTGACAACGCCGACGAGATTTCCGATCTGGCGGCGATCGTGCCGGGCCGTCCGCCGGGCTTCTGCACCGGTTGCCCGGAACGGCCGATCTTTGCGGCGACCAAGCTCATCGAGCAGGAGCTGGGGCAGCACCACATCGCGTCGGACATCGGCTGCCACCTGTTCTCGATCATGCCGCCCTTCGAACTTGGCGCGACGACGATGGGTTATGGTTTAGGCCCGGCCTCGGCCTCGGCCTTCAATTCGCCCGATGCCAAGCGGCGCTCGATCTCCTTCGTCGGCGACGGCGGTTTCTGGCACAATGGCCTGACCTCCTCGATCGGCAATGCCGTGTTCAACAAGAATGACGGCGTCATTGTCATCGTCGACAATTTCTATTCGGCAGCGACAGGCGGGCAGGACATTCTGTCGTCGCGCGCCAGCAACCGGTCGAAATCGACGAAACATCCAATCACCGAAGCGGTGAAGGGCATGGGCGTGAAATGGGTGCGCCATATCGAGCGTACCTACGATGTCAACAAGATGCGCGACACGCTGCGCGAGGCGCTGACGACGGAGGAGACCGGGCCAAAGGTCATCGTCGCCTCGTCGGAATGCATGCTCAACCGGCAACGCCGCGAAAAGCCGCTGGTCGCCAAGGCGATCAAGGACGGCGAGCGCATAGTGAAGCCGAAATTCGGCGTCGACGAGGACATCTGCACCGGCGACCATGCCTGCATGCGGCTTTCCGGCTGTCCTTCGCTGTCGGTGAAGTCGCTGGACGATCCGCTGCGCGACGATCCCGTCGCCCATATCGACCAGAGTTGCGTCGGCTGCGGAAATTGCGGCGAGGTCGCGGATGCGGCCGTGCTGTGCCCGTCCTTCTACCGCGCTGATGTCGTCCACAATCCCGGCAGATGGGACCGCTTCATGGAGACGATGCGGCGCAGGCTCATCGGATTCATGCAGAACCGTCGCGAAAGCCGGCGCCTGACATTTGCGGACATTTGAGATGACAGCTCTTTCCTCGATCAAAGCAGCAGCACCGGAGGACGACGGCATCATAAAGCTCGCCGTGCTCGCCGTCGGCGGACAGGGCGGCGGTGTGCTGGCCGACTGGATTACCGACGTTGCCGAGCGCAATGGCTATCTCGCCCAGTCGACCTCGGTTGCCGGCGTCGCGCAGCGCACCGGTGCCACGATCTACTACGTCGAAATGTGCCACGATGCGGGCCGCCGGCCGGTCTTTGCACTGTCCCCGGCGCAGGGCGACGTCGACATATTGATTGCTGCCGAACTCATGGAGGCCGGCCGCGCCATCATGCGTGGCTTCGTCACGCCGGACCGCACGACGCTGATTGCTTCCTCGCATCGCATCGCGGCGGTGTCGGAAAAGATCGAACCGGGCGACGGCCGCGCCTCGTCGGAAAAAGTGCGGGCGACCGCAGGGAACGCGTCGAAACGCTTCATCGCCTTCGACATGGAGAAAGTGGCCGCCGATGCCGGCTCGATGATCTCGGCCAGCCTGTTCGGCGCGCTGGCCGGCTCGGGTGCGCTGCCTTTTCCACGCGAAAGCTACGAGGAAACGATCAGCACTTCTGGCCGCGGCGTGAAGGCCAGCCTCGCGGCATTCGCCGGCGGCTATGAGGGCGCGCGAGGCCATGCGAGAGACGTTGGTGCGAAGGCCGAGCCCAGCGGCGCGACACCGGTTTCGCGCAGCGTCAGAGGTCCCGACCGTCTGATGAGGGACTGGCAGGCTTTGCGCGCACGCGTCGAAGCCTATCCCGAAACCGTCCGCGACATGGCCGGGCGCGGCCTGCAAAAGGTGGTCGACTATCAGGATATCGCCTATGGCCGCGAATATCTCGACCGGCTCGACAAGGCAGTGGCCCTGGACAGCGCCGCGCACGAATACGCGCTGGCGGTCGCGGGGGCGAAGCACCTCGCCAACGCCATGTGCTATGATGACATGATCCGCGTCTCCGATCTGAAGACGCGCTCGACGCGCGATGCCCGCGTGCGCCGCGAGGTCGAGGTCAAGAACGGCACCATCCTGCAGGTGACCGAATATTTTCATCCACGCATCGAGGAATTCTGCGGCACCATGCCGGCCAGGCTCGGCCACTACATTGAAAGCCGGCCGAAGCTTGCGGGTTTCCTCGATCGCCGCATCAATCGTGGCCGGCGCATCCGCACCGACAGTTTTACGGGCTTTGCCGCGCTCTGGTTCATCGGCGGCCTGCGCCGCTGGCGCCGCGGCCTGCTGCGCCACAAGGTCGAGATGGAGCATCTGGAGCGCTGGTACAGGCTGGCGCTCGATCATGTTTCCGCCGACTATGCGCTTGCCGTCGAAATCCTCAACTGTCGCCGTCTGATCAAGGGCTACAGTGATACGCATGTTCGCGCCCAGTCGAAATTCGACCGCGTGCTTTCCGGGCTTGATCTGGTGAAGGGACGCGACGATGCCTCCGACTGGATCAGGCGTCTGCGCGAAGCAGCGCTCAAGGACGAGAAAGGCACAATGCTTGATGGCGCGTTGAAAACGGTCGCGTCGTTGCGCTAGACAAGATCATAGCTCAAAATCAATATGCTAGAGCGAGATAGCGATTCAACAAGAAATCATCTCGCTGTGGCAGGCTTGTTGACCGTCCCACGTCAGAGACTTGGCTAAAGGCGCGCCACGCGCCGGTCGAAGTATCCGCCTGCACGAGAAGGCAGAGCCGGCCTCAACGGTCGACGTTGGGCTCCATGCACGCCTTCATCGAAGGCCGATGCATGCCGTCCGTGGTAGCAGCCATGATGCCGGCTATGGCACGGACGGCTTCCTCGATCGCGCCGGCTGAGGTCAGTTTATCCTTGAGGCCAGCGAGAACCCGATCACGATCACGATTTTAGCCTCAACGAGTAGAGAGCCGTATTTCGCATTATTGTGACATCCCCTCCCCGCTGAATAGCGCGGGAGGCTTCTCGCTGCCCTGGGTCGTTTCGATCATCCCTCGGCGGCGATGATCTCACGCAAAACTTCGCCGAAGCGCCGCACCTCGTCCAGCGTGTTGTAATGCACCAGCGAAGCGCGGATGGCGCCGCTGTCCATGGACAGGTTCAGGCGCTTCATCAGGCGCGGCGCATACATGTGGCCGTCGCGGATGCCGATCTGGCGTTCCGACATCTGCTCGACGACCATCTGCGGCGACAGGTTGGGAATGTTGAAGCAGAAGGTCGGCACGCGCTCGTTGATGCGGGCTTCGTCTGAAACACCGTAGATGATGGCGCCGCAATCCTTCAACTCCTTCAGCATGGCGCGAGCCAGGTCGAGTTCATAGACGCGGATCGCCGCCATTCCGGAGACGATGTTTTCGCGGCGCGAGCGGTTGTTGGCAGGCGCCAGATTGCGGCCGACGAGTTCCAGATACTGCACCGCGGCGTCCATGCCGGCGACGTTCTCGTAAATGAAGGTGCCTGCCTCAACTTTGTGCGGCGGCTCGTTGGGGATGAAATCTTCCTTGAAGGTGGGCAGCCGCTTCAGTGTCTCGAAACGGCCCCACAGGAAGCCCATATGCGGCGAAAAATTCTTGTAGCCGGAGCAGACAAGATAGTCGCAATCCCAGGCCTGCACGTCGATCAGGCTGTGTGGGCCGTAATGCACGCAGTCGAGGAACACCTCGGCGCCTACTGCATGGGCAATCTTCGCCACCGAGGCGACATCGACGATGGAGCCGATCGAATGCGCCGTCACCGTGCAGGCGACGAGGCGCGTGTTCTCCGACACCAACGGCTTCAGATCGTCGGTGTGCAGATTGCCGTCCTCGCGCATGCGCCACCATTTGAAGGTGGCGCCGAGGGGTTCCAGCGCCAGCCAGGTGGCGATGTTGGCGTCGTGGTCCATGTCGGTGATGATGATCTCGTTGCGTTCCGAGAGCATCTGGCCGACGCCGAGGCTGACCAGGCGGATGAAGGACGTGGCGTTCATGCCGAAGCAGATCTCGGCCGGATCGTAGGCGTTGACCAGCAGTGCCACGCTTTCACGCGCGTCGGCGACGGTCTTGTCGACGGTGACGCTACGGCCATAGCGGCCGCCGCGCTGGACATTGTGGCTGACCAGATGGTTGGTGACGGCGTCGAGCACGCTTTGCGGGATCTGCGCGCCAGCGGCATTATCCAGGAAGATGAAGTCGCCGGCCTGCTGCAGCGCCGGGAACATCGCGCGGATGCTTTCGACTGGAAATTTTTCGGCGGCGCCTTCCACCTTCGGGGTCAGATGCTGGTTCACGGTCGTCTCCTTCGTTTCATCTAGTTCGTGTGGGTTTTATGGCGCGTCAGTGCGCGCCGAGTTGTCTCTTGCTGCGCTCTTCGAGGTAAGCGACCAGCCGCACCAGCGGCCAAAGGATGGCAAGGTAGATGATGGCAGCGCCGATCAGCGGCGTCGGATTGGCCATCAGGGCCTGCGCGTCGGTCGCCTGTTTCAGCAAATCCGGCATGGCCACGACGGAGGCCAGCGCGGTGTCCTTGAACACCGACACGCAATTGCTGGTCAGCGGCGGAATGACGACGCGGATCGCCTGCGGCAGGATCACCTTGCGCAGTGCGGTCCAGAACGGCAGGCCGAGCGCCTCCGCCGCCTCGAACTGGCCTTTCGGGATATTCTCGATGCCGGCGCGACAGACTTCAGCCGTAAACGCGGCGAGTACCATGGACAGCGCCAGCGCCGCCGAAGTGAAAGACGACAATCTGATGCCGACGAATGGTAGCGCATAATAGATCAGGATCAGCACGACCAGAATCGGCAGCGCGCGGAAAATGTCGATATAGGCGGTGGCGAGACGCCGAAGCGGCTTCGGCGCGTAGAGGCGCATCAGGCAGATCGCCAGTCCGGCCAACATGCCGAAGGCAATGGCCGCACAGCCGAGCATGATGGTGTTGCCAAGCCCGCGCAGCAGGATCGGAAACGACCGCACAAGCACTTGCCAGTTGAAGAACGTATCGATCAGTTCCATGGGCGAGGCCTTGTTGGAGCCGGTCTGTGGCCACTATGGGAAGGTGTGGAGGCGAGGTGCCGGACCGCGATGGACAGGCCCGGCACCGCTTGTGTTTATTGAGCTTGCGGGATTTCACTCGGCTTGACCGTCGACGTCCCGGCTTCCGGATTGACGCCGAACCACTTCTTGTGGATTACGGCAAGCGTACCGTCCGTCTTCATCTCGGTGATGGCGCTGTTGACCTTTTCCAGCATCGGATGGCCCTTTTTCGTCATCATGGCGAAGCGTTCGCCGGTCGGAATGCGGACGAGGACTTTCAGCGCCGGCATCTTCTGGATGGCGAACTGGAAGCCGGCCAACTCGCCGGCGCCGCCATCGATGCGGCCGTTCTGGACTTCGAGCAACAGATCCTGCTGGGCGTTGTAGCTCTTCACTTCGGCAACGCCGAGCTTTTCAGCATTTTCCTTCATGTAGGCGTCGCCGGTCGAGCCGGCGATCACGCCAATGGTCTTGCCCTTGAGGTCGTCGAGCGAGGTGAGCGTGGAGTCGGCCTTGCCGACGATGGTGCCGTCGCTGTCGTAATAGGGTTGCGTGAAGGCCTGGTTCTGCAGGCGTTCATTGGTGATCGAGATCGACGATACGGCGAAGTCGATGCGGCCCGAAGCGGTCGCCGCAAACAACGCCTGGAAGCCGAGATCCTGGAACTCGACATCCGCGCCGATGCGCTTGGCGACATCGGCGGCAACATCGATTTCGAAGCCCTCGAAACTGCCGGAATCGGTCTTGTATTCCCATGGCGGGTTCGCCGGATAGGCCCCCACCACGATCTTGTCGGCAAAGGCAGGCGCGGCGAAGCCGACACTTGCGGCGATCATGATGCTAATCAGTCCCAGACGTTTCAACATGCTCTCTCCCTTTGGTTCAGTTTTCGTTGCGGGCCTTTTTGTCTTCATCCCCTCGCTCCCACGGCTGAAGGCGAGGCGATACCTGCCGTCACGAAGCGCGGCGCTCCTCCCGGCCGATAAGGTTTTGCAGCTTGGCGATCAGCGCATCGATGGACGCGTCGTCGGTGACCGGACCCGGCGACAGCCTGAGCGTGGAACCGCGCGCGTCGCAGTAGAGTTGCTCGGCGCGCAGCCTCGCCACCACCGCGACAGGGTCAATGCCGGCCGGCAAGATTAGCATGACGCTGCCACCGCGTTGCGTGGCGTCGAGCGGCGAGCGGACAGCCCACCTGTTTTCCAGCGCGTGGCCGATGATTTTCTCGCTCATGGCGACATTGCGGGCGGCAACGGTGTCGATGCCGGTTTGCATGACCCAGTCGAGTCCAGGCTGGGAAGCGACGCTGGCCAGAATGGCCGGCGTGCCATGATCAAAACGGCGCGCATCGGAAGCAAAGGCGAAGCGGTCGAGGCCCCACGAAAACGGATTTTCCTGGCTGAACCAGCCGCGCAGTTCCGGCTGGCAAGCTTTCAGTAGGTCGGGCGCGACTTGCAGAATGCCGGCACCCGATGCACCGCACAGCCATTTCAGAGAACTCGAGACGACAAAATCAACGGGTGTTGCGGAAACGGAAAAGGGCGCCACCCCGACGCCTTGGGTGATATCGACTCCGACCAGCGAGCCCATCTTTCGGCCATGGGCGGCAAGCCGCGCCACATCGCAGCGATGCGAAGCGGTGGAGGTGACGAAGGTCAGCAATGCGAGGCCTACATCGTCCTGCCAGTGGGCCAGGAAATCCTCGTCGCGGACCCAGCTTTCGCCGGGGCGAAGCGGCACGGTGTCGAGGGTGTAGCCGAAGCGGTCAGCGAGACCGGCAAGCAGGAAATGCAAGCTCGGAAAGCAATCGCCGGCCACCAGCAGGCGCTTTCCGGCCAGCCGCTCGCGCGGCAAGCCGCCGATCAGGCTGTAAAGCGCCGCCGTCACATTTTCGGCTGCGGTAAGAGAATTCTTCGGCGCGTCGATCAACCGGCTCCAGGCGTCGATGAAGCGTTGACGCGCAGCGAGTGCCGCCGGCCACTGGCCATCGTCTTCAGCCGACCATATCGCGGAAAATTCGGACAGTGCCGAAGCCATGCGCTTGGCCTTGCCCGGAAATGTTCCGATCGAATGATAGAGAAAATAACCTGACATTCCATGTTCCCGGTTTTGTGATCATATGATCACAAAACTCCGCAGGGATCAACTGGGATGGGTAAGAATAGGCAGGAGTTTTGCAGGAAAGCGGTTGCCATAGCGCAACCTTCGGAATGGCCTGGAAAAGCTTTTGCGCTTAGAGCTCGCCGTTTGCCTGCGAGGGCGTGTCAGCTCTTGCCGAATGTGGCAAAATTGACCTGCCTGGCCTCGGGAACATCCGGGCAGAGCGTGCGCAGCGTCTCCTGCGTGGTCTTTATGTCGGCAACCACTTCGTCGCGTGCGCGTGCGAAATCGCGATCCTTCAGCGCCGCGATGATGACGGTGTGCCGCCCCGACGGCTCCATCGTGCCGGCACGCATGGAAGGTGCGACATGGTTGGAAAGCAGGCGCATATAGGGTCCGAAACGCAGCCACAGCGTCTCGATCAACTGGAACAGCACCTCGGAGCCGGAGGCGCGGTAAATGATGAAATGGAACTGCTGGTTCTTGGAAATCAGCTCATAGATACTGTCGTTGCGCCCGATCGCCTGCTGCTCGGCAGTGATCTGCTGCAGGGCGGCAATGTCAGTGGCACTCAGCCGCGGCGCGCCGAGTTCCGCTGCCAGCCCTTCGACGGCGACACGAGCCCGACACAGATCGTCGAGCCGCGCGCGGGTGACTTTAGGCACGCAGGCTGACCCATTCTGCGAAATCTCCAGCGCGTTTTCGGCGGCAAGCCGGCGCAGAGCCTCGCGCACCGGCATGTTCGAGGTTCCGAAGGCCTCGGCCAGCGACGCGATGGTGAGCGTCTGCGCGGGATCGAAACTGCCTATCATCAAGGCGTGGCGAAGCTGGTGATAAACGCCGTCCTGGACGGTGGTGCGGCCTGAAACCGGTTCAAATCCCAAACTCAAAATCGGCCTCGCTTCCCTCGCCGCTCCGAATATGAGAAATCGAAGCATATTGCTCCGCCAACCGAGACGGTGTGATCACCTGATCACAAATCGGAACAATCGCCAAGCCATTGTTTGAGCGGTTGTTTTTGTCGATGGAGGCGCTTCAGCACCCTCGCCTGCGACGACACCTTCTCCCACAACGGGGGCGGTTGGGCAATGGTTTTGGCGTTGCGTAGGAATGGCTTTGCCGATGTCACTTTAACCGCTGTCCGAGCGTGCGGAGGGGTTCTGCCTTGCCAATTGATTTCAGGCCGATGCGTTGCCAGCTCAGCGGGCGATACGTCATTAAAGCAAGTCGCCAGGATACTCCGCCCGTCATGGCGCAGTCGACAGAGGAAATTGCCTCCTCACGAACGCCCCTCCTCTCCAAGATCGAAGTAAAGGCCCGCCATCATGACAAGTCCTTCGCGCACGATCGCGACAGGCAGATGCTCGTTGGCGGCGTGCTGCAGGCAGCCCGGATAGGAATGCGGGATCCAGATCGTCGGCAGGCCGAGAAGATCGGAGAAGATGTTGTTCGGTAGCGATCCGCCCAGATTGGGAAGGATCGCCGGTTTTTGTCCGAGCGTCGTTTCGATTGAGGCGGCAACACGGCGAACCCACGGATGATCGGGATCAAGCCGGCTTGCTAAAAAAATCGCGTCGGTCGGATCGTTGACCACGACGCGATCAAAGCCGGCCTCTTTCAGGGCATTCCTCACGGCTGGCACGATAGTCTTGACATCGACACCGACCGGAAAGCGCAGCTGGACGCGAGCGCGCGAGCGCGGCGGAATCGCGTAGAGCGGCTGGGCCAGGTTGCCGCACTCCATCTCCATGACTTCGAATGAGCTCCAGGCGAATACCTTTTCTTCGGAGGTCAGGCCGGGTTCGCCCCACCACTCGTCGATCTGCGGGTCGCCCTGTGTGGGTGTGATCTTTATGTCCTTGAGGGCCGTCCGGACATTGGCGGGGATGGTGCCCGGCGTCATTTCCGGCACTCTTATCTCACCCATGCGGCCAACGAGCGCCGCGATGGCGTGGCAAAGCTCGATACCCGGATTGGACAGCAAACCGCCCCAGTTTCCGGAATGCTGGAAGCTTTCGCGCGCCTGGATTTCCAGATTGAACGAAATGCCCCCGCGTGCGCCGAGAAAGATTGTCGGTCTGTCGAGCGCCAGTCTTGGCCCGTCGGAGGCGATGAAGACGTCGGCCGCGAGCTCACGCTTATGCGTTGCGCAAAACATCTCAAGCCCGAGTGAGCCAGACTCTTCCCCCATCTCGATCAGATATTTGAGATTGAAACCGAGCGAGCCGCGCTCGGTAATTGCGGCTTCGATCGCGGCCATGTTGATGGAGTGCTGGCCCTTGTTGTCGGCCGTCCCACGGCCGTACCAGTTGCCGTTCCTCTCCGTCATCGCGAAAGGCAGAAGACCTTCGGCCCATTGATCTTCCAGGCCGGCAACCACATCGCCATGGCCGTACTGGAGCACGGTCGTCAACCCGGCGCCCTCAATCCGTTCGGCCAGGAGAAATGGTCCCGGCGCCAGGTCGTTCTCGAAAATTCGGGTGACAAAGCCCATCCGCTCGAAATGCGGCTGCAAATTCTCGGTGATATAGCGGCCAAGATCAGCCTTGTGCTCAGGCAGACGGCTGGCCGAGGGAATGGCCACGCGGCTGGCAAGTATCGCCTTGAAAGAACCGTCGTCGAGATAGCCGACGGCCCGGTTTATCACGGCGTTACGCGCGCGGACTGCGGATGCATCCATCATTCATACCGATATGCTTTGAAGTTAAAGGCTGTCATGCGTGCTGTGCCGCCGCCTTCTTATCAGCGATAGATGGCATCTGGGTCAGATCCGGTTCGAAATGGCAGCGAAACATCCCGCCCTTTTCGGTACGTCGTTTCGGTGGCGCTTCGGCCCGGCAAAGATTTTTGACGAACGGGCAGCGGCTGCTGAAACGGCAACCTTGAGGCGGTGATGCCGGGCTTGGCAGCTCGCCCATGATCGGGTGCAACGATCTGTCGTCCACGTCCATGTTTGGCGCAGCATCGATCAGCATGCGCGTATAGGGATGGCGTGGGTTGACGAAGAGTTCCTCGGAAGCAGCCTCTTCGACCAGTTCGCCGAGATACATCACGCCGATACGATCGGCCATGATCCGCACCACCGGCAGATTATGCGTGATGAACAGGCTGGTCAGATTGAGGTTCTTTTGCAGATCGCGCAGTAGATTGAGGATCTGCGCCTGAACCGAAACGTCGAGCGCGCTGGTGGGCTCGTCGAGTATCAGGAACTCAGGCTCGCCCGCGAGCGCTCTTGCGATGCAGATGCGCTGGCGCTGGCCGCCGGAAAACTCCTGCGGATATTTTTCGCCATCGGCGCTTGAGAGACCGACGAGGTTGAGCAGTTCATCGACGCGGGCGCGGATCGCCGCACGGCCTTTGCGCAGTTTGTGAACGACGATCGGTTCAGCGATTGCATCGGCGATTTTCCAGCGCCCATTGAGCGAGCTGAATGGGTCCTGGAAGATCATCTGCAAGCGGGGCGGATGGCCAGGCAGCGCAACGGAGCGAAAGTTGATGCTGCCGCTGGTCGGCTTGATCAACCCTGAAACCAGTCTGGCCAGCGTCGACTTCCCGCATCCGCTTTCACCGACCAGACCGACGGTCTCGCCATGGCGAATGACAAGGCTGACATTGGAAACGGCGCGGGTGTCGGACGAAGGCCCGCCTCTCAGTCTTTCCAGCATACCCTGCTGGCCGTGATAAACCTTGCTGACCTCGTCGAGAACGAGGATGTCCGGGGCCTTCTTCATTGAACAAGGCTCCTTTCCAAGGGATGAAAGCACGCAAATGCCGACAAATCCTGTTGCGTCAAAGGTGGGACGATCGTGCGGCAGTCATCTTGCGCTTTCGGGCAGCGCGGATTGAAGCCGCAGCCATTTGGAAGCGCACCGAGACCCGGCATGGCGCCCGCGATGGGATTGAGCTGGATTTCGCCGGCGGCTGTGAGCGCCGGCGTCGCGCGGATCAAGCCTTCAGTGTAGGGATGGCGCGGTCTGGTGAAGAGCTCCTTGACCGGGCTGATCTCTGCGACACGGCCCGCGTAAAAGACAGCCACCGTGTCGGCCATCTTCGCAATGACGCCAAGATCGTGCGTGATCAAGAGCATGCTGGTTCCGCTTTCCCGGTGCAGATCACGCAGCAGTTGCAGGATATGCGCCTGAACCGATACGTCGAGTGCGGTGGTCGGCTCATCGGCGATCAGCAGAACCGGATCCGCGCAGAGTGCGAGCGCGATCACGACGCGCTGACGCATGCCGCCCGAAAGCTGATGCGGATAGCGATCAAGGGTCAGGTCCGGGTTGGGAAGACCGACACGGTCGAGCCAGTCGACGGCCTTGCGCCTGGCCTGATCCCGGCCAAGGCGCAAATGCGTGCGGATCGTATCGATCAATTGCCTGCCGATGGTGATCACCGGGTTGAGTGATGTCATCGGGTCCTGGAAGACGAAGCCGATACGACCGCCGCGTACGGAACGCAGGGCACGGGGGCTGAGAGTATCCAGCCGCTCTCCCGCGAGCGTAATGATGCCGCTGGTGCGCCGCAGCGGCGGCACCAGAAGATTGATAATCGCAGCACCGGTGATCGACTTTCCAGCTCCGGATTCACCGACGATGCCGAGCACTTCACCAGGCTTGATCGAAAACGATACATTGTCGAGCGCCATGATCTGCCGATCCTGACGGCTCAACGTGACGGTAAGGTCCTTGACCTCGAGAAGCGGCATGCTCATGAGCGCAGCCTCAGGCGTGGATTGTAGATGTCCCTCAAATGATCCCCCAGAACGTTCACCGCGACGACGAAGAAGACGAGGATCAGGCATGGCCAGATCGATATCCACCATTCACCGGATTGCAGGAAATTGTTGCCGTTGCGGATGAGCGTGCCGAGCGAGGGCGATGTAATCGGGATGCCGATGCCGAGGAAGCTCAGGGTCGCTTCGGTGATGATGGCGATGCCGAGATTGATGGTGGCGATCACCAGCACCGGCGCCATGACGTTGGGTAGGATATGCAGGAAGATGATGCCTATATTGCTGCGCCCGGTGATCCTGGCCGCGGAGACATAATCCTGGTCCCGCTCGATCATCACTGACGAACGGATCGTGCGGGCATATTGAACCCAGAAGGCGATACCGATCGAGACGACGACGATCGTAATGGCCGTTCCGGCGCTGCGCTCGTTGCCAAGAACGGCACGCGACGCGCCATCGATGATCATGGCAAGCAGCAGGGCCGGATAAGCAAGCTGGACGTCGGCAAATCGCATGATCAGCGCATCGATCCGGCCGCCGACGAAACCGGCGACGAGGCCAAGCGTGCCGCCAACGACCAGTCCGATCAAGACCGACAGCATGCCGACGATGATCGAGGTTCGCAGGCCGTAGGCCATTGCGGTCAGCAAGTTGCGTCCTTGATCGTCCGCGCCCAGCGGGAAATCCGGGTTGGCGTCGGCCATCCAGAACGGAGGCGTGAACGCGTCGAGCACCGACATGCCGCTCAGCTCGAACGGATTGACCGCAAACATCGGCACGATCACGGCGTAAAGCGCGAGCGCAAGAATTACCAATGCCGAGAATGTCGGACCCGGTGCATTGCGCATTGCCCTGAAGAACGAACTGCGAAATGTGCGCGGCGCGGCTGCGGACGGAAGCGTCACATTGCTCATCACTTCCTCCTTAGAACGCGCGGATCGATCAGCGGATAGCTGAGTTCGACCGCAAGGTTGATGATCATGAAGACGGCGCCGACAAAGATCAGGTAGATCGCGATCACCGGGATATCGGCGGCCTGGATCGATTGCAGGAACAGCGAGCCGAGCCCCGGCCAGGCGAAGACATTTTCGGTGACGACGGAAAACGCGATGATGTTACCGAGTTGCAGTCCCAACATGGTGATCACGGGCAGAAGCGTATTCTTCACCGCGTAGTGGAACCAGATCGTGGTTTCCGGAACGCCGCGGGCACGGGCGAAGCGGATATGCTCGCTTTGTCCGACCTCCATCAGCTGGGTGCGCAGCATGCGTATGATGAAAGTGATCTGGAAGGTTGAGAGCGTGATCGCCGGCAGGATTATCGCCTGCCATCCGGATACCGTCAGCAGGCCGGTCGACCAGAAACCGAGACTGACCGTCTCGCCACGGCCGAATGACGGCAGGATGGCCAGCTGCACGGAAAAGACTGCGATCAGCGCGATGCCGACAACGAAATTCGGCAGCGTGATACCGGTGATCGAAAACAGCATGATACCGCGAGAAATTGGAGACTTCGGATTGACGCCGCAGAAGATACCTGCCGGGATGCCGACAAAAATCGTGAAGATCAGGCTGACGAAGGCCAATTCCACAGTTGCCGGAAGTCTCTCCACAATCAGCTTCGCGACCGGTTCCTGAGTCCGGTACGAGGTGCCCAGATCGCCCTGAAGGAAATTGGTCAGGAAGCTTGCGAAGCGGCTCAACATGGGCTGCTCGAGACCGAGCTGCTTGATCAGGGCAGCGCGCTCGGCAACCGTCGCATCGGCGCTCAGAAGCGCGGACAATGGATCGCCAAGGTTTGCCACCAGCAGGAAGGCGATGAAGCTGATGATCAAAAGAACGATGATCGTCTGCCCGATGCGGGAGGCAGTGTATGTCAACATTGGTTTATCTCAGCAGCAGCGATTGCCGAGGCTGTGAAGAAACGCGACGCAGCGCTCCAGCTCGGCGATCTCGACGGATTCGTCGGGCTGATGGGCATCGGCTATATCGCCGGGACCGATCACGACGGAAGGTACTCCGGCATTCTGGAAAATGCCCGCTTCGGTTCCATACGATACATAGCGAGGCGCGGTGCGGCCCAGACACTTGAGCAACTCCGCATCAAGCGCGTCGTCGCCATTGGGTTTCAGGCCCGGAATGCGGGCCTGAACCTCGAAGACGATGCCCGTTTCCGGATCGACCGCCTTCATTGCCGGCTCAAGCACGTCTTTGGCAAATCGCTCCATTCGAGCCAGCACGTCCAGATCGCTTTCGCCTGGAATGATGCGCATTTCCCAAAAGAAATCGCAGGCCTCGGCGACGATGTTGCCGTGCAGGCCACCCTTGATCTGGTTGACCTGGATCGTCGAATAGGGCGGGTCGAGGCCTTCAAATTGGGGACCGGATCGCATTTCGGCGCGAATCCTGTTGATCTCGGCAATCAGATCACCTGCGACCATCACCGCATTGACGTAGCGATCGGGTTGCGACGAGTGGCCGGGCTTGCCCTTGATGCGAACCCAACCGATCAGGCCACCCTTGTGCGCGGATATCATGTCCATGCTGGTTGCCTCGCCGATGACGGCGAGACTGGGCTTCATATGGCTTTGTCCTATCCAGTCAGCCATTGCTCCAACACCGGTACAGCCGACTTCCTCGTCATAAGAGAAGGCGAGGTGAACCGGGGCCTTGAGCGGCCTTGATGAAAGCTCCGGCAAGGCAGTGAGGCAACAAGCCAGAAAGCCTTTCATGTCGGTGGCGCCACGCCCGATCAGCCGGCCGTTGTTGTTTCGCAGCGTCCAGGGATCGCCTGTCCAGGATTGGCCCTGTGTCGGGACAACGTCGGTGTGACCGCTGAACACGACGCCGCCTTTGACTTCGGGGCCGACCGTGACCAGCAGATTCGCCTTATCGCCTTCCGCGTTCGGAAATCGCTTGAAGCGGGCTCCGAAAGGAGCGGCCTCGCGCTCGACATAGTCAAGGAGATCGAGGTTCGAAACTGCGCTGATCGTCGGAAAGGCAATCAGGTCCGCAAGGTGCCGCGTGACGTCATTCGCAATGGTCATTGCTTTACCGTGAAGTAGCGCAACGGGTAGCCGAGATCAGCGGGTTGCACGACAGTGATGCTGTCCTTCACGCCCCACAGTTGCTTCAACTGGTGGATTGGAATGAAGCCGACATCTTCCTTGATGATCTTCATCGCCTGCTCGATCATCGCGGTACGCTTTTCCTGATCCGTTTCCTTGCCGCTTTCGGCAATCAGCTTGTCGACTTCCGGATTCGAATAACCGCCGATGTTGAAGGAGCCCAGACCATTGGCTGGATCGCGGGTCGCCACGATCGAGGTCAGGAAGATGTGCGCGTCATATGTGAAAGGTGAATAGCCCAGCAGCGCCAAGCTCGTGTTGTATTCCGGCGGGTTGACCTGCTTTGCCCACTGACCCGTTGTCTGCGCACGCGGCTCGACCTTGATGCCGATCTTGCCCAGCGAGGCTGCGATCGCAAGGCAGGTGGCCTCGTCATTCATGAAGCGGTCGTTGGTACAGTCGAGCGTGACCGAAAAGCCTTTTTCATAGCCGGCTTCAGCCATCAAAGCCTTGGCTCTATCGACATCTGCTGCAACCGGCTCGCCTATGGCCGCATCGAAACCCGTCACCTCGCGGCCGATGGGCAGACCGACCGGGGTCGAGAAATTGCGCATGATACGTTTTTGAATGGCGCTGGTGTCGATCGAAAGCTGCATTGCCTGGCGCACACGCAGATCCTTGAACGGGTTCTTGTCCTTCTCGCTGCCGAAGATCAGATTGTCGCGAGCCACATCCGGCTGCAGATAGATGGTGCGTAGATCGGAACCCGCCTCGACATGTAGGCCGTCGGCATCATCGACGCGCTGTGCATCCTGCGGCGGCACGCCATCAATCATGTCGACTTCGCCGGACAGCAACGCCGAAACGCGGGTCGAGGGATTGGGTATGACGAAGAAGGTTGCGGTTTCGACGTTGCCGACCTTCTTGTCCCACCAGCCGGTATTCGTTTCGAAGACGGTCTTCACACCCGGGTCGCGGTTCTTGATGATGTAAGGGCCGGTGCCGTTGGCGTTGCGGTTGGCAAAGGTCTCGGTGTTGTTGTTGGCGCTGCCGGGCTGAACGGCGCCATTGGCTTCAGCCCACTCCTTGTCCATCATGAACCAGTTGACGATCTGGTTCGGCAAGACCGGGTTGGGGGCGGACGTTTTCAGCAGGACCTTGTGATCATCGACTTTTTCAGCCGAGACGATCGATGCAATGTTCGACTTGATGCCACCGGCCTTGCCGCGGGTCAGCGAGAAGATCACGTCATCGGCAGTGAAGTCGTCTCCATTCTGGAACTTCACACCCTCGCGCAAGGTGAATTCCCACGTCGTGTCGTCCCGCTGCTTCCAGGAGGTCGCAAGAGCCGGCTCCAGCTCAAGCTTGTCGTTGCGGCGAACCAGCGGCTCATAGACATTGCTCAGAACGGCAAATATCAGCGTATTCGAAACTGCATGAGGATCGAGCGTGTAGGCATCGAGCGGGCCGGCAAATTTAAAGTCCGCAGCGTTTGCGTAGACACCCGGAATGGCGGTCGCAACGAAGCCGGCAACAGCCAGCTTGCGCAAAAGCCTCGCTGTGATCGAGGCCGAAGCCTGCAGTTCTCCAAGAGAATATCCAGATAGTATCTTCAGCCAAGAATAGTTGGACGCAACCGTGACGCCTTGTCGTGTCATTAGACCTTCTCCGAGCTTCGTGTTCCCATTTTTGTGGCCGCCTAGTGTCCAGGCTTAATGGCAGCATAGGCAAAAAAATCTGCATGACAATATCTTTTGATCAAATGAGCACTTTTCTGATGACCATCTGCTATTTTTGTGTAAGCTACTGATTTTTAATGCGTGTTTCTGCGAGGATTGATATGGGCATCGATATGATGGGGCGGTCTTTCCAGTCCGGACTGCCCAGCACTTCGGTCCATGGTCCATTCTTGAGGGCATGCAGATGGCTGCGTCCTGAGAAAGGATTTCGGCGGCTGCCGGAACATACAATCCGTACGGACGCTGCCTCTTCTTCACTGCGATGCTAGGCTGGATGAAGGGGGAATATGCTCATGAATGAGGCCGGGTTTTTCAAAGTGTCCTCGCGCGTCACCGTGCAAGACGGCGTCTATGAACAATTACGGCACGCACTGATGTGGGGGAAATTCGAGCCTTCACAAGTGATGACGATCTCTTCGCTCGCAGCTGAGTTCAAAACAAGCCACATGCCGGTTCGCGAGGCGCTTCGTCGACTGGTTGCCGAGAATGGCCTGGAGATCGCTCGCAACGGCTCGGCGCAAGTGCCCGCAGTATCGCGTGGGCGCCTCGATGATCTTTCCCGTGCGCGCTCGTCCCTCGAAGGACTTGCGACCGAACTGGCAACGCCTCTGATGACGGCAACCGACATCGATCGCAGTCTCGGGCTTGCCAAGGAGCATGAGGCGCTTGGCAGGGCAGGCAAGGTCTACGACATGCTCCGCAAGAATCAGGAATTCCACTTTTCGATCTATGAAAAATCCGCCTCGGAAATCCTGCCTCAGATGATTGAGGTATTATGGCTGCGCTTCGGCCCTTACATGCGGATTTTGTCGGACCTGATCAAGCAACAGCTGGATGACGGCGTGATCCCCTCATATTCAACCTATCACTACGACATGATCGAAGCGTTTCGCGCTGGCAAAGCACAAAGCGCCGGCAGACTGATGGTGCGGGACATCGAGGTGACACAGAAGCTGCTGCAGGACATATGCGCCGATTGGAACATCGGCGTGAGATGACGCCAACTTTGAATGCCTGATTTCCGAGCCCGCTGCGTGGACGACTTCGCATGGCGTCATCGCAACTCACCAGACGGAAATTTGAACGGCAGTTTACTCGCGACTTGTGATCAGAGAAAATCAAAGGGTTGGACCGACTAGAATCGATCCGGTGCGCTGGCGGAACCTCTTTGCCGGCTTATTTTTATATCGCCCGTCGCAAATATTGCCGTTTCCCTGCTCCGCTACCAGATACCGCTCGGCCAGCCGCACCCATTGCTTCAACGGTCAGGTTCTCATCATTGAACTCGTAGTTCGGATTGTGCAGCAGGGCTGAATTCGGTGGCACTTGCCAGCCAACAACCAAAAAGCCGCCCCGATGTCTAGATCGGGACGGCGATTGATTTATGCTGGAAGTGGTTGCGGGGGGCTCGCAACTACCGAAAGCGACATTCGCTCCAGATCGCCGTTTGAGACGACGTGTGCATTTGTCGAAATCGAACGCGCTTGAAGATCTCCGAGGATCAAACGCGCTTCGCCTGTCGCTGGTCCGCACGAACAGGCATCACCGCGTGAATTCACCGATCGGCGGATGTGAACTCCATCGTGTAAACAGTGCCAGCGATTGCGTCTTCGTCGCCATCATATTCGCTCGCGGGCATGACGGAGTGGCTGCCGTCGCCGGCGCGAAAGATGACTATCGCGGCCATAAGCGTGCCGGCGAGGCTGAAGGCGAAGGCTTGTGCGTCGTTGAGGGACATCGTTCCGGCTCCTGTTTGAGCGGGGACATCCCCCGCTGACAGGCGCCCGAAGTGTCAGGCTGACGGCCGCAATCACCGCGCAGGCGCGAGCTGGAGCGGCGGCACGCTATGCGTAGCCGACCCCTGGCGGGTTGATGGCGCCAGGCATTAGTCTGACCGAGATATGCGCATGAGAAGTGGCGGGTTGTAGATCGCGACAGAAGGCGCAATGTCGCTCCCGGCCTGGCCTTGAGATACCCGCAGTCGAGACGTTCTCAGCTTTCGGCTGCACCGGCTTCTAAGGTGCTGGTGGCGGACACACGTTCCATCTGTCGCCCCCCTCGCGAGCCTTCAGGAGCGAAATCGGCGGACGTTCGTCCAGCGATTGGGGCTGCGGTGGTACTACTGGAAACGTCTATTACTGCGCAAAAGCCGGGTCGCACGCACACTTGCACAGGCGTTCCATGCAATCGTCCACTTTTTTCTCCGGTCTGCAGGAGCATCTTCCCGGTCACTCCCTCGGTCAAATCGCTTTTGTCTGCATTGCAGCGCTCATCGGGGGAATGGCACGCGGTTTCTCCGGGTTCGGCGGAGCCTTGATTTTCGTACCTCTGGCCGGCGCGGCCATGGGGCCGAAGATCGCGTCAGCCCTGCTCCTTGTCATTGACGGGATCATGACGCTGGGCATGGTGCCGAATGGCTGGAAACGAAGCAATCGACGCGATGTCTTCACAATGCTCACAGGCGCATTGGTTGGCGTGCTAACAGGCACCGCCCTGCTGACACTGCTGCCTTCGGTGACGCTGCGCTGGATCATCTCGGTCGTGGTCATCGGGCTCCTCGCCTTCCTAATTTCAGGGTGGCGCTACCATGGCCGGCCAAAGACCCACCTCACCGTGGCCGTGGGCGCCGTGGCGGGCCTCTTTGGCGGAGCAGCGCAGATGTCGGGACCACCGGTCGTGGCCTATTGGCTAGGCGGCGCTATCCCTCCGCTCGCGGTGAGAGCCAATCTCGTCTTGTATTTCGCGCTCTCGACGGTGATCTCGACGACGTTTTATCTATCCAGAGGCGCACCGAAACATTCTTCATCCATGACAGGCATGGAGAAAGTGCTTGCCACGGCTGCACACCTCGCGCTGTATGCACTGCTGTTCACCATCCCAGTCCTCGGAATCGTGCTGACCTGGTTAGAGGTGACTCGGTGAGCTTCTTTGGCCTCTTAAGCGTTCCCGCGCCGTTTTCCCCGGATCGCGACACAGCGCGATCGATCAAGGCAATTCACGGTCTATGTGCCAATGGATTGCTGACCCTTGTAGGAATTCACGCCTTGGCAGCCCTTTGGCATCATTTCGTTCGCAAGGATGACATCTGAAGCGCATGCTTCCAAACTAAGTACTCGCCGGAATGCGAAATACACGCTGATTGTCCCTCGCAATCTCCCAACGACGGCACTGGGTCCGTCGTTCGGAAAGGTAGCTGGTGGCATACTGGGCCGCGCCTGCGAGGAAGTCACCACCCGCCCGTGACCGACAGCGGACTCATGACTGCAGCGTTCAAAACATCAGCACGAGCGGCTGTTGGACTGCGGCGACCCACAGCAAGATGCCGACCTCGCCTGTTCAGCCAGCCATTGGTCCCGCAGCTTGCAGCTTGCAGGCCGAGGCGAGAGGTCCACATGCACCTCGCCATTTACCACGGCCGGCATGGATGCCTGATGAAGCTGCAAGCGATCGCATGGGCGCTCAGGGCAGAATTTGGGGGCACACCCTCGGGGGCCTGAAGACAGTTGCACAGCTCACGCGGACGAACGAACGGGCCGTCAGGAACTGTTTCAAGGGGAAGAATGGCCCTAATGGCGAAAACCTGGTCGTGCTGATGCGCCATTCGGATCTCGTCCTGAAAACCGTTATGAGTCTCGCGGATCGCCAAGATCTCGTTGTCGCAGTTGGTCTTGCCGGTCTACGACTCAGCTTGTCGATGCGGTGGCGGCCATCGGCGGCCTGCCTCCGACAAGCGGCCAGGCTTCGCCTTGGCTCGGATCATCGGTTCGTGCGAGATTCCGACAGACTCGAGCGTTAACTAATCGCCGAGCGTGAGCGCTTGCCCGAGTCATGGAGCAGCACCCACAAACTACGAATTGCCGAGGGCAGTCGTGCCACACCGCGAAGCAAAATTTCCCAACATAAACGCTCAGGACCATAGATGATAAACGTTGGGGTCGGGGAAAACTCCGACCCAAAAAACCTAACCCGGGAAAAGAAGCAACAATATTTCTACTGCATTTTCAACAGCTTAATTTTGCATCTGGGTTGATCCACAACGAACCCGCTCGATACCCGTCGGGCATGCAGGATCACGCCGTGTCACGCTCAAATCAAATTCGCTTTGAAAATGCGTGACTTGAGCATCTCTGTCGCGGGCCAAACCGGCGCGCGACGGGTTGATAGAAAGCAAAATTAGCCCGTTGTCCTATGAGGTCGTTATTTGGGGAAAGAAATGCGCCCTTCCCTGCCCCACAAAGCAACACCGATTTCACGCCCTGCCTGTGATCGGGACGACTGAAATGGGGCCGACAGCGGACGATCCGGTTTCAACCAACTTCCGCGTAAGCTCTCGTTCCGAAACCGACCCACAATAGGTCGTCGCATTTGTCAAAGCCGTGTCCCGTTCGAGAGCCGACCTCATCGTTGGCGAGTGGCCCAGTGTCAGATCTTCAAAAATCGAAAGGCGAAGCGATCGGTCTCGCCCTTGATCAAGGGATCGAACACCTTGATCGAGTGCTGATCGTCCTTGTTCGCGAGGATAATGCTTTCCGCGTCTAGTACGAAGCCGGCTGCCTCTACCTCCTCGCGAAAGGATGCAGGCTCAATCCGATGCAGCGACTGGGCGTCGCTCTTGCCCGCCCCGACGGCGGCGGCGTGGTCGACGATGACGTAGAACCCACCGGGCTTCAGTCGCTTGTAGACGGCTCGATTGAAGTCGGATGCGGTCGCGCCTTTGGCCTGGATGAGAGCGGTGTGGAGATCATGGTAGAACAGGTGCAGCCACAGGACATCCGCTGGCTGCGTGACCTCCGCCATCGCCACGAGGTTCGCCGAGACTGCTTCGACGTTCTCTCGGCCGGGCTCCTTCGCAAGCGTCCCCATGCGGCCGACCGGATCGTTCTTGAAGTGCGCGACTTCCGCCGGCACGAAGCTGTAGACCCGCCCCTCTGTTCCGACGATGTCGGAGAAGAGGCGCGTCCAGTCTCCGTCACCTGGGTACACGTCGATCACGGTGGAGCCCGCATCGACTCGTGCGAACCGGATCAATTCGGAAAGCTTGGATTGGTCGTACATCGGAATCTCCTTTAGGTTGGGCATTCGACTCTCGCCTACGGCGTGCGAGGGGCAATCCAAGGCTGATCCACCGTCTACCCCGAACCAATGGCTGCAGAGGGCCAGCTCTACGGCAGGCCGATCGCGGCGAAGGAGCCCTTCACGGTCTGGATGTTCTTCTCAATGCTCATGGGAATTTCTCCATTTCGCACGGATCGGATCGCGCTCGATCCGATCCGTGAATCCTGGCCCTGCCGGTGGGCACGTCGTGGTCATCAGTCGAACTTGACCAGATCCTTGAAGATCAGATGACCCCAGCTATTTCCGCGCGCCTGGACTAGCAGTCCGCCTTCCGACAGCCCGCCAAGTTTGATCGGCGCGAAACCGAGATTTTCCGCGAGTGCGGCAATCTCCGCCGCAGCGTCGTCATAGTCGCTCGCCAGGAACACGACTCTCCTGCCACCATGTACGGCGGGATCTTGGTCAAGGATGTCAGCGATCAAATGATTGAAGCCCTTGACCAGTCTTGCACCAGTGAAGGCCTGTGCGACGAACTTGGACGAAGGCTGTCCTCCCAGTTCCTCAGGGGGCACGCCGTAGGCATTGGTCACATCGATGATCGTCTTGCCCTGCCAGGTGGGGAGCGCCTTCGCGACATCCGGGTGCGCCTCGAAACGGACAGCCAAAAAGATGATGTCCGCCTTGATGGCTTCCGCCAGTTTTTTGGGGATGATCGTGGGTCCGATCGCGGCCGCATCGGCTGCAAAGCTTTCCGGGTCGCGTGTGGTTGCAACGGAAACTTCGATGCCGTTTCGGGCAAACGCCATAGCAAGAGCCTGCCCTATATTGCCGAAGCCAATAATCGCATAGCTCATAATGTTTCTCCTATCTTGTGTTGGAACTGAAGTTTGAGAAGCGGGGTCACTACTGGCGGGGCTAAAGGGCCAGCCACGGGACCGCGTCGGGGTCAGACCTGCGCCATGCCTCCATCAACGGCGAGATCCACACCGGTGATGTAAGAACTATCGTCGGAGGCGAGGAACGTGACGGCAGCCGCGATTTCCTCTGGCTTGCCCCTGCGACCCATTGGGATCTGTGAAGCAAACTGGGCGACCGCTTGCTCGGCTTGCTCAGGGGTAAGGCCCGTTGTTGTCTCCAAGGCAGGGGTCTCGATTGCTCCGGGGCTCATCGTGTTCACTCGGATTTTGCGGTCTTTCAGCTCCAGAGTCCAAGCGCGCGAGAAGTTGCGCACTGCCGCCTTACTCGCGGCGTATGCGCTAAACCCTGGCAATCCCAATACGTTCGAAACCGAAGAATTCAGAATAATCGAACCGCCGTCTTTGAAGAGGGTAAGGGCCTTCTGCACCGTGAAGAACAGCCCCTTCACGTTCACGTCGAAGGTCTGGTCAAAGTGGGCCTCAGTAGCTACTGCGAGCGGTGCGATTGTCCCCGCGCCAGCGTTCGCGAAGAGAACGTCGATGTGACCATGTTTCTCTTTCACGATGGCATAGAGCCGGTCCAGATCTTCCAAGCGTGACACGTCGCCCACGACCGTCGTAATGTTACTCTTGATGAAGACTGCGGCCTCCTTCAGCTCTTTCTCCCGTCGCCCAGTGATTACGACGTGTGCACCTTCTTCCACAAAGCGCTTGGCCGTCGCCAAACCAATCCCGCTGCTTCCGCCTGTGATGACTGCAACCTTACCTTCGAGTTTTTTCATGATCTTTCACCTTTGGTCGTGTGTCTTGTTTTGTCGTAAAGTTTGAGAAGCGTGGTCCCACATCGGGATCAGAGCTGCGCAAGGCCGCCGTCTACGGCGACCTCGCTGGCGGTCATGAAGCTGCTGTCCGACGACGCGAGAAAGGCGGCCACGGCCCCGATCTCCGCCGGGTCGGCCATGCGCTGGAGCGGGGTCATCGCGCCGTAGGCCTTCTGGCCCTCTTCGCCCAGCGCCTCCTTCGCGAGTTCAGTCGCCGTCGCCCCGGGCGACAGCACGTTGACCCGGATGCCTGTGCCCTTCAGATCCTCGGCCCATGTTCGTGCGAGATTGCGCACGGCCGCCTTGCTTGCGCTGTAGGCAGTGAAACCCGGTGCGCCCGTGGTGCCAGCGCTCGATCCGGTCAGGATGATCGAACCACCCGGGCCCATCAGCGGCAGTGCCTTCTGGACCGTGAAGATCGTACCCTTCACATTGGTGTCGAAGGTTTCGTCAATGTGCCCGGCGGTGATCTCGCCGAGCGCAAGCGGACTTCCCGCTCCGGCATTGGCGAAAACGATGTCGAGGGTTCCGCGCTCGGCCTTCACCGCCGCGTAAAGGCGGTCGAGGTCGGCTTCATCCGCGACCGAGCCCTTCACCGCGCGGGCATTGGGCCCAAGGTCGGCTACAGCGGCGTCGAGCGCTTCCTGCCGGCGGCCGAAGATGTAGACGAAGGCGCCCTCTGCGATGAAGCGCTTTGCGGCGGCGAGGCCGATGCCGGTGGCGCCGCCCGTAATGATGGCGGTCTTTCCATTCAATCTGGTCATGTCGTGCATCCTTCTTTTCACCGTCTCGGGTCTTTGGCTGTACGGGGAAGTCCCGTGAGAACCCCAAAATGGGTTCGCCAAAGTCAGGCAGTGAGTGCGGAATCACGCACATCGGTGGTGCGAAAACGATCCAGCCAGACGATTGAACGCCGCGACGGCCGCGCGAATTACGGCTGAGTGTGTTAGAATGGGCCTTGCAAACTGCACTGCGCTGCGCAGAAATGCACCATGATCGACTGGGATGACGTTCGCTACTTTCTTGCCGCCGCGCGTGGAGGCTCAGTGCGGGCTGCCGCCAAGCTCCTCGGTGTGAACCACGCGACCGTGCTGCGACGCATCGCTCAGCTCGAGGAACGTCTCGGGGCGCAGATGTTCGAAAAGCTCCCTTCGGGCTACCGCCTGACGGCCGCGGGCGAGGAGGTCCTTGAACTCGCGATCCAAATGGAAGCGTCGTCGCACCAGCTGGAGACGCGCGTCTTCGGGCGCGACCAGAGCGTACGCGGGCTTCTGCGGGTCACATTGACACCGATCCTTGCGACACACCTGCTCATGCCGGACTTCGCCGATTTTGCGCGTCTGCATCCCGACATTGAGTTGGACATCCTGTCGTCCGGCGAGTTGGCAAACCTGACCAACCGGGACGCGGATGTGGCGATCCGCGTCGTCTACGACCGCCAGACCCTGCCGCTCAATCTTCACGGCCTGAAGGGGCCGGAGCTGTTCGGCGGGGTCTACACCTCCCGTGATCGACTAGCCGCATGGCGTGCGGGGGCGCCTGATCCCTTCCGGTGGATCGTCATAAGCATGCATGGCATTCCGGAGTGGGCCAGCGAGGGTGAGGTTCGCGCCACAGGGGTTCCGTTCAGGACCACGGACGCTGCGGCGCAGATCGTTGCTTTACGGCAAGGACTCGGGATCGCGACGCTGCCGTGCTTCGTCGGAGATGCCGACCCCCTACTGGTGAGAGTGCCGGCTACCGACCTGCACATGTACGGAACGCTCTGGCTTCTCACACAGGGGGAGACACGCAACACGAAGCGTGTGCGGCTCTTCACCGAGTTCGTGTCCCGCAGGCTCGCCGCGCACACTCCGCTTCTCGCGGGGCTTTCCGTATCGCGCGAGGCGACGGTGCAGCCGTCGCCGGCGAGATGACCGAATGGCGGCTTTTAGGAGCAAAAAATTTTGGCACGAATGACCGAATGTGGGCGCATAGCTGATATTCAAAGCCCCATACGTGACGTAGAGTCAAAACCAACTGTCGACCGTCGACGACGAGGCCTCTACGCCTTTCTACACATGGGCTATCTCCCGTTCTCTACGCAATGTAATTCAAGTGGCAATCGACGATTGCCCGCTATGGAGGGCAATCAGCGGTTTTGGTGGGCCGAAACGGATTCGAATTGCTGTAAGTCTGTAGGCCCTTTGCGAGCGTGCAATCCGGAGAAATCTGGAACTATCGCGTATTATACGGCTGTCTGGAGCAAATGTCGGTATCGGTGGTTGCCAGCCCCCACAACCAAGTCCAGCATAAATCAATCGCCGTCCCGATCTAACCATCAGGGCGGCGTTTTGCGTTCAAACCTCTCGTGCCGCCGGCCGCCCCGGCGTGAGATTGGCGCGCATACAAGGACGGTAACGATCAAGCAGCCGAAACGGAGGCGCTGAACCAAAGGCGATGTCTTTCATGCAGCGAATGGTCGCTTTGCGCCCAATGGCGGTCATGGTGGTGAACTTTACGTCCGCCTGGAAGCAGACATTGCCCGTACGTCCGCGCATGAAGAAGTTGTGCCAGAAGGCTAGGTGGCGTTCCGTCGTCTCCGGGTGTGCTCTGTTGCTGTCACTCAGTGAGTTCGAAACGCAATCTGAACGACTGGTATTCCTGAGAGGGTCGATAGCCGCGGCGCGGCCAGGATTGGGTTCGAACTGGGGCGGGCCGTCAAGACACGGAGCAGTATGAAGCTTTTACCTCAAACCTGAACCAGATGTGCCGGCGAGACTTCACGGTACTTTCGTGGTGTCGGCATGTAGTCGACCGAGCGCACCGGTGAGCGCAATTCGGATGCCGGCAGTTCGCGGCGAATGTGACGCCTTGATGGGTCGGGAACAGGCACCGCGGCGATCAGCTTCTCGGTATACGGATGTTGCGGATTTTCGAACACCGAAGACCGTGGTCCGATCTCGACGATTTCGCCAAGATACATGACAGCCACACGGTGGCTGACACGCTCCACCACCGCCATGTCATGCGAGATGAACAGAAATGACAGATGAAGGCTTTCCTGAAGATCGAGCAGCAGGTTGATCACCTGCGCCTTGATCGAGACATCGAGCGCCGAGACGGACTCATCGGCAACGATCAGTTTCGGGTCGAGAGCCAATGCGCGTGCTATGCAGATGCGCTGGCGCTGGCCGCCGGAAAACTCGTGTGGAAAGCGCTCGGCCATATCCTCGGTCAAGCCGACCCGGCGCAGCAGGTCCGCGACCTTTTCCCTGGCTTCCCGCTTCGTGCCGAGCCTATGCGCGAGATAGGGTTCGGCGATAGCGTCGCCTATGCGCATGCGCGGATTGAGGCTGGCGAACGGGTCCTGGAAGATCATCTGCACGCTGCGTCTCATGTCGCGGAGTTCATGCCGGTCAAGCGAGATTATGTCTTTTCCATCGACAATGATCGAGCCGGACGACGGTTGCAGCAGCCGCATGATGGAGCGTCCGGTCGTGGATTTGCCGCAACCCGATTCGCCGACCAGCGACAGGGTTTCGCCTGGCTGGATAGTGAAGGATACATTTTCTACCGCATGGACCCGGCCGGAAAGCGTTCCGAACGGCCCGGCATGGACATCGAAACGCGAAGAGAGATTGCGCACCTCCAGAACCGGGCGCTTTTCAGCCGAAACGGTATTCGCCGGCTGCGGGACAGGTCTTGCTTCACCGGTTGCCATATCGACGATCGGGAAACGCAACGGCCGCATATGGCCCGCCATCGCGCCAAGTTTTGGCACGGAGGAAAGCAGCGCCCGGGCGTAGGGATGAGCAGCATCCTTGAAGATTTTCGCCGTCGTGCCGGACTCGATATTTTCACCGCGATACATCACCACGGTCCTGTCGGCCATCTCGGCTACCACGCCCATGTCGTGCGTGATGAAGAGAACGGACATGTCCTCCTCGTCCTGCAGCGTCTTCATCAGGTCCAGGACCTGCCCCTGGATGGTGACGTCGAGTGCTGTCGTCGGCTCGTCGGCGATGAGAAGCCTGGGGCGGCTCGCAAGCGCCATCGCGATCATCACGCGCTGGCGCATTCCCCCGGAGAATTGATGGGGATACTCATTGTAGCGCGAAGCGGCGGACGCAATCTGTACCTTGTCCATCAGCCGAAGCGCCTCTGTTTTGGCATCGGCATGAGACAGCGAACGGTTGTGGCACAGAAGCGACTCCGCGATCTGGTTTCCGACCGAGAAGATCGGGTTGAGGCTGGTCATCGGCTCCTGGAAAATCATCGCCACGTCGCGCCCACGCACATCGCGCATCTGCCGATCCGTGAGCTTCACAAGGTCTGTTCCCCCGAGAACGATCGAGCCCTCGATGCGGCTCGCGTGTTTGGGCAGGAGCTGCATGATGGAAAGGGAGGTCACGCTTTTTCCCGAGCCTGACTCGCCGACGATCGCCAGTGTCTCCCTCGGGGCAATTTCGAACGATACATTTTTGACCACCGGGCGCCATTCGCCGTCGATCCTGAAGGATGTCGTCAGATTGGAAACCGACAGGACAGGAGAGGCGGTATCCAGAACAGATCTGGCGGCTGCGGCTACGGTCATTTGGTCATCCTTCGACGATCAGAATCGGTTGCTTCGGGTTATCTGCAGAAGAAAATCCACGACCGCGCGCACCTTGACCGGCGTGCGGCGATGGGCGGGAAAAACGATGGATATCGGGTCCGCTTCGATCTCGTAGTCGTCGAGCAGCGTCACCAATGCCCCGCTTTCAAGATCGTCGCGGAATATCCACCAGGTCGCTTGCGAAATACCGATGCCGGCAACGGCCGCTTCGCGCAGGATGTCGCCGCTGTCGGTAACGAGGCTGCCCGAGACGCGGACGACCTGATCGTCGCTGCCTTCACCCTTGAAGTGCCAGTTCGCGCCGAACCCACCGACGATGCAGTTGTGTGCGAGAAGATCGGCAGGCGTTTCAGGACGCCCATGCTGTTCGAGATAGGCGGGAGACGCCACCGTCTTTTGCGTGCCGCGCACGAGGATGCGGTTGATGAGACGCGAATCCGCCAGCCGGCCGGAGTGAACGACGAGGTCGTAACCGCCCTCGATCGGATTGGCCGTCTGATGCTTCAGGCACAGCTCGAGAACCACGTCTGGATAGCGCTTGTAGAAACCCGCCAGCGCCGGGATGACGGTTCGCCGGCCAAAGGACGGCGGCAGTGCGATGCGCACCAGCCCGCTCGGGGCGATGCTGCGCTCGCGCACCGCAGCTTCTGCGTCGTCCATGTCCTGGAGGATTTGCCGGCAGCGCTCGTAGAACTCCGAACCATATTCAGTCAGGTGCATGCGCCGCGTGGTGCGATGCATCAGCTGCGCGCCCAGATCCTCTTCCAGCCGTGTGACGCTTTTCGTCACGGCGGAGGTCGAGAAGCTCAGCGTGCGAGCTGCGGCGGTGAAACTGCCAAGCTCCGCAACGCGGACGAATGCCAATATGTCCTGAAATTTATTCAACGCTGGATAGTGTTCCCAATTATTATTTGAGCAGTCTGATAGCCAACCGAACAAAGATCAGGGTTTTGCCGGCTATCAGCCACTTTTCAGCTACCATACAGCAATTGTCGTGCCGTCCAGCCCCCTTGTGAGGCATAGGGCGCGCCGATTGGGAAAATGATTTTTTCCAAAATGCCATATTCATCTTCCTCTCCCTTTACGAAAAGAAAAAGAAAAGGAGCCGGAACCGGCCCGGGAACATGAAGGAATGGAAACGGCGTGACAGCCATCTGGTTCAACAATGCGCTTTGCCTGATCGAAGCCGAAGACGGATGGGCAGCGCAGCGGCACTCCATCGAAATCAGGAACGGCGTGATCGACGGTTTGCACGAGCCTAATGCTTCGATCGCGAACGACTGCGAGATCATCGACGCCTCGGGCCTCATCGCAGCGCCGGGTTTCGTCAATTGCCATAGCCATTCCCCCGATAATCTGATTCGCGGAACGGCAGGCGACCTTCCGCTTGAACTTTGGTCGCTTTCATCGTCTGCGGGACGTGAAAGCCGCACGCCGCGCGAGATCTACGTTTCAGCCCTGCTCGGCGCCGTCGAGATGATGCGGACGGGCACGACAAGCGTCCTCGACCATGTGCGTATCTCGCCCGATATCGAAGCCGATGCACTTGCCGCTGTCGCGCAGGCTTGGCGCGACAGCGGCATGCGCGCGACCATCGCGCCGGTTGTCTCCGATCGCGCGGTCTTGGAAACCATGCCTCTGGAGGCAGAGGATATTCGCGACATCGATCTTTCCGCTTACGGCCGTCGCCGTCCTATGCCCTGGCGCAGACAGATGCAGGTTGCGGAAGCCTTCTTTCGCCGTTGGCACGGAAGCGCGGACGGTCGCATCCGGGCTGCGATCGGCCCTTCGGGACCGCAGCGCTGCTCGGACGAACTGCTGACGGCAGCGGCCGATTTCAGTGCACGCAACGACACACTCCTGCACACACATGTGCTGGAAACCAGCATCCAGCGCGAGACGGGATTTCGGCTTTACGGCCGTGGCATGATCGACCACCTCGATGAGCTTGGTGTTCTTACACCGCGCACGAATCTCGTTCATTCGATCTGGCTCGAAGATGGAGACGCAGAGACGATTGCCCATTCCGGCGCCAGCGTTATTCATAACCCGGTGTCCAACGCGCGGCTCGGAAGCGGCTTTTGTCCTTTGCCGAAATTGCTGCGCGCCGGTGTCCGTGTTGGTCTCGGGACGGACAGCGCATGCTGCAATGACGGTAATAATCTTCTCGAGACGGTCAAATGGGCCGCCATCCTGCACAATTCGCATTCGCAAAACGAGCGTGATTGGACAAGCCCACAGCGGGCCCTTTCGTTGGCGACCTCTGGCGGCGCGGACGTGCTTGGGTTGGGTAGGATGGCCGGTAAGATCGCGGTCGGCCATGTGGCGGACATGACGTTGTTCCGCATCGCTTCGCCTGCTTTCGCGCCACTCAACGATCCTGTCCGTCAGCTTGTGCTGGCCGAAACTGGGTCAGCCATCGCACTCGTCGTGATTGCCGGACGGATCGTGGTTAGGGATGGCCATGCCGTTGACGTCGATGAAGCCAGCCTTTGGGAAGAAGCCCAAGAATTGTCGGAGCGGCGCCAGCGCGACAACCAAAGCGCCTATGCGGCGACGAATGCGCTGGAAATGCCGATACGGCGCATGCGGGCGCGCCTCACTGGGGGCTGCTCATGCCACTAGAATGGACGCGCCAGCCGATCCGGTTCTTTCAGCATCTGTTGCGCGAGGCCGATGCTTCCGGGCTCGACGTCGGGCAATTGATCGCGGAAATCAAAAGCGTCGGTGCGGGAGCCTGTATTGCCATGGGTGGCGGGTTCTCTGCCTGGTATCCAACCAAGCTCTCCTCGCAGACCATCAACCCGCATCTGACCTTCGATTTTCTTGGTGCGTTTCTGGACGCCACCAAGGAAGAAGGCATTCGCACGCTGGTGCGGATGGATATCTCCAAGGGCCGGGAAGGCATGGAGAGGAAGTATCCGGACTGGTTCGTGCGCCGGGAGGATGGAAGCGTCAGCACCGTCTGGGCCATGCCACAGATTTGCGCGACCGGTCCATTCTGGCAGCAGGAGACATTCGCGATCCTGGACGAAATCCTGACCGGCTATCCGACGCTCGACGGTTTCTTCTTCAACTATCTGCACGTGCCGCGATGCCACTGCGCGCGCTGTGCTTCGGCAGTTCTCGAGGCGATAGGCGAGGCGGTTCCGACGGAAGGCGTGCGCTCCGCGGCCTACGAGACGTGGCGGCAGGATTTCCTGGCGGACTATATGGGCCATGTTCGCGATTTCATTCGCGAACGGAATCCGGAAGCGGCACTGGTGCCCTACCATCATGTCCATGACGGCTGGAACATTCGCCGCATGGCGGAAGTCAGCGACATCATAGGATCGCAGGTTTCCAATCCGGTCATCCCCAATCCCGTCGACCCTCAACCGGCCTGGAACCATTGGGCGGCGGAAGAGGCGCTGACAGCGCGCGCGCTGAAGCCGGGAAGCGCGCCGATCCTCATCCAGACCACCTCCGAAGTCTTTGCCAGCCGCCAGACGGCGATGCCCGACGCCCGCCTTATCCAGAATCTGGTTCAAGCGGCAGCGCATGGCGCGAATACCGCCCCGGCCGTGAACGGCCTGCTCCAGCAGGACGATCCTCGTTTCGTTCCGGCATTGGAGCAGTTCGGAGGCTATCAGGCAAAACAGGCGACGTGGTATGAGGGCCTTCACTCCACCGCACGCATGGCGATCGTCAAATCCGAAGCCAGCAGGCTCTGGGGGCCTGACGCGGGCCGGCCTGCCGGTGCGCCGGATGGCTGCGGGCATGTCGCGGAATTTCGCGGGCTCTTCGAAATCGCTGCCGATCTTCGCTACCCCTGTGACATCGTCGTGGCTGGCGATCTTTCGGTTGCCGACCTTCAGCGATACGATGCCATCCTGCTGCCGGCAGTTCATTGCCTCTCGGATTCCGATGTCCGCGCGATCGATACCTATGTGCGCAGTGGCGGCAGGCTGATCGCCAGCGCGGATCTGGCCAGATGCGATGAGAACGGACGCGAACGTGGCTCGCCGCCGCTTTCCTGCCTGCCGCGTCTTCCCGGAGAAATTCGCAACGTGAATGGCGCTTATTTTGCGCTGTCCGGCCAGGCATTGCGGAGCGCATTCGGCGGCATCCCGCATATCGCTGCGGCGGGAGATTTTTGGATTCCGTTTCCGGAGCGAGGAAATGCCAACGATGATCTCAGGCTGATCGGCCCTTTCTCCAACAATGCGCCGGAATTCACGCTTGTCGAGGGTCCCGGCGCGGAGCCCGGATTGATTGAGGAACAGTACGGTCAGGGCAGGGTCGTGTGGCTACCATGGCGCATCGGCTCGCTTTATCACCGGTTCTCCATGCCTGAGTATCGGCAACTAGTTGGCGTGCTGCTCGAAACGGTGATCGGCTCTCCGCCGCTGCGCACGACGGCATCCTCGGCTGTCGATCTCATTCTTTACGGGCGTCCCGACGGCATGGTTCTGCATGCGCTGAACGGCGCGGCGACCCGAACGAAAGGGTTGATGGAAACCACTCCATTGGCTGGCTTCGAGATCGTCGTGGAAACCGACGCAGAAAGCGCCACGGACCTTCAAACCGGCAAAACACTACAGGTTTCGAAAACGGAAAGACATCTGACCGTGCAGCTTGACCGCCTGGATAGTTTTGCTGCCATCGCCCTTTCAAGAGGCGAGAGCGGGAGGAAGACGTGACATCGGACGGATCAGCAACTACGGCGACACAGACCGCGTCGCCGCAACATAAAAAGTCCTCCCAGAGGGCACAAAAAGGGTGAACTTATGAAACATATGCTTGGAAGAAGCTTCCTGATTGCCGCCCTGGCCACGACGGTCGCGTGCAATCTGCCTTTATTTGCTGCGGCCGGAGAAGCGGGCACGCTTGTCGTCGCCCAGCCTGCCGATGCCTACTCAATGGATCCGGCGAAGCACTCGGCCTTCCCGACAGCGAACATCTTGTTCCAGATATATGACGGGCTCATAACCATGGACGAGAAGGGCGAACTCGTCGCGGGGCTGGCAACGTCATGGAGCAATCCGGACCCTCTGACCTGGCGCTTCAAGCTGCGCGAAGGCGTCAAGTTTCACAACGGGGAGCCCTTCAATGCCGAAGCGGTGAAATTCACCTTCGACCGCGCGCTCGACCCGAATTTCAAGGCTCCCTATTATTCCCGCATCTCGGCCATAAAGTCGGTCGAGATCGTCGACGAATACACCGTCGATCTCAAGACCGAGAAACCGTTCCCGACGATGCTGCTGTCACTTTACGAGGCATCGTTTCCTGCCCTGATCGTTCCGCCGAAATACACGCAGGAAAAGAACGGTGAGGCGCTGGGGTCGGCGCCGGTCGGAACCGGGCCTTACAAATTCGTCAAATGGCTGAAGGACGAAGAAGTCGTTCTTGAAGCCAATCCGGATTACTGGGGCGGCACGCCGAAGATCGACCGCGTCGTTTTCCGGCCGATCAAGGAAACCCGCACGCGCATTGCGGAATTGAAGAGTGGCGGCGCCGACATCGCGGTCGATATCCCGCCTGAAGACGTATCCTCGCTCCAGGCGGACGGCACCAAGATCGAAACGGTGGCCAGCGATTTCCTCTATTTCCTCGCCTTCGATACGACGCGCGACACGCCCTTGAAGGACAAACGCGTGCGCCAGGCAATCAACTACGCCGTCAATGTCGATGCCATTCAGGAGGCGCTGCTCAATGGCATGGGCAATCGCATCGCGCTCACCCTTCCTTCGAATGGATTTGCCTACAATCCAGACTGGAAACCCTATCCCTATGATCCCGCAAAGGCAAAAGAACTGCTTGCGGAAGCGGGATATCCGGATGGCTTTTCGATTCCCCTGATGACCCGGAAAGGCCGTTTCCTGAAGGACAGCGAGATCGTCGAAGCGACGGCCGGCTTCCTCCGCAAGGTCGGCATCAAGGCGGAAATCCAGTATCTGGAGCCGGGCGTCTGGGGCCAGATATCCGAGAAGAAGGGCCGCGAAGGCATCACTTTCCCCGGATGGAGCGGGCGCGATCCCAATCTTGTCTGGCTGCCTCTGCTGAAGACAGGGCAGTACCAGAGCTATTTCAGCAATGCCGAGCTCGACAAGCTTCTGGACGAGGGTGCCGCGACGATCGACCCGGCGGAGCGCAAGGCGATCTATGAAAAGGCAGCCGCCATCATCAAGGACGAAGCGCCGCATTTGCCGATGATACAGCCGCCGCTGATCTACGGCCTCAATGCCAAGCTGAACTGGAAGCCGCGCACCGACAGCATGATCGATCTGCGCAAGGCAAGCTTCGACTGATCTTCGATCATCCGTGGCCGGAATTCTCCGGCCACGGAACTTGAAACGACTTCGCCCATGGAGCGGCCAGGCCTTTGTCCTCATTCCTCATATCGCGAGTACTCTATGCGATGGCTGTCGTTTTCGGCGTGTCGCTTGCTGTGTTCTTCCTGATCCGGATCGGCGGTGATCCGTCCGCACTTTTCCTGCCGCCGGAAGCCTCCATGGAAGAGATCGCGCGCTTCCGCCATCTCATGGGCTTCGACCGGCCGCTCGTCGTGCAGTATTTCGATTTCGTCTCCCGAGCCGTGCAGGGCGATTTCGGTATGTCGCTGCGTTATGAGCAGCCGGCCATGCAGCTCGTCCTGGAGCGTGTGCCGGCCACCCTCCAACTGAGCGGCATGGCGCTCGCCCTGGCTCTCGCCATTTCCATTCCGCTCGCCATCCTGGCCGTTGCCTGGCGCGGATCGATCGTCGACCGGGTCAGCCTTCTCATCTCGCTGATCGGCCAGAGCTTTCCGGCTTTCTGGTTGGCGATCATGCTGATCCTGCTGTTTTCCGAGACGCTTCACATGCTGCCGGCCTCAGGCAAGGGCGGCTGGCAAAACCTCATCATGCCGGCTATCGTGCTTGCCACCTATTCGACCGCAATCATCACGCGGCTGCTGCGTTCCTCTATGATCGAGGTCCTGCAGTCCGACTATATCCGCACCGCGCGCGGCAAGGGCGTCAGCGAGGGGCGCATCATCTTCAAGCACGCGCTTCGCAATGCCGCGATCCCGACCTTGACGGTTATCGGGCTGCAGGTGGGCGCGCTGCTTGGCGGCGCCGTCATCACCGAAGAAGTCTTTGCCTATCCCGGCATCGGCAGGCTCGCCATCCAGGCCATTGCCAATCGCGATTTCACGGTGGTTCAGGCATTCGTGCTCGTCATGGCCGTCACCATCGTTACGGTCAATCTCCTCGTCGACCTGTCCTACGGGCTGCTCGACCCGCGTTTGAGGAAGGGCCGATGAACCCGTTTATCAAACGCTATCTCGACAGCCGCCTTGCCGTCTTCGGACTTGCGCTGGTGCTGATCGTTGTGTTCGCCTCCCTGTTCGGTCACTGGCTCATGCCTTTCGATCCCGATGCACAGGACATTCTCCAGCGCCTGAAGCCACCGTTCTGGCGGGGAGAGGAGGGGATGCATCTTCTCGGAACCGATGCACTCGGCCGCGATATCTTCAGCCGCCTGATCGCGGGTGCTCGCGTTTCGCTGCTCGTCGGTGTCGCTTCGGTCGTCATCTCGGGCGCCATCGGCGTCACGCTCGGCCTGGTTGCCGGATATGAGGACCGCTATGCTGGCCGCATTCTCATGGCCATCACCGATATTCAGCTTGCCATTCCGTTTCTGGTGCTGGCACTCGCGATGGCCGCTGTCGTCGGTCCGAGCCTCTGGAACATCATTGCCATCCTCGGCCTGACCAACTGGGTGCAATACGCACGCGTCGTTCGCGCCGAATGTCTCGTGCTGCGCGAACGCGAATTCATTCAGGCAGCGCAGACGATGGGCATTTCGGTGCCGATGATCCTCATCCGTCATTTGCTGCCGAACGTCATGTCGTCGGTGATCGTGATTTCGAGCCTGCTCGTCGCCAAGATGATCCTATTCGAATCTTCCCTGAGCTTCCTCGGCCTCGGCGTTCCGCCGGAAACGCCGACCTGGGGCACGATGATCGCCGAAGGGCGCAATTATATCGGCAACGCCTGGTGGGTGGCGACCGTGCCCGGCTTCGCGATCTTCTTCACCGTGGTCGGCATCAACCTT
The DNA here is from genome assembly GCF_037153935.1 of Mesorhizobium sp. CCNWLY176. NCBI lineage: Bacteria > Pseudomonadati > Pseudomonadota > Alphaproteobacteria > Hyphomicrobiales > Phyllobacteriaceae > Mesorhizobium > Mesorhizobium sp. CCNWLY176. Next base: position 39,230 of record NZ_JBBBDZ010000027.1, read on the forward strand.
GTCGGCGACCGGCTGCGCGATCTGCTCGACCCGCGCCTGAGACAGGCGGAATCCTGATGACGGCGCCCAGCTATGACGTACTCATCCCCGGCTTTCCCGGGCGTACGCCGCGTGGTTTCCTTGGTTGGAGCACCACGGTGCTGCTCCATACGAGAGACGGCTACGCGTTGTTCGATACAGGCGGCGCGGGCGATCGCCCCGGCATTCTGAACGCGCTCGAACGCCGCGGCCTGACGCCGGCCGATATTCGCACGGTGGTACTTTCACATCTCCACTTCGACCACGTCGCCAACGTGGAATGTTTCCCCAAGGCCGAACTGGTCCTGCATGAAACCGAGCTTGCCTATTTCGACGAACACAAGGCAGACGATCGCGCCATTCCGCTGTTCCAGGTCGAGGGCCTCCTGCGCAGCCCGCAGCTTTCGCTCGTTTCGGGCGAACTCGATGTGCTGCCCGGCATTCGCATGATCCGAACGCCCGGCCACACCGGCGGGCATGCCTCTCTCGTCCTGTCTGTCGACGGGAAATGTGTCGTCCTTGCGCAGGACGCCGTGAAGCATCGCGGCGAAATCGAGACGCTGAACTCGGCCGGTGCCTTCGACAACATATCCGCGCGCGAAAGCATCCGGCGCATTGCGGCCATGGCCGATATTGTCGTTCCCGGCCACGACGCCAGCCTGACGATCGCGAATGGCAAGGTGGCGAGCGCTGGTGCGCTTTCGGAGGTCATCAGCCTTTCGCTGGAAGACCGGTCCTTCGTGATGGAGGTCTGATTTGCCAACGCTCCTTCACAATGCATTCGTCTGTACCGGGCTGGCCGGCGGCTTCATCGAGAACGGTGCTGTCCTGATCGAGGGCACGAAGATTGCGTGGGTCGGCTCCCTTTCCACGCTGCCACCTCAAGCTGCGACCACCAAGCGGAAGGACCTCGGCGGACGGGTTGTCATTCCGGGCCTCATCAACACGCATGCGCATGGCGGCCTCTCCATGCATCGCGGTTGCTGCGACGATGGCGATCTCTTCCAATGGGCTTCCGCGCTTGCGCCGCATACCGCGTCGCTGACGATCGAGGACAACCGGGCCGGGTGCACGCTGGCTGTCATGGAGATGGTGCGCAACGGCATCACCACCGCCTGCGACTGCACACGCTATGGAGCGGGAGGCTTTGCATCCGTCGCCAGCGAAATCGGCATGCGATCGCTCAGTGGAGCGCTGGCTAATTCTCCAGAATTGCGGCCTAACGGCCGCCCCAACTGGCCACTCGCGCTTGATGAAACGAAGGAGGCCATCCAGGTCTACCAAGGCAACGGCTTGTGCCGGTTCTATCTCGGCGGCCATTCCCCTTATAGCTGCACGCCGCAGCTTCTGACCGAGGTGAAGCGCGAAGCCGACGCGCTCGGCTTGCATTTCGTCCTCCATGTCGCGGAGAACCGCCGCGAAAACGAGATGATCCTTGCGCAGTATGGAAAATCGCCGCTGGCCTGGCTCGCCGAACTCGGTGTTCTGGACCGCCGATCGATCCTTGCCCACTGCGTTTGGCTCGACGAAAAAGACGTCGATATTCTCGCCGATACGGGCGCCGGCGTTGCGCATAATCCGGCTAGCAACGCCAAGCTTGCCAGCGGCATTGCCCCGGTTCCCGCTTTGAGACGAGGTGGCATCCCGGTTGGGCTCGGCACGGACAGTACGCTGTCCAACAACTGCCTCGACCTCTTTCAGGAAATGAAGCTTTCAGTACTGCTCCAGCGTGCCGCGTCGCTCGACGGCATGATCATGGGGGCGTCCGATGCCTTCACCATGGCCACTATCGAAGGCGCGCGCGTGCTTGGATGGGAGGCCGAAATCGGCAGCCTGGAAGCGGGCAAGGAGGCGGATCTCGTTGTGCTTTCGCTTGACCACCCCCTTGGTCTTACGGCGGAGCGGGTGCTTTCCGACATCGTCTATCACGCCGGCCCGCAGCATGTGCACAGCGTCATGATCGCAGGACGGACCATCTTCGAAGGCGGGTGTTTCTCGATGATCGATGAAGCCGAAATCCGAAGCGCAATCCACAAACACTATCAAACATCTGAAATGAATAAGGAAACGTCCGATGCGTGAAGCGCCTGTTGGCCTGATTACCAGTGCGGCCTCTGAAGAACTGCTCAAGGACCGTCGAGCCGAGACCGTATCGACACCATGGGGCAACGCACCTGTCCTGACGGGCACTATAGGTGGCCGCGAGGTCGTCGTGATTCTGCGCTATGGCGAAAAGCTCACGCTTCCCAGCCACAAGATCAACTACCACGCCAACATCTGGGCCTTGCGTGAACTCGGCGTGGAATCCATCGTCTCGCAGAACGCCATCGGCTCGGTCAATCCCGCAATCCGGCCGGGAGACATAGTCATTTCCGACGATTTTCTCGACAAGACGAAGTCCCGCGCGCAATCACTGTTCGATGAAAGCGAATGCTGGGTACGTGTCGATTTCACGGATCCTTTCTGTCCGCGCCTGCGCACTGAACTGATCGCAGCTGCAAACAAGTTCAGCAACCGGGTCATCGAGCGCGGCACATTCGTCTGCACCGAAGGGCCGCGTTTCGAAACGCCGGCCGAAATCCGCGCCTATCAGCGCGAAGGCGGCGATATCGTCGGTACGCCGCTCATTCCGGAAGTCATCTTCGCGCGGGAGGCCGAAATGTGTTTCGCGTCTATCGCGCCGGTCATCAATTTCGGCGCCGGAATGGCGCCGGCAGTCGTTCATTTCGGTCCCGGCAGCATGAACGAGATCTACTACAAGCAAGGCCTGCACGATCTCATCGAAAAGACCTTGATTGAGGCAATCTCGGCGCTGTCGACCGAACGCAGCTGCAATTGCCGCAACGCGCTCGTCGGCGGATTCCATGGTGAGCCGCCGGCATGGATGAAAGCCAAGAGCTGCATGGTGTGAAAATAGGGACTGAACGCATTGCGTATTTTTTGACGAGGCTGTCGGGCCAGCGGGCATTGGTGATGAGCGACTGCTATTCAGATGTTGACATCCATAATTTGCCGGAGCACGTGCGCGGTTTTCAAAAAAAGGGCTGAAGCATCCTTGCTTTGTGGTGGGAGGACCTTCAGCGACTTTCGTCAAAAGCCTTCCAGTACGATCTTGCCTTTGGAACGCCCGCTTTCGATCAAGGAATGGGCTTGCTTCAGATTCGCTGGATCGATGGGGCGCAGTACTTGGTTCAGAGTTGTTCGCACCTCGGGCTGATCGACGGGAAATGGAAATCGATCGTCCTGTTTCACCTTCTCTCCGGCACGCTGCGTTTCAATGAAATCCGCCGTCACATTGCCAATGTTACTCCCCGCATGTTGACTGACCTGCCACTGAACTTTCATCCAGCGGCGATTAGAGCCTCGGCCGTTTTTGATCCGATACCATTCTTTGGACCG
>NZ_JBBBDZ010000028.1:0-31235 GCF_037153935.1 Mesorhizobium sp. CCNWLY176
ATTACGGACTACAACCTCGCCGACGACATGATCCAGCTTGAGAATGCGGTCTTCACCGGCCTTGCGAATGGCTGGCTGTCAGCCGGAGCCTTTCACACTGGAGCCGCCGCGCATGATGCGAGTGACCGCATTATTTACAACAAGTCCACTGGCGACCTGCTGTTCGACAGGGACGGGCTGGGCGGTGCTGCGGCGATCAAGTTCGCCACGCTCTCGCCCGGACTTGCGATGACGGCCGGAGAGTTTTTCGTCGTCTGAGGTCGAAAACGAAAAAAGGCCCGCGCTCCAGAAGGAACACGCGGGCGCAAGGGGCTAGAGGCGTTGAATAGCCGCTTCGAGCTATTCACGCACCCTCCATTTTGGGTGGAATTTGATCATCCGGGCGGTATCGGCACGCGGCGTTCGACTCGATCCAGCCTTTCCAGAATATCCCGGATCACGTCACGCTGATTGGAGATGCCGCTCGGGAATTGCTTGATCTCGTCGACCTGGCGCTGTTGGTCACCAAACACCTGATCCAGTTCGGCGCGGAACCAGCCGTTCTTCGATCTTGTCAATCCGGCCGGATCGCCGACCAGATCACCGGCCATTGCGTCTTGGACGAGCCCCGCAATTCGTTCGACAGGGAATGAATGGAGCTTTCCTGGTTGCGAAAGCCCGTGTTTATGTTCGAGCGCAGGTCGACGACATCCCAACCCTGATTTTCCACCCGCTCGCTCAAACGAGCATATTGAGCATGCCTCTTGCACACATCGTAAGCGGTGTTCTCAGGCCACGGCGTTGAGCTCGGGAGCCGGGATATAAGCCCAAGGCAGCAGGTCGTCGAGCTGGCTGTTGGGGTGGCCATTGACGATCCTGGTGAGGACATCGGCGAGATAGCCGAGCGGTTCGACATCGTTGAGTTTGATGAGGTGGGTGGTAGCAGATCTAAGCGGATCGAAAGAACCCTCGCAGTTCCGCCGTGAGAGCCTCGGGCGCCTCCTCCGCCATATGGTGTCCACAATCGATACCCCTCCCAGACAATCTGGTCGTCCATGGAATCCATACGTCGAGGACGTTGCCATAGAGCCGCTCCAGATCGTCTTGGAGCGACCAGAGTACCATCGTCGGGCAGGCAATCCGGCGACCGGCAGCACGGTCCGATTGGTCATGCTCGCGATCGATCCCAAGACCGGCCCGGTAGTCTTCGAGCATTCCATGGACGACCCGAGGATCATGGATGGCAGCACGGTAGTCCTCAAAGGCTTCTGCGCCCATCTGCTCAGGTGATCCGCCATACCAGCCGTCTGGGTCGGCCAGAATTGCTCGCTCTGGTTTTTCCCTCTGGGCGAAGAAGAACCAGTGCCACCATTCTGTCGCGAAGCGGGCATCACAACGTTCCAGTGCTTCCAGGATCGGTACGCCATCAAGGATCGCGAGATGCGTAATCACGTTGGGGTGGTCCATTGCCATACGGAATGCGGTGTAACTGCCGCGATCGTGGCCTGCGACAGCAAAGCGCTCGAAGCCGAGGTGCCGCATCAGGGCAACGCAGTGACGCGCCTTTGCGCGCTTGGAGGATCCGGCGTGGTCGGGCGTGTCAGCAGGAATGGATGATTGCCCGAAGCCGGGAAGATCTGGACAGATCACTGTGTAGAATTCGGCTAAAAGAGGCGCCACGCGATGCCAGGTCGCGTGCGTGCGGGGATGCCCGTGCAGGAGAAGCACCGGAGGGCCGTTGCCACCGCGGCGAATCCGAAATGTCGCCTCCGGCAGTTCAATCATTTCAAGACTAAAGCCATCGAACATCGGCGGATATAATCCCTGGAAGGGCTTAAAGGTTCCACGTCTGGTAACAGAATCGGTATGGGTAGTCCTTCCGAAAGCGCAGCCGGCGCCGCCGTCCATCACCACTCCGAAGTGGCGGGATTTTTGGATCAACGACATGATAGATCCGGGTCCGAAAGTTATCATAGATTAGCGCCTGAAAACGCTATGAATGCTATTCATCGTCTCTGCTCGGCTCAATGCCGCTGTCCGAGTGGGACAGTGTAAGGGGGCCGTTGAGCAGGGCGGGGGTATCAGTGAACTTGCGTTCCCCCGCCTCTTTCGCTGACCTAGCAGTGGGCCTTATGTCGACAATGTGAAGCGCAAAGCAGCGGCGCTCGTAAGTCCCGATGCTGGTCTATTGATTAGACGGCCTTGGCAAAAATGCCAGACACCCCCGACACCCTCGCCGATCACATCGCCAAGAAAATCCCCGCTTGCTATTGGCCCGCTTAGGCGTAGCGTTATTGGGTGACCAGCCTTTGATAAGGGCGCTGGTTTTTGAGAGAGAACACCATGCTTTCGCCCTCATTCGTAGGAGAAAGCCATGACCAACCATCATGATTTTCAACCGAGAATTTTGTATCCCGACGACCTGGATCTGCTGGATCGCGTCGTCCAGAAGACGTGCGACTGGCACGGTCTCAGCGTCAAAGGTGAGGATGCCGAGGAGCTTGCCAGCCGGGCCATGTCGCTTTTCAGTTCCGGTTTGACCAGTGAAGACGCACTTTTCAAGAGGCTTCGACGCGAACCGTTGGCAAGGCGTCCACACCGAGCTTTCGCCGACCTAACGCGCATTTATCGTCGGGATTGGCGCCCAAAAACGATCAGATCGGTGCGCACCGTGGCCCCGACATAATTGGGCAAGAGAGTGACCGCGAGTCCTGGCTGGCAAGTGAACGTTATGTGCTTTGCGCTGCAAAATTGGCGGCGGTGGAGCTAACCGTGCTTGACGACGCCCCGAGACGAGTTGAAACGGGAAATTCAAGCGGCGTTGTCTGATCTTTGGCATTACCAAGCCGCCGGCGGCCATTCTGAAGAGGTGTCGGACCTTTTGCGTTTCAGAGTATCAGCTTGCTATTGGCCGGAATCGGCGTACCGTTATTGGGTGACCAGCGATAGAAACGGGCGCTGGTTTTTGAGAGAGATTATCACGCTTTCGCCCTGATCTGTGGAGAGAGCCATGAATAGCTCTCATGCTTTTCAGACCGGCATTTTCTATCCCGCTCAGCTGGGCGTGCTGAACCGCGTCGTTGCGAAGTTGTGCCGCTGGTACGGTTTCGAGGCTGAGGGTTCGGATGCGGATGTACTCTCCAGACGTGCTGTTTCACTACACAGTTCCGGCATTACCAATGAAGAGGCGCTTTTCAGAAAGCTTCGACGGATGCCTCTCGCGAAACACGCAGGGCATACTCGCAATGTTTCGATTTCGGTCGGTTAGGTTGCTGAATTAGAAGCCGCTCTGATTTGGTTTGAAGTGTCCCCGCTGCCCTCACCCCCTCCTTAGCGGGGAATGTCGCCGCTATCACCCCGGCGGTGGCGGAAGCCCGTCGTCTCGATCCGTCTTGCCGGCGGGCTTTTTGTGATCTGACAATTCACCTAGATCAGCCGTGTTTAATTCCATTGATGACGGACGCGGCGATTAACGGGTGTCGGACCGTCTCGTCAGATCAGGCGAATATTTTCGTATCGCACCTTCTTGAAAGTGTTCGACATCCCCGTCAAATTGCAACCAATGATGTTTCGATCGCTCGAATATCGATAGCGCTGGGGCCGGGAAGTCAGGGGCGGCCAGTGCACCAACGGCTACCCCGATCATCGATGGCAGCGCATCGGGCTTCCAATAGATTGTCGAACCGCAGGTTGGGCAAAAATAGATGCGCACCCTGTTACCGCTATCGCCAACGTGGACAAATTCCGTGGCCCCCCAGAAATCTCAACCGTGTCAATCGCATAGAATGCCCCGACGCTGAATGGACTACCGGTCCGTCTCTGGCAGGCGAGACAATGGCATGCGACAACCAGTTTTGACGGTTCTCGCTGTGAAATCGCGCCGAACTGCAACCCCAAGGATCGAAACGCGCAAGTGTCTGATCCAGTAGTTCTTTTTGGGATTTTCGAGGGGTCATAACAGGCGCCTTCTGGAACCCCTTGCCAACATTCATTTTCGCAATGAAATCAGCCGATTAATCCTGGTCGACGTGGGGTCACTGTTCGGCGCAATTTCACATCGTGGTGCAAAGCAACTTCCGCCTAATGCCGGCAGATAGTTGTGCGGGCGATTCCCGCTGCGGCCATATCGATATGAAAATCGATCCAGAGGGGGACAGCTGCAATATCCCAGGCCCCGCCTACAACAGCATGAACAGCGATTTTGGGGGCGATCTTGTGTTGGCCAGGTTAAGCCATTGCCCTTCGCCTACCGGCCAGCATGTCATTGGGGTTCTTCTGGCAGATGATCATCACCAGCCCATCCTTGTGAACGGCCAGCCGGTCACCGCACTGGTGCAGATCACGACCGAATAGACACGGATAGGCCTGCCTTGTCGAACCTCTCAGCTCGGATCATCGCGGTGAATGTCATGGACAGTCATTCCGATCGATTCCGGCGGCTTCACCAGCCATTTGCGATGGCGCAGCGTCTTGCGGGTATCCTGATAGCCGGCGTCCCAGTGCTCACGCATCGAGGTGCCTGAGAACTCGTAATCCTTTGCGTCGCTCTCGTAGATTTTCGGCTGATAGATGAGATGGACGATGTTGATCTGCGGGACATCCTCCATCGAAGCGAGGAATTCCTTGTCTCCCTCGGTCAGGATCTCCGGCGGAATGCGCAGCAATGCCTGGTGAAGCTTCAGGCGCACATTGTGCAGGCGGCGGAACGTGTCCGTGTTGTTGCGCGTCCGGCTTGAATACATGATGTCCTTGTGACGCGCCTGCACCTCGCCCATGTCTCGTGGAAGGATGCCGCGCGCACTGAACAGGTCGACCTGGAACACCAACGTGTCGTGCACATCCTCCTGTTCCAGCAGATACTGAAGCGGCGTGTTCGAGACGATGCCGCCATCCCAGTAGTACTCGTTCTCGATATGGATAGCCGGAAAGGCTGGCGGCAGAGCGCCCGACGCCATGATGTGCTGCGGGCCGATAATTTCGATCTCGCTATCGAAGTAGCGGAAGTTACCCGTCCGGACATTCACGGCACCAACGCTCAACCGTCGTTGCCGATCGTTCAGGACATTCCAGTCAATCAGGCGATTGAGCGTGGTTTCGAGTTCGCCCGTGTCGTAGAAGCTCGTCGCCCCCGTTGCGCCGGGAAGCTGGTACCACGGGCTCAGCTCTCGCAGTTTGAAAAAGCCTGGAAGTCCCGACATCATCGTCATCATGGCGCTGGCCTGATTGCGCAGCTTGCGGAACGCATCGCCCTCCGGCGTAAAATGCCACACCTTGCGGCCCGACACCGTTTCCCAGAAATCGCGCAGCCGGTCGACCTGGTTGCCGGGCTCGTTGCCGGCGATGATCGCCGCGTTGATCGCGCCAATGGAAACACCTGACAGCCAGTTGGCGCTTATCCCGGCTTCGCTCAGCGCCTGGAAAACGCCCGCCTGATAGGCGCCAAGCGCGCCGCCACCCTGAAGCACGAGCGCCACAGACTGATAGGGCGCTATGAGGTCCTGTATATCGGGTGTCTCGCCTCTTCGCTTCTTCACAGTCTGGTCCATTGCAAGATCCTTCTGCCCGCTTAGCGTTCTGCGCCGGGCTGTTTCGCATAGTCGTGGACGACTTCGCCGAGGCCCAGCGTGAGATCGGCGACAAAATGAACCGCTGACACGATCTCCAACACCGGCAGGCGCGCAACATCCGCGATGACGTGCCTGTAAAGCTGCAACTCTGCCGGACCTGACCAAGCCCCCTTCACGGTGATGTCCTGAAGGTGATAGCGGACCAGTTCGCAAATGCGCGGCGTAGCATCGACATGCGGGATGATTTTGACGAGGAAGTTTGGTTTACCGAGTGAGTGCGCGATGTCGCCGGCGTCTATTGTATTGTGTTTGTAGCCCATGGTCGCAGTCGCGCAGAGCACCGAGCCATAATGCAGCGTGCCGACGACCACCTCACCCTCGTGGACGAGTTTTGGTGACGCCAGCTTCTTGGGGAAGCCCCATATCTCGCGGCCACCGGCGATTGGAGCGTCGTCATCGAGATACATGGCGTGAACATAGACGCCCTCCTCCCCGTCGAAACGCACCGGAATGACCTGGCCGGACTCGGTATAGTCGCCAAACCCGGTCGAGTCCGGCATCCTGATGAATTCATATTTGACCAGGGGTTCGGCGATTTGCAGCGGTTCGGGAACGACGGCCCTCAAGGCTTCGGGGTCGGTCCGATAGGTGACGATCACATATTCGCGGTCGATGAAGCGGTAAGGACCACGCGGATAGGCCGGATTGGTGAGCGGCATCGCATAGCTGCGGCGAACGTCTTCGGCTTTCATCTAACTGGGTTCCTGTATGGCGGAGAAAGCGATTGGGTTTTTAGGCTTCAATGCGCGGTCCAGCCGCCGTCGATGGGAAGGATTGCACCCGTTATCGACGCGGCGGCGTCCGAGCACAGGAAAAGCGCCAGGCCGGCAACCTGGTCGACGGTGACGAATTCCTTGGTCGGCTGGGCTTCGAGAAGCACGTCGTGGATGACCTGTTCCTTGGAAAGGCCGCGTGCGACCATGGTATCCGGGATCTGCGTTTCGACCAGCGGGGTCCAGACATAGCCCGGGCAAATGGCGTTAGCTGTGATCCCGGCTGTCGCAACCTCGAGGGCGACGGTCTTCGTCAATCCTGCGATGCCGTGCTTGGCCGCGACATAGGCGGACTTATACGGCGACGCGACCAGAGCATGTGCCGATGCGATGTTGATGATCCGACCCCACCCGCGCGCCTTCATCAAAGGAAGTGCGGCCTTGACGGAGTGGAAGGCCGCAACAAGGTTGATCTGGATGATGGCTTCCCATTTATCGTCCGGAAACTCGTCGATGGGAGCAACGTGCTGGATGCCAGCGTTGTTGACGAGAATGTCGCAACCGCCGAGAGCGTCGACCGCCAGCTTGATCATGTCGCCAATCTCCGCGCCTGAGAACATATTGGCGGAAGAATAGAGACAGCGCACACCGAACTCCGTCTCGATTGCAGCCCGGACGGTCTCGATGGCGACTGGGTCGCCCAAACCGTTAATCACGATATCGGAGCCTTGCGCGGCAAGCCCGCGCGCGATGCCGAGCCCGATGCCGCTCGTCGAGCCGGTCACGATAGCGACCTTCTTGTCGAGCGGGGAATGGCTTACCTGATCAGACATTCATTACTCCTGTTGCCCAAACTCTCATTGCCACAAACGCAACCTGCGATTGGCCAGAGCGAGCACAAACTTCACCGAACAGAGGTGGCATCGTATTCAGATGCCGCCTGTCACCTAACGACTGTTGACGCACGCCGATGTGTCACAGGGATGAAGCTTTTGCTTCACTTATGAAAAACCAAGCCAATATTCGGCGGCCATTCCCAAAAGTGTAGGCCGAATTTACTTTCGTCACCGCCAGATGGCCTGTCATCCAAGCGTCAAACAACAGCATTACCAAGCATATGGCTTAATGTTGGTTCCGGCGTGGCCGCCTAGCCAGGTTCGAGCGCACGCGCGTCTTGAACAAACTACAACTTCGCGCATGCTTGTTCCGCAAGCGCACAAACCGCAGTGAGGCGCTATGGTTGGATTGCTCGTTTCCCGAATTGGAAAAGCTCGGGGCGTGGTCGATGGGCTGGCTGGCGCTGCCATTCTGGCCATAGCGTTGACTTTTGGGCAAACCGCCCAGGCGGAACCTATTCGCGGCGCGGGATCGACTTTCGCTGCGCCGGTCATGGCCAAATGGGCGAGAGCCTATAAGGATGCGCGGGCGGACGGCGGTGACTTTTTCACGCTGGATTGGACCGTCGACTACGAGCTTGTCGGATCGCTCGCCGGCCTGATGCGGCTTGAACAGCCTGAGATGGATTTCGCGGCCACCGACGTACCGGTTGCGCCTTCGGAACTCGCCAGCCGCGGCCAACAACAGTTTCCGATCGTCATGGGTGGCATCGCGATCGTCACGAATATCGACGGCGTTGCCCCGGGAGCCTTGCGATTGACCGGCCCAGTCCTGGCGGACATCTATCTGGGCAAGATCCAGACCTGGTCCGATCCCGCCATCAAGGCGCTCAATCCCGATCTGGATATTCCCGATCTCCAGATCAGCGTCTTTCACCGCAAGGACGGTTCAGGCTCAACCTTCGTCCTTACAGAGTATTTCACGGCAGTCAGCGCCGAATGGAAGACAAAGTACGGCGCCGATACCCTTATCCCGTGGCCGGTCGGGACCAGCGCCGAAGGTACCAAGAACCTTATCCTCGCCGTGCAGGAGACCAAGGGCGCGATCGCCTATGCCGAATACGGCCAGGTGATGCGCGCGGGATTGCCCTTCGCTTCAATCCAGAACAAATCGGGCAACTTCGTCAAGCCTGATCCCGAAGGCGTCCAGGCCGCAGCTAACGCCATCGCCTGGGAAAAGACGCAGGACTTTTACGCTTCCCTGACCGACCAGCCTGGGCCAGCTGCCTATCCAATCAGCACTGCCACCTTCGCGGTTGTTCCTATCGCCGGCCGGTCCCCGGATCGCTATCGCCGCGTTCACGACCTCTTTCGTCTCGCATTCGATGACGGAGATTCGGATGCGGCGGCGCTCGGTTATGTGCCGCTGCCGGAGCCTCTTGCGGAACAGGTCAAACAATACTGGGTCAAGGAATTGCAGGCCGGCAACTGAAATCGGCGAGCACTCAGTCGTTCGGCAACTCTGGACGCACCGAGGGTAATCGAAACTTGTCGCGTCGGGACGGCGCATTTTTGGGGTAGCATGAGATGGATATAGACATCTTCAAGGACATTCTCGTGCCGGTCATCGGCGGGCTGGGCTTATTCATGCTCGGCCTTGAGTTCATGTCCAACGGCATTCAGGCGCTTTCCGTCAACAAGATGCGCGCCTTCCTCGCTAGGGCGGCCGGAACGCCGATCAAAGGCGTGCTGGCCGGCACGCTGATCACCGGCGTGATCCAGTCTTCCACCGCCATGACCGTGATGGTTGTTGGCCTCGTCAACGCCGGCGTTGTCGCGTTGCGACCAGCGATCAGCGTCATCATGGGCGCAAACATCGGCACGACCCTGGGCAACGGGCTTATCGCGCTGCCGCTCGGCCCGCTGGGGCTGATCTTCGCCGGCGCGTTCTCGCTGCTCTACTGCTTCTCCAAGAATGAGAAGGTCCGCAACATCGCACTCGCCTGCATGGGCTTCGCGCTGATCTTCTACGGCCTCAACCTGATGACCGGCGGTCTGCGCCCGCTGCGCAACATGCCTGAGGTCATGGAACTGCTGCAGACGCTGAAGGCAGACTCCTACTTCAACCTGATCAAGTGCGTGCTCATCGCCGCCGCCATTACCGCGATGATCCACTCGTCGTCGGCGACGATTGGTATTGTGATGGGCCTTGGCGCGGCAGGCATCCTCGACTGGGAAACGGCCGTCGCCTTCTCGCTCGGCGCAGACCTTGGCACCACCATCACCTCGTGGATGGCTTCGCTCAATCTGTCGAAAAACGCCAAGCGGGCGGCCTACGCGCATATTTCCATCAACATCATCGGCGTTTGTATCACCGTGCCGCTGTTCTTCGTCTCGATCGAAGTCCTGCGGTGGGGCATGCAGTTCTTTGGCGGCGACCCAAGCGTTCCGGTCCTGATCGGCGGCAAGGAAACGTTCCCGCTCGTGCCGGTCGCCGTCGGTGTTTACTCGACCGTATTCAATATCTTCAACACGCTGCTGCTGTTTCCCTTCGTCGGCGTGTTCGACCGGATATTGTCGCGCGTCGGACACACCGACGCAGAGGATGTCGAAGACTACTCGACCCCAAAATTCCTCGACCAAAAACTGGCGAGCGACTTCGCCAAGGCCATCCCGGCCGTGCAGCAGGAAACAGCGCGTCATCTACAGGCTGGAGCCATGTTCCTGGACATCGCGCGATCCTCGAAGAACGCGCCGTCCGATCCGGGCGAGCATTATCTGGCGACCGATATCCTCAGCCGCGACATACGGGCCTACACCGCCCTGTTGATGAAGGAGGATTTGCCTTACGAGCAGCTCGACCTCGTCGCGAGCCTGATCGAGGAGGCGGATTTCACAGCTGCGCTGACCGAGTCGATGCATCAGGTGGCCCGGCGCGTGAAGCGCGAGAAGTTCAGCGGTCCGGCAAACGCCATCGTCGAAACCGCGCTCAACAAGCTCGATGTCTCGCTTCGCGATATCATGCCCGATCACGGCATCGCCAACCCGACCATGCCGGCCGGGCATGTCAGCTACCCCGAAGTCGATGAACTTCGTGCCCGCACTCTTGCGCTGGGGCCGGATGCGGGCGCGGTGGAACGTGGGACGATCCTCGCTCTGCTTGGCTCCATCGAGCGTGCGGAAATCCTGATCCGCCGCATCGACGCCGAGCGCAAATCCGTCAACAGGCAGAATGTTTTGGCACGTGCGGTGCAAAAGCGGGATCGGTCGTCCAACCCGAAGGACGAAGGTAGCTTCGGCCTGAACCCGCTTCCTGCCGAGTAAACCTTAACATATCACCGCAGCGTCCGCTTCAGGCAATGCTGCGGTGATAATCCTGCAATGCCCCCATGTGCGGCGCGGCATCTCCTTTCGACTCATCTTCCTGAGCGGTGGCCTCAATGAGCGTCGGTCTGATCGCCCTTCTTGACGACATAGCGGCCCTGGCAAAAGTGGCCGCAGCCTCACTCGACGACATCGCCGGCCAGGCCGCGAAGGCCGGAGCCAAGGCAGCCGGGGTCGTCATCGACGACGCCGCCGTTACGCCGCGCTATGTCACTGGTTTTTCCGTGGCGCGAGAATTGCCGATCATCGGCAGGATCGCGCTCGGCTCTCTGAAGAACAAGCTGCTGATCCTGCTGCCGGCAGCCATGCTCCTGAGCCTGTTCGCACCCCAGGCGGTGACGCCACTGCTAATGATAGGTGGTGTCTCTCTCTGCTATGAAGGCGTCGAGAAGATCTACGAACTGATCCTGCCGCATGCGGCGCACGATCATGAGACCGGTATCGAGTCCATCAGCCTGGACGCCAAATCCTTCGAAGACCAGAAGATCGCCGGCGCGATCAAGACTGACTTCATCCTGTCGGCCGAGATCATGGCCATAACACTCGCCGCCGTTCCCGACGGGAACGCATTTACTCAGGCAATGGTGCTCGCTGTCGTCGGGATGAGCATCACCGTCGCTGTCTATGGCGTCGTCGCGCTGATCGTGAAGGCCGACGATTTCGGACTTATGCTCGCCCGCGCGTCGTCGCCATCGACTGTCAGCGCGGCCCTTCGCTTGACCGGACGCGGACTCGTCCAGGGCATGCCGTATTTCCTCAAGGCACTTGGGATCGTCGGAACGGCCGCCATGATCTGGGTCGGCGGCGGCATCATTCTTCATGGCTTCGAGACTTACGGCTTCGACCGGCTGGCCCACATCATCCACGACGTCGGGGATACTGCCGCGCTCGCCCTTGCGCCCGTGGGGCCTGTTGTCGCCTGGGTCGTTCAGGCAGCCGGTGCTGCGGTGATCGGGATTGCCGTCGGTTCGATTGCAATTCCGGTCATGGGATATGTCGTTTCGCCACTTTGGCGGCAGGTCAAGTCAGGCATCCGTGCTGCCTGATCGGATCGGCACGGATTCTGATTGATGTCGCACTGGGATCCGGCAGTCTTGGCGATGGAGGCCGGTTGGAACTGGCAAACCCCGGGGAACTTTTATCATCCAAAAACTTACCCGAACCCTGACAATTCAGACTCATTCGGGTACGCGCATCTTGTATCGAGCGACGGACGTCCTCGGCCCGGACACCATCGCTCGCCATGAGCTCCTGTATGATGGGTTCGTCCAACAACTCATCAAGTGTCGGTTCACTTCGGAACATCGCCCAATCTCCGCATCGATCCTTGCCGCTCGCCGACGATACGATGCATGAGAATGATGACCGGGCCACGGCGTTTCCATGACGAGTGCCAACTCATGCCGATCCTGTCTGGCTGCACAGGATGCGCCTCATCTCCAGAACGCGCGCGTGTGCTCCAACTTCTGCCAAAGGAGCTTTACTCCCCGCGTCTGGATCAAAACGAGCCTAAACGTTCAGTAGACCTCCGGCACAAACAACTCGGCAGGCACTGGCTTACGGGTGTAGTCCGCATGGCGCACGCGTTCTGGCAGCTCGATTTCGGACTTGGGCACGTCAGTATATGGAATCTGCGCCAGCAGATGCGCGATACAGTTGAGCCGAGCTTTCTTCTTGTCTACGGCCTGCACAACCGACCATGGCGCATGATCCGTGTGGGTACGCGCAAGCATGTCCTCCTTGGCCCTGGTGTAGTCTTCCCAATGTATCCTGCTCTCCATGTCCATGGGCGAGAGCTTCCACTGTTTCAGCGGATCATGAATGCGCATCTTGAAGCGGAACTCCTGCTCCTCGTCGGTGATTGAAAACCAGTATTTGACCAGCACGATGCCTGAGCGCACGAGCATGTGCTCGAATTCGGGAACCGACCGGAAGAACTCCTCGAGTTCATCCTGCGTGCAGAACCCCATCACGCGTTCGACGCCGGCACGGTTATACCAGCTACGGTCAAACAGGACGATTTCGCCGCCCGTCGGCAAATGCGGGACGTAGCGCTGGAAATACCATTGGTTGCGCTCACGTTCGGTCGGAGCCGGCAATGCAACCACCCGGCAGACACGCGGATTGAGGCGCTGCGTGACGCGCTTGATGGCGCCGCCCTTGCCCGCGGAGTCCCGCCCCTCGAAAATCACCACGACCTTGAGCTTGTTGTGCTGCACCCAATCCTGAAGCCGTACCAGTTCGTGCTGAAGCCGGAAAAGCTCGCGGAAATATATCTTGCGGTCCAACGTTGGTTCGGCTGGCTCGGACATCCCTTCGGCGACAAGCTCGTCCAGCCTATCCTCTTCCAGCTGCATCTCCAGTTCCTCATCGAAACTGTCTGCGATTTCGGCCTTGATTCGGCTCAGACTATTCTGATCGTCATAATTCATGGACGTTGTCCTGTTGGGTGAACTGTCAAGGAAGCAGAGCATCTGCAACACCAATGTGACAGACTGGATCATTCCGCGATCGGAAGGACCGGAATTGGTCAAAATGCCGCCGTGGTGAGCGGCCGCAACAAAGTCGCCGGCGGACCGGCAAGAAGGTCGCTGCATCTGCTTGAAGTGCTTCGCACCGGTGGCGAGCCTTTGCTGACTGGTGCGCTGATTGATGAGATGACAACCGATCACACAGTTGGAATGGATCTGTTGCCCTGGCCCGGACGCGGCTTTGGTCTCGGTTTCACAATCCTGCGCGACCCAGGGATCGCGCACTCGGCGGAAACCGCGGGGACATGGCGTCTCGGCGGGGCCTATGGCCACTCATGGTTTGTCGATCCAGACCGGAAGCTGACGATGGTGGCCTTCACCAATGCGGGCCTGGAGGGGCAATCTCCCGGCGGTCGCCTTCCCGATGAACTTGCCAAGGCTCTCTATACAGCGTGATGCACGCTCCAAATGGGAAGCTTGCGGGTGCGTGACTGAGATCGGTATCTGATAGGTTGATGTGACCAAAAGAAAAAGGCCGGACTGTTAAGCCCGGCCAAGCATGAAGGTTTAAAACCTCCAGAGGGGAACGCGCCAGACGAATGGGAGGAGACGTCCGACGCAATGTGCATATGGGTCAGCTTAGGTGACCTTTCAATGACATTGCGGTGGACCACTGTTGCCGCTCGATAGAGCCAAGGATGGAATTGGTCGACGCACAACGTCGCGTCAGGCAACCGTCATGCCGCCGGAGATGCCTCAAGCACGAGAAAGGCGAGTTCTTGCCCCGCTTTCCGTCGCCAGACAGCCTTTTGACTTTCAGCAATCTGCCGCCTCGGTCTCCGGACCAACCATGCTTCGCGCCGGCTTGGCGGACAGTGCATCCGCGACTTGCCGCGCCGTCCGGCGGATGCCGGGCACTTGAGAAAAATCAGCCAGCTTTGCTGAGACTGCCGGCAGAGGACTTGCCGGTGCGGCGATCCTGCTCGATCTCGTAATTGATCTTTTGGCCATCAACGAGGTTCGAGAGACCAGCACGTTCGACAGCGGAGATGTGGACGAAAACATCCTGACCGCCATCATCGGGCTGGATAAACCCAAAACCCTTGGTGCTGTTGAACCACTTCACGGTTCCAGTCGCCATATGCGTATTCCTTGTAACGTTTGCAGATGTCTGATCCGGCGGTGAAGCCGAACCGGTTCGTATCGAGATTTGGAATAGACACAGCAACGCCGGAAATCGCAAGGCCAGATCGACCCGCCAAAAATGTCTGCATCAGTCATATAAGCGCGCAGCTCCTCGATCTGCGACGCCTCCGTTGTTTTGAGAAGGGACGTTTGCTCTACGCGTGGCCAAGCTGCGCCTATTTCTGGGACAAGCAATGGATACATGCCGACGTGGCGTTCAGCAACGAATTGACTCGATAAACCAATCCATATTATCGATGATCGATATCGATTTTCGATTACGTGGATCGACTGTCTATGATCGCCAACCATGGAACATCAAGATCTACTCAGCGGCCTGATCCGCCTCCACGTGCTGCATCATGCGGCGCAAGAAGAACTCTATGGCCAGTGGATGATAGAGGAGCTTGCACGGCATGGTTACAAGCTCAGCGCCGGGACGCTTTACCCAATGCTCCGGTCCATGGAGAAAAAGGGATACCTGACCTCCAAGGGACACCGCGTCGGCCGTTCCGTACGGCGCATGTATCGCGCGACGCCGCTCGGACGCAAAGCGTTGGAGATGGCACGCGGCAAGGTGCGCGAGCTCATCGGCGAGATGATGGAGCACCCCCACACATAGGCTGCATGATCAGCACCCTCGGACCATTGTTCAAGCGAGATCACAATGACCGCTAGCAACGAGACAGTCACGGCGTCGCGCCGCGGCTCATCGGCCGAGGTCTTCCGCGTCTTCCTCAAATTGGGCCTCACCTCGTTCGGCGGTCCAATCGCCCATCTCGGGTATTTTCATGATGAGCTGGTCGTGCGGCGACGCTGGATCGATGACCCCGGCTATGCCGATCTTGTCGCACTCTGCCAGTTCCTGCCTGGCCCTGCCTCCAGCCAGGTCGGCTTCGCGCTAGGCGTTCTTCGGAGCAACAGCCTGCTGGGCGGTCTGGCTGCATGGATCGCCTTCACCCTACCGTCGGCGATCATGCTCGTCGTCTTCGCACTCGGCGCGGCCAGCTTCACAGGGCCGGTTGCCGAAGGTGTGTTGCATGGGCTGAAGCTGGTCGCTGTTGCGGTTGTCGCCCAGGCCGTCTGGGGTATGGCGAAGAGCCTCACACCCGATCGCGAGCGCGCCGCCATTGCATTGGCGGCGGTCGTGATCGTCGCCTTCGTCGACGGATCGTCGGGTCAGATCGGCGCGATTGCTATCGGTGCTTTTGCCGGGCTTTGGCTCTGCCGCGCCGATGGTACCACGCCCGCCGGGCACTTGAGCTTTCCCGTGTCGCGGCGGCAGGGGGCATGCGTGCTCGTCCTGTATGCGGCTCTGTTTCTGATCCCACCTCTGGTTGTGAGTGCGACGGGTCATCAAGCCATCGCGCTCTTCGATGCGTTCTATCGGTCGGGAGCGCTGGTCTTCGGCGGCGGCCATGTCGTACTGCCGCTGTTGCAGGCCGAGGTGATGACGCCTGGGTGGGTCAGCAACGAGGCTTTTCTGGCGGGCTACGGACTGGCGCAGGCTGTACCCGGACCGCTGTTCACCTTTGCGGCCTATCTTGGTGCAGTCGCAGGCCCTGCGCCTAACGGCCTCACCGGTGCCGCGATTGCGCTTGTCGCGGTCTTCCTGCCTGGTCTTCTGCTGGCCTACGGGGTGCTGCCTTTCTGGGATGCGTTGCGCCTGCGCCCGGCTGTGCAATCAGCGATGCGCGGCGTCAATGCGAGCGTCCTCGGTATCCTGGGAGCTGCGCTCTACAGTCCGGTCTGGACCAGTGCGGTCCTTGGGCCGCGTGACTTTGCGCTTGCGCTTGCTGGCTTTCTTCTACTCACCGTGTGGAAGGCCCCACCGTGGATCGTCGTTGTCCTGATGGCTATGGCTGGCGCAGCCTTGAAACTGGTTTGAAGGGCGGCGGGGCGGGCTACGAAGATGTTCGCGGCCCTCACCTGAGTTTTGCCGATTGGGCGAAGGACAAGCGTTGCGCGATCGCGCGCAACCGATCAGAGGAACGCAACAGGGAGAGACAACCATGCCTGGAATCAGCGTGCGTTACATCGTCGATAAGGTCGATGCAGCAGTGGAGTTCTATACAAAGCATCTCGGCTTCTCTGTCGATCTGCGTCCGGCACCAAGCTTCGCCATCTTGTCCAGGGACGGTTTCCGTCTCCTGGTGAGCGGAATGGGCGGACCAGGCGGTGCCTCGCAAACGATGCCAGACGGCCGCAAGCCCGAGCCTGGCGGCTGGAACCGCATCCAGATTGAAGTCGCGGACCTGGAAAGGGAAGTCGCCTCGTTGCGGAACGCAGGCGCGTATTTTCGCAACGAGATTGTGCAAGGCATGGGCGGCAAACAGATATTGCTCGAGGACCCAGCGGGAAATCCGATCGAGCTGTTCGAGGCACCAAAGATTTGAGCAGTACGATTGTTGGGGGCCAACATCTGGACACGGCGAGCGAAAGCCACGCAGGCATCCAAGTTCACCTGATTTGCAATGGCCTGGGAACTCGATCTAACATTGCGAACGGTAGGTTGCGACGTCTCGATGCTTCTGTAGATGTCAACGAGCGTCGCAACGGTCCTTAATTCGGGATTTCAATGTCAGCCACAGCTTACTCACCCATTCAAAAGACGCTGCATTGGCTACTTTTCATTCTTGTGCTCGCCCTTTACGGGCTCACCTACGGCAATAGTTTGTTCCAGCGAGACGATCCGAATCGGGCTCTGGCGCAATGGCTCCATATCTCGTTTGGCCTGTTGCTGGCCGGGCTTGTGATTTGGCGAGTGGTTATGCGCTTATCCAGGGGCGCACCGAATCTTCCTCCATCCATGACAGGCATGGAGAAAGTGCTTGCCAAGGCTGCACACCTCGCGCTGTATGCACTGCTGTTCACCATCCCAGTGCTCGGAATTGTGCTGACCTGGTTTAGAGGTGACTCGGTGAGCTTCTTTGGTCTCTTAAGCGTTCCCGCGCCGTTTTCCCCGGATCGCGACATAGCGCGATCGATCAAGGCAATTCACGGTCTATGTGCCAATGGATTGCTGATCCTTGTAGGAATTCACGCCTTGGCAGCCCTTTGGCATCATTTCGTTCGCAAGGATGACATTCTGAAGCGCATGCTTCCAAACTAAGTTCTCGCCGGAATGCGAAATACACGCTGATGTCCCTCGCAATCTTCACGTGACGGCGATGTTTTCATTGTGGGACACGGGTTAGTCGGCATACGGAGAGGCAGGGCATTGCACCGGCCAGGAAAGTGCCACGCAACGTTGGACGGCCGCTGGATCAGGATCGTTCGTTTCTTTGTCCGGTTCCCGAAAGGGAAATCGATCTCCGAAGGTCTCGAAAAGCCAGCCGTTTGTTGCGCGGCTGGCCAAGGACTGCAACGGGTCAACCCGCCCATTGCACCGAACGTCAGCTTTGGCGGCATCGGGGAGCGTCGGGAATCGCCGCTTCAGGTCTCATGACCGGACATTTCCGGAGTTCTCCAAAGCCGACCCCCGAGCTAGTGCCGCCGAATGGCTCTCTGTCAGCATCGTGTAGCCCATATCCTAGATGATCAGCGCTGCCACGAGCCAAAGGACTGCGCCGACTTTTGCAAAGTCACTCCAGCCGGAGGGATGGCGGGTGGCCGAGCGCCAAACGAAGAGACACAGAAGGAGGTTGTAGGGAAGCGGCGCCAGGAAAATGCCCAGCGCGAGCCAATCGGGGGCGTCCGTGGCAAACGCCACAAGGGCAGTGGCAGCCGATACCGCGTTGACGATCGTGCCGACCACCAGCATGTCGAACCAAAAGACGCGACGGAGCGGGACGTCGCCGTTCCAGTATGTCCTCAGCAGGGAGCGCATGCCGATTAGCCTTGTTTTTTCGTGGGCGCTTTCGCGAGCGCACCGGCATTGCATCGCCTTGCTGCCTAAGCCGGTGCGGCAAGGATCTTGTCAATACGACCGCCATCGATGAGTGTTAGCGAGCCCAATCCACGCGACCGGATCAGCCAGCCATGGCCCGGCGCGATCCAACAGGGTGGCAAAGTCGGTCCGGAACATCGAGCGGTCCGCGACTTTCCTTGGAAGCCACGGGCGTCGACCAAGCATGAGCTGCGCTGACAGGAAAACCAGCGGCGCGCCGAGGATTCCTGAAGTTCCCGGCGGCATCGGCAACACGGTCGGAAGTGCGAAGACGACCATCAGCGCGGCCAGCGCGCGATCACCCAGCGCGACAACAAGATCTCCGACGGAAATTCGCTCCCGCGCAGTATCACCGGCAATCGACCACAGGATGTCGGAAAGTTTGCGTCCACGCTCTTCGCTATCTGGCGGAGTGTGGACGGGACTGGTGGACGGTTCTTCGTCAGGCATGGAAATCAGAAATCGCCGAAATCGCCGCCGTCATCAAACCCTGTATCGACATTGTCAGCCTGAGGCTCCTCGTTCGTCTCGGCTGCCTGAGCCTCATTGCCGCCGAACATGCCCGCAATCGCGCTGCCGAGCAAGACGCCGCCGGCAACGCCCATCGCCGTCTGCTGGCGGGCGATCTGCTCGCCAATATAGGCTTCCGCTTCCTGGTCCCGAGGCGGCGATTGCCGCGCAACATCGGCGAGCTTGTCGAAGAGGCCGACGATGGCCTGCTGGTCCAGTCTGTCCACAATGATGCTCTGACCTGACTGCTATTCCTCGCGCTGGCCCGTGAAGGTCAGCAGGAGCTGGAAGATGTTGATGAAGTTCAGGTAGAGCGAGAAAGCTCCGAAGACCGCGAGTTTCTGCCGGGATTCGGCATCGAAATTCTCGGCATACTGCTCCTTGATTGTCTGCGTGTCCCATGCCGTCAGGCCGACAAAGACGAAGATGCCGATGACCGAAATGGCGAACTGAAGAGCCGTCGAACCGAGGAAGATGTTGACGACGCTCGCAATGACCACGCCGATCAGGCCCATGATCAGGAAGGACGAGAATTGCGAGAGATCGCGCTTGGTGGTGTAGCCGTAGAGGCTGGTCGCGCCGAACATGGTTGCGGCAATGAAGAAGGTGCGGGCGATGCTGGTGCCCGTGAAAACCAGGAATACAGAGGCCAGCGACAGTCCCATGACCGCGCAGAACGCCCAGAACATCATCTGGGCTCCAGCCGCCGACATCGATTGCATGCGAAACGAGAAGACAAGCACGAAGGCCAGCGGTGCGAGCATCACCACCCATTTCAGCGGCGTCGAGAAGATTGGTACGTAAAGCGCCGGGGTGGAGCCGACGACGAAGGCGACGATGCCCGTCAGCACCAGTCCGAGGCCCATATAGTTGTAGACCCGCAGCATATGCTGTCGCAGGCCCTCGTCGAACACTGTCGCGGACTGGCTGCGAGCCGTGTTCATTCCCGATTGGAATGGAGTGTTCATCCTGGAATCTCCCTAGGTTGACTGGATCAATAAAGCGTATCGGAGAGCTGGCTTGCCGCTCGGTCGAGATCGCGCGCGTCAGCCTTCGCAACGAGCGCATAGGCGACTTCGCCGATCTGGAAATAGGCGGCCGTCACATCCTGCATGTCGGCAACGGTGGGCTTGACGACATCGAACGTGCCCGGACGCACCGCAAACAGCGAAACGGCACCCAACTTCTCAGTCTTGATTGCCATTTCGACGCTTGGCCCGAACTTGGAGGGAAACAGCTGTACGTCCGTCACCTGCCAATCCTTGGGCAGTCCTGGCATGACGATCGCCGTTGCCGCACGAATTTCGTCGGGATCATAGTCCGGAACCGCCGGCTGCGACGCCATGGAGGCGCGAAGGGCGGTTGTCCTGTGCGACATCACCGCATCGTTCACGTAGTCCGGAGGCGGCGTGGAGGCGACGACTTCCGATATGACCAGCGGGCCAAATCCGGCATGCGCCATCCAGCCCACCGCCACGAAAACCGCAATCGCCGCCACGCGCTGCAAACTGCCGACAAATCTCCTGCGAGCCAGACCACGTTCCAGACGGCGAGCCGCGTCACCGGTCGCGGGACGAGCCATGCCTTTTGGCCCTGCCAAGGCGAGACGCAACTCGCCACGAACTCGAAGATCGGACATCACGCGCGCCGCGGCTTCCGGACTGCCTGAAAGATAGGCTTCCACCTCGATCCGGCGGCTCGCGTCCAGCTGATCATCCACATAGGCGTCAAGGTCAGCGTCCACGATGGGATCACGCATCTCGTTCATCACGGCCTCCCACGATCCTGAGGCGACCTTTCGGCTGCCCTGCCGCATTGTCTTCCATGCCGCGCAAGCTGGCTCTTGCCCGTCCTATGCGTGACATGAGCGTGCCAAGCGGGATGCCGAGCGCATAGGCTGCTTCCTGGTAGGAAAGCCCTTCGACCGCAACCAGATGCAAGGCCGAGCGCTGCTCTTCCGGCAGGTCGAGAAACGCCTCCCGCACCTGAGCGAGCCGCACGACATGATCCTGATGAGGCTCCATCCGGGTTTCGGAGAGGTATCCGGATTGCACTACCCGGGCAGCTTCGGCACGGCGCGAACGGACCCCGTCGATGAAGGAATTATGCAGGACCGAAAGCAGCCAGACGCGCAGGCTACCGCCCTGCCTGAACGTTTCCCGACGCTCATAGGCACGGACCAGCGCATCATGGACAAGGTCTTCGGCATCCGTCGCGTCACGCGTCAGCGCGCGGGCATAACGGCGCATGGAGCCAAGCTGGCCTATGACGTCGAAGCGCGGTTTCATTCGATCCATGACAGGTTTACGGAACAGCGAACGGTTTTAATCCCCTCAGGCGGCGATTTTTCCCGGGCACTGGAGCTGGACCCTGACTTCTATCCGGAAATTCCATCCTGCATTTTATGCGATTTTTCTGCAGCAGACCTGCCGGAGCTTCGTGACGGCTCCGCCGATCCTACATTTTTGCAGCGCACAGTGTGCTCGCGTTAAGCAAGCCCCAACCGAATGTCGGATCCTTGCCAAGGTCACCAAGGTCTTGCGCAGATTTAGTCAGTGTCTCGTGCACCTGCGCACTAGTCATGCCTTGGCCGCTCGATCGAAGGAGAGCGGCTGCGGCTGTGACGAACGGCGCCGCAAATGAAGTGCCCGTTTTAAGCCTTGCACCGCTGACGGAAGCAGCCGTCCATATCTCCACGCCGGGTGCAGCCAGATCGATGTGCTTGCCACGACCGGCGCGCCGATAGACACGCTTGTTGCGATCCACCGCAGTCACGGCAATGACCTGCGGGTACGCCGCAGGATAGGCCGGGTCGGCTTTCGGGCCCTTGTTACCGGCTGCAGCGACGATAACGACGTTACGGTCGGATATCTCCGTCACCAGCCGTTCGAGCAGCATGTTTTGCGGGCCGGAAAGACTCATATTGATGACGTGCGCTCCACGCGACGCCAGAAGATCCATGGCGCGGATAAGCTCGTAGACATCGGAGCGGTCGTCCTGGCGAGCGGCACTCTGGAATGTATCGACTGCGATCAGCTTCGCGCCCGGCATAAGACCCGGCGTGGAGCTGTCCGCAGCGCCAACAAGCAGGGCCGCGACAGCAGTGCCGTGTTGCCGACCGGATTGCGGCAGTTCCTCATCTACCAGCCGAACGATCTCGACCTGACCTTTCGCGAAGGTGGCGTGGTCGGCATTGATCGCGGTATCGATCAGGCCGACTATTACATCGCCGCCGCAATTTGTCGGCCCAGTCACACGGATGGGCCATCCAACAAGGTTTGTCGCATCGCAATGAGGGCCAGAGCATTCGGGAATGGCTTCCTGCTCAGGCCGGTAAAAATGGTTGAAATCGGCTATCGACGGTGGCCCAAAGGTGCGTATCCGATCGCGCGCGGCCTCAAGCGACATGCTTGATGGTTTGCGCAGCTTGACCACCTCCGAAACCAGCAGCGGAATTTCCGCGTGATCGAGCACAACGAAGCCGTAAGCCGTAAGCTGATCGATCTGCTGTGCGGTAAGGCCGGTCGCGACAATCTCATCAGTTGTGTGCACGGGTAGCGGGGGTTGGGGTGCCTGAGCGCGGTAAGGACGAGCAGCGCCACTTCGTTGCGCCCGCGGCAGGAACCGGTTGCGCAAGCCCCGAAACAGGTTTCGTCCACTGGAGCGGCGCGATCCGATTGATGGATCGGAGTTGCGGGAGGAAGCGCCACTGCGGCCACCATCGTCATCACCGCCATCATCGTCGTCTGCGAAGGCGGGCTTTGTCTCCAGAAAGCCCGGCAGGAGGGAGCTGTCGGCAATCGGAATGCAGGCAAGCATGATTGCAAGAAGCAAACGTTTTGCTCGGATCCATCTCAGCCAATTGAACATGTCGCCCTTGCGCTTCATCGTTGACATCCCGGTTCCACCCAACAAATAAGGATAGCATCGCAAAGAACGGGCATTACGGCGCTTTATTCCCTCGGCATCGAAAGACCGGACCATACAATGATCGAAAGCGCGGATTCTGTCCAAGACCAGCTTGTCGCCTTCCTGCCAAATCTCCGCCGGTTCGCCATATCGCTCTGTGGGTCGCGCGATCTCGCCGACGATCTCGTTCAAATGGCCTGCGAACGGGCCCTCGCGAACGAGCAGCGTTTTGAGGCGGGTACCCGTTTCGATGCCTGGATGTTCCGCATACTGCGCAATCTCTGGATCGATCATATTCGCAAGCAAAAAACGGCTGGTATTCAGGAAGAAATATCGGAACGTCCCGACCTGACCGGATCCGATGGGGAGCGCGAAGTGCAGGCACGTCTCGCCCTGAAGAGCGTGTCCCAGGCCATAGCCGAGCTGCCGGATGAACAGCGTGAAGTGCTGCTCCTGGTCTGTGTGGAAGAGCTGTCCTACCGCGAAACGTCGGACCTGCTCGACATCCCCATCGGGACGGTCATGAGCCGATTGGCGCGGGCGCGTAAGAATCTGGTGGAAGCGGCTGGAATAACAGCGACTACTGAACGTTCTGAGGTCATGAAAGGGGCGAAGAAATGACCAAGGCAGATTTCTCCGACGAGATCCTGATGCGTTTCGCCGATGGCGAACTTGATGCGGAAACTGCGGCGAGGATCGATAAGGCGCTGGAGACGGACGACGATCTGCTGGCCAGGGTAGCACTTTTCACTGAAACGCGCGCGCAGGCGCAAGTCGCGATGAAGCCGCTGCTGGAAGAGGATGTGCCCGACCATCTGGTTGACGCCGTCCAGCGCATGGTCGACAAAAAACGCGCGCGGTCAACAGATGAACAATCGGCAGGCAATGTCGTGCCGCTTCGCAAGCCGGCAGCCGAACCACTCTCAGCTCGAACATGGCGATTGCCGATCGCCGCGTCCTTTGCCGCAGCCGTGCTGGGGGGCATGGTCGGTTACTGGCTATCATCGAACAATGGCCGTCCTGCAGAAGGATTGCAGGTTGCCGGTGTCAGCAGCCCGGCGCTGATCGAAGCGCTCGCAACGAGGCAATCGGGCGACGAAATCCAATTGCCCGGTTCAAACCAGCGCTTTCGCCTGATCGCGACGTTCCGCGATAGCCAGAAGGCGCTTTGTCGCGAATTCGAAGTCGACTCGCCGGATCAATCCACGGTCATCTCGATCGCCTGTCATGCAGGTGATGAGTGGCGCGTAAGCTTTGCCGTGGTTGCGCCGGGCGACAGCAACGGCTATGCGCCGGCATCATCCACCGAAGCGCTCGATGCCTATCTTTCGGCGATCCATGCCGAAGCGCCGATGTCGGCCGACGAAGAATTGAAGGCGTTGCAAACAATGCCTCAACGGCCTTCGAGCTAATTCCGGCGGTCGATTGCATCTCTGCGGAATAAAGGCGGAGGTTGCCCGTTTCCCATGTCGGACCGGAACCACTGGTCCAGTTTTGGAAACGGAGTAACGATCATGACAAGACACTGGAAGTTCAAATCGGCCCTGGTCGCGGGCATGACGGTTCTCGCAGGTACGGCGGCTCAGGCAAAGGAGCATCCCTTTGGAGCCGCTGACATTGAGCGGCCGTCGCCCACGACAGTCAGCCAGAGTGACGGCAGCTTCATTGTTGCCGGCAACAGTTCGTCCAACTCGAGTTCCAACTCCAGCTCGAACTCATCGTCCAACAGCTCGTCGAATTCCAACTCGAATTCTTCAAGCAACTCGAACTCGAATTCATCGTCGAACGGTTCTTCCAATTCGAGTTCGAACAGCTCTTCCAACTCAAGCTCGAACGGCTCCGATCGTGGCTGGCGCGGTTGGCGGCGCTAACCAGCTCATAACTCAAAAAGAGGGGCCGGATATGATCCGGCCCCTTTCATTTTACCGTATGGCTATTACCGGGCGGCGCGTGCCCATTTTCTATACCAGCCCTCGCCTGCAATTGTGTTGCGATAGACGGTTTCGCGATCGTTCGCTTCTTCGCCGCGCTCGGCACGAATTTCTGCCTTGAGTGCCGCATCTTCACGACGGAACGGGATGACCTGCACAAGTGGCGTTCCCTTCTCGATCGTGTACAAGCCATCTGGCGCAATGGCAAAAAACGGGAAATGTATGTGCGCCGTATAGGTATCTGTGTCGACGATGCCGGCGACGCACTCGAAAGGTTGCGATGGCCTGTTGAGTGGCGGCAGGAAAAGGCAGCTCCAGCCGGGTGGCGTGCGAATTGACCAATAATTGTGGAACTTGCAGGGAGGGCTGGGTTCCTTGGGATTGCCGGCGACCTGGTGGGCGCCGTGGTTGCTCACCATTGTTCGGTCGAATTCCCAGCCTGCATCCACTGCGCGGCCGTCATCCTTGATCTCAAGTCGCACTGTGGCCGCAAGAGGCAGGATCCAGCCGGTCATCATTGCGTCGAGGAAGGGCATACAACGCTTGACGGTAAGACCGTTATTGGTCGTGGATATCTGTCCGGAATCGATTGCCGGAAGTTTGCGGAACCATTCCGGCAGAACGGTTTTAGCCGCCACTGGCGGTGCGATAACGCCATGATCTTCCGGCCGGCAAAGAAACCGGACTGAGCGTGAGTTGTGAGAAAAATGAAACATCGATGTTCTCCGGTCGATTGACCGGGGAGAAACGGACCGGACCGGTGTTTATTCCCCGAAGCACTACAATTCGGGCCGGCCCAAGCAGCGTTTCAAACTGCCTTCATTCTCCGATCACCTCATATGTCTGCGGCGAAAGCACCGCGTTGATCTTGCGTCCACCATCCTATTGGCAGCGGGCCGTTGGCTGACGGGCGCTGGTATTTATCTCGTCGCAATCGACTTCATCGCCCGCGGCGACGGCTAGATCCCGGACTTCCTTGGTAAGGGCGTTCCACGCTGCATCTTATGCGACTTTTCGAGCAAAATCTGTGACGACGTAATGGTATCGATTACCTATTTGCCACTAAGTCACTTCATTCCAAGAGCGGCCATTCTGCATACGTCCTGAGTAAGTCATCACGTCTCCTCTACGCGGCCGCCGGCTTCATATCTCATTAATGAGTTATCTCCCACATTTTCTGATTAATCCTGAAGATTAATTCAATTTTCTGAGAGCCTCATATCGCTATTGTGCCTACGTAGGAGGCCATGATGCTCAACGAAACCATGCTTTACAAAACTTCTGTCGCAGCGCCTCGGCAGCGGATTGCAAGAATCTCTATTCACGATCTGAAGGATATTCCGATCGCCCCGCCACCCTATCGTGATCGACCCAACACGGAAGGCGCCCTCCTCCTCGAAATGGAAACGGATGATGGCATCATCGGCTGGGCGACGAGCGGATATACACATCCGGTCGCGATCGAACTGATCGAGAAATACCTTGCGCCCCGCATTATCGAGGAAGGCGTTGATCCGTTCCGTACAGACCGTATTCCGCAGCTTTTCGACCGCCATACATGGGAGCGGCCGTTGGGCCGGGTGCTCATTTCGGCTATGGCGATGATCGACATCGCGTGCTGGGACATTAAGGGAAAAGCGGTCGGTCGGCCGGTACACCATCTGATTGGCGGCGCGCGCGACCGTGTGCCGGTCTATATCACACATGGCGCTGCCTATGACGGGGCGCCGGTCTATAGCCGTGAAGAACTGGCCGCGGA
The DNA here is from genome assembly GCF_037153935.1 of Mesorhizobium sp. CCNWLY176. Classification (NCBI taxonomy): domain Bacteria; kingdom Pseudomonadati; phylum Pseudomonadota; class Alphaproteobacteria; order Hyphomicrobiales; family Phyllobacteriaceae; genus Mesorhizobium; species Mesorhizobium sp. CCNWLY176. The sequence continues at coordinate 26,194 of NZ_JBBBDZ010000028.1, forward strand.
GGCGGCCCATCTCGTCTCGCTCGGCTATACACACCTGAAAAACACAGTCGGTCGCCAAGCGATCCCCGACCCTATCGACGATTACCATAGGATGGCGGCGATGCGCGAGGCCGTCGGTGCGGACGTGAAGCTGTCGATGGATGGCAATTTGCGCATGACCCTTCCCGACGCGGTGCGCTTATGTAACCTGTGTGAAAAGCTGGACATAACGTTCATCGAGGAACCCGTCCACTATAACGAGCCGCGAAATCTAGCGCATCTGCGCAGCCAGACCAGCATTCGCGTCGCCGCCGCCGAGAACGAGCACTACAAGGCGCGCGATTATCTGGAAGCGGGCTCTGTCGACTATCTTCAGCCCAACATCAACAATGACGGCGGGCTTACCGCAAGCCTGAGAATCGCAGCCCAGGCCCGTGCTTACAATGTGCCGCTCAGCCACGGTAACGGCAACGGCCCGCACAACATCGCCCTCCATGCTGGCGTTCTGAATGGCGGCCTTGTGGAGTATCACTTCCATAAGTGGATGACCTACAACGCGCTCTTCGAGGAGGTTCCACAGCCGGACAAAGGCTGGTTGAACGTGTCGCAGAAACCCGGATTCGGCCTCGAACCGAAAGACGGGATCATCAAGGAATACAAACGGAATAACTAGTGCCTGAACCCGCCGGTGGTGACGCGCTGCCCCGGCGATAAGACCTTTGGGAGGAAATTAATGCGTAAATCCATATTTGCCGTGGCCATGGCGGCCTGCGGCCTCTTCGCCACTTCCGCCATCGCAGCCGATTATCCCGAGCGGGACGTCACGCTGATCGTGCAGTCTTCGCCCGGCGGCGGTTCGGACATAATTGCCCGAACTATCGCGCGAATCGTCAATGAAGGGAAACTAAGTTCCACGCAGATGCTTGTCGAAAACAAGCCCGGCGGCGGCGGCGCCATCGCCTACAACTACGTGGCGCAGCGCAAAGGCGACCCCTATGTCATGGGCACTATCGCGACAAGCTTCTTTGTTGCGCCGCTGATGGGTCAGTCGCCTGCAAAGGTGGAAGACTTCCAGCCCATCGCCGTTATCGCGGGCGATCCGTTCATTCTCGTCGTGGAAGCCAAATCGGGCATCGCGACGCTGGATGACATCAAGGCCAAGAAGGTGCTGCGCATCGGCAACACTGGCCCGGTAACCGACCCTGCCCTGCTGGCGGTTTCGCTCGGCAACGAACTTGGCATCGAGGTCCGCCCCGTTCCCTTCAACGGCGACGGCGAAGTCACCACCGCTCTTTTGGGCGGACATATCGATCTGCAATTCGGGAATGCTTCCGAGGTCATGGCACAGATCGAGGCGGGCCGCCTGAATCCGATCGCAGTGACTTCGCCGGAAAGACTTGCTTCCTTGCCCGACGTGCCGACGTTCAAGGAGCTCGGTTCGGACATCGAACTGATGCTCTATCGCGGCGTGGTGATGCCAAAGGATATGCCGGCAGAGGCGGTCGCATTCTGGGAAGACGTGATGAAGAAGGTTTCAGAAAGCGATATTTGGAAAACCCAGTATGTGGAGCGTAATAACTCTGTGCCGCTTTATTGGGATGCGGACGAATTCGCCCGCCGGGTACCCGAGATCAGCAAGCTTTACGCAGATTATCTAACAACCATTCAGAAATAGCGTATTCGATGTGCTCCGGGAGGCCGATGCGATTGGCGCAGCCATTCGCCGGATTGCGGAGCACATCGACATGCAACACGCATCGGGAGGTACGAGTGCGAGTGCTTACGGCCGAAAAACTCTTCACATCGCTTTTTGCGGCGTTTGCCGTGTTCCTCCTGTGGCGATCCTATGACTACGGCATCCTTTCCAGCACGATAACCGGACCCGGTTTCTTTCCCGCGATCGCGGGTACCCTGATCCTGGTCAGCACCGGTACTTCCCTTTTTTCAAAGGTGAAGGGTGGCGAGAGCAAGATTCTCGACGAGGACAGTGCCGGGAATGCCGACGGACCTGGAACCCGCGTAGAGGTCTCTCGTGTCGCCGTCCTTATTGGCGTCACCGCGCTGTTCATTGTCCTTGCACCTTACGTGGGCATGATCGCGCTCACCCCGTTCTATGTCTTCGCCTGTTTCCTGGCGCTTGCGCCCGATTTCAGGCTGGCGCGCCTCGGCGTTGGCGGAGGCACCGCAATCACGTTCACGCTTCTGGCGTGGGCGATCTTCGACAAGGCCCTCGGTGTTCCGATGCCGCGCGGGTTCTTTTGATTGAGGACCGGAAATGGAAATCTTTTCTGATCTCTTCTTTGGCCTTTCGGTGGCGACCAGCGGCCCTATGCTGCTAGCCACCTTGCTGGGTGTCTTGTTGGGCCTCGCCATCGGGGTGCTGCCGGCGATGGGACCGCCAGCCGCCCTTGCGATCCTGCTTCCCATTGTTGTGTCCTTCGAGCCGACGGTGGCCGTCGCCGGCCTGGCTGGCGTCTACTATGGCGCCATGTACGGCGGCGCGGTCACCTCGATCCTGCTCGGCATTCCCGGCGAGAGCGCGGCCATGATGACCACGCTTGACGGCTACCCGATGGCGAAAAACGGTGAAGCCGGGCGCGCCCTCGGCATTGCCACCTTCGCCTCCTTCGTCGGCGGCTTCATTTCCATATTACTGTTCACCGCCATCGCTGCACCCTTCGCCGAATTCGCCCTGCGCTTCGGACCGATCGAGATGACCGCGCTCATGGTGATGACGCTGATCTTTTCCACGTCTCTCGGTGGAGAAGACAGGGCTAAGGGTTTTGCGGCTCTCGGCCTGGGACTGTGGCTTGGCACGGTCGGGCTCGACATCGTCAGCGGTTCGCCGCGTTTCAACTTCGGAACCTTCGAACTGCTGGAGGGCATCGAGTTCACCGTCATCGCAATCGGCATGTACGGCGTCGGGGAAATCCTGGCGAGCGTGAATGAGACCGCGCCCAAGGTCGCCCGCGCGCGTTATACGCTGAGGGCGCTTCTGCCGCGCATCAGCGACATGTACAAGACATGGAAAGACCTGATCGTCGGCTCGGTCATCGGCTTCGTCGTCGGCGTGTTGCCGGGTGCCGGCGCAACGGCGGCAACGATCTTTTCCTATTCTTTCTCGAAGAAAATTTCGCGCCATCCCGAAAACTTCGGCAAAGGCGCTCCCGAGGGCATCGCCTCCCCTGAAGCCGCGAACAATTCGGCCTCCTATGCGGCCATGATACCGCTCTTTACCCTCGGCATTCCGGGTTCGGGAACCACCGCGATCATGCTGGGCGGACTGCTGATGCTCGGCCTTCAGCCCGGCCCGCTGCTTTTCGAGCAGAATCCGAACTTTATCTGGCCGGTGATCGGAACCTTCTACACGGGTAACCTGATGCTCGTCGTGCTCACCATTCTGCTCACGCCGATCCTCGCCTCGCTGGTCTTTATCCCCGCCGCTTATCTCTTCCCGATCGTGCTGGGGATCGTCGTCTACGGCGTGTTCAGCGTGAATTACTCCTTCTTCGATCTCGGCATGGCTATGGGGTTCGGGCTACTCGGATATCTGTTCCGCAAATTCAGCTACCCATCCGTTCCCGTTCTTCTTGGACTGGTGCTGGGGCCAATCCTGGAACAGAATGTGCGCCGCTCGCTCATCATGTCAAATGGCGATATCGGCATCTTTGCCAGTAGCACAATTTCGGTCGTCTTTCTGCTGCTTTCGGCCAGTCTGCTGCTGTTGCCAATGTTCAAATGGGCGAAGGCACGGTTGAAAAAGGCAGGCGTCTAAAATGCCGCCAATCTGCGAGAACCGCGCGCTCCGCTTGAAGGCGGGAGGGGTCTTGTCTATCACGGAGTGGGTAGGCATGCCCAGCTGAGGCCGGAGCGATAATGATCAAACCGCGAACTGTTCACGATCTCGCCCATGTGAACCTCAAGCTCGTCAGTACATTCGTCTGTGTCGCGGAGTTCGGCTCATTTCAGGCCACTGCCAAGGCGATGGGACGTTCCCAGTCTGCGATCTCAATGCAGATCAAGGAATTGGAGGCGCAGGCCGGAACCCAGCTGTTCCTGCGCACGACACGTCATGTGGAACTGACGGCGGCCGGCAAGATGTTGCTCGATCAGGCGCGTGCGTCGATCTCTGGTCTTTCGATGACGTTTCGCCATATTAAGGAAGACATCGATTTCCGGCGCGGCCATGTTCGCATCGCCTGTTCGCCCACCTACGCTGCGGCGCGCCTGCCCTACATCATTAAGGCGTTTAAGGATGCCTTTCCCGGCGTGAAGGTCTCCATTGGCGAATATAAGTCGGCCGAGATCCTGAATGCCTTGAAGCAGGACAAGGCGGATTTCGGCGTCGGCCCCGAACTCTCAGACCCTGAGATGACATTTGAATATGGTCGTGCCGAGCCGCTTCTTGCAGTTGTTCCCAATGAGTGGATTCAGAATGGTGAAGACACTGGAACTATAGCCCTTGATATCGTGCTGAGCCACTCCCTAGTCATGTTCTACCCAAACACAGTAGTGCATCAGATTATTTCCGAGGCAGCGGAAGAAAAGGGTTTGGCATTCACGGTAGAATATTACTGTATACAGGGGGAAACGCTGCTTGCATTTGCAAATGCAGGCATCGGGATTGCAATCCTGACCGCTTCTATCGCCGATATTTCACGCGTCAGGAACTGCAAGGTTCTGAGGATAATCGAGCCTGAATTGTACCGGCATTTTACGATGATCACCCGCAAAGGGATGACATTACTGCCTGCGGCGAAGCATCTTTACGGCCTAATTTCGAAAGATATAACCAGCCAACCCGGCTAACCCTGCCGAGATGACGCCTGTAGAAGGAGTTGCCCAAAAGGTTTCAAGCTGATTTCTACTGATCCGCTTGTTGGTGTCGTCTTCGGGAGGCCGCCGTTCGGCTACAGCGAGCAAGAGCCCTATTTTGGGTTTTGTTGCAACGGCTGACTGGAAGCTCAAAGAGGTCAGGTTCGGGTGCAATTATGCGGCAAGAATTTCGAACTGCTCAGCCAAGGATAGATTCGGATTGAAGGCGTATCTCGCCTGTCGCTTGC
>NZ_JBBBDZ010000029.1:0-31222 GCF_037153935.1 Mesorhizobium sp. CCNWLY176
CCGAGTTCGCGCAGGCCGACGTCGCTTACGTCATCGGCGCCAACGACGTCACCAACCCGTCGGCGCGCGACGACAAGTCGTCGCCGATCTACGGTATGCCGATCCTCGACGTCGACAAGGCCCGCACCTGCCTGTTCGTCAAGCGCTCGCTCGGCTCCGGCTATGCCGGCATCGACAACACGCTGTTCTACAAGGACGGCACCATGATGCTGCTCGGCGACGCCAAGAAGATGACCGAGGAAATCGTCAAGGCAATGGATCACTGAGCGCCGATTTGAGCGAACAGCTGCAATTCGACAGAGACGGCGCCGAGATCCTTCGCGGCGCCGTTTCTGCATCGGTGATCGGTGAAGTCATCGATGCCTTCGGCGATACCATCGACGGACGTCCCGGCGTCCGCTCGCTGCAAGTTCCAGCTGAGATCGTCAGGATCGTCGCTGCGGCGGGACCTCTGGGACGGATTGCCCAGTCGTTTCGGCCCGACGACGCGGCGGCCATGGAACCGGTGCGCATCGTCTTCTTCGACAAGACGCCGGAAACCAACTGGGGCGTGCCGTGGCATCAGGACCGGACCATTGCGGTGAAGGCGCGCCACGATGTCGTCGGCTTCAGCAACTGGAACACCAAGGACGGCGTCGCGCATGTCGAGCCGCCTATCGACCTGCTGATGCGGATGGTGACGCTGAGGCTGCATCTCGACGACGCCGGCATCGACAACGGCGCGCTCGACATCGTGCCCGGATCGCATTCGCTGGGCCGGATTCCAGCTGCCGAGGTGATCGATGTCGCGAAGCGCGTACCGTCGGTGCGGTGCACGGCCAAGGCAGGGGATGTGCTGGCGATGCGGCTCGTGACGCTCCACAGGTCGGAACGGTCGGTAAATCCGTCGAGGCGTCGCGTCCTGCATGTCGACTTCAGCCCGGACCGTCTGCCTCCGCCGCTCGCCTGGAATCAGCAGTAAACTTCTGCCGGCGCACAATGCGTGTCGCCGCCACCACGCCGACGATGCCGAGTGGCACGAAGGCCAGGTACAGCCATACCGCCACGCTGTGCGCAGTCGCGCCGCTCAAGCCGTGCGAGAAGCCGCTGGCATTGGCGATGATGCCGCTGATCGCTGCACCGACGGCGTAGCCGATGCGCTGCATGGTCGGTACGGCGGATGACGCGACCGTGCTTTCGGCAGGGTCGGCAGCCGCGACGATGACGCGGGTGACGAAGGGCCATGCGATGCCGAAGCCGCCGCCCTGCAAAAGCGCGCACAACAGCACCAGCAGGATCGAGCCGTTGGGAATTGCGTAGGCGAGGCCTGCGACGCCGGCGGTGATCATGCAGGCGCCGGTGACGATGATCAGCCTTTCGCGGTGTGGCGGTGCGTTGGCGACGAGGATCGACAGGACCGACCAGGCGATGGATTCGGCGGCAATGATGTAGCCTGTCGTCAGCAGCGAGATGCCGTGCAGGCTGGTCAGCAACAGCGGCCCGTAGACGGCGAAGGAAACCGTCGCGACCGAAAAGGCCGCTATCATGATCATGCCGTTGCCGACCGGCGAGTGCCAGTCGAAGGGGCGTGACGGGAACAGCCGCGACAGCGGTTTTCTCGCATCCAGCACGAAGAACATGCCAAGCGCTGCAATGCCGAGCACGAGAAACAGCGACGAGCGCAGCAGGTCAATCTTCACGCCGGCAAGCGCGATCAGGATGACGCTTGCCGCGAGCGCGCCTAGCGCCAGGAAGGGGAAGGGCGGCAGCGTGCCCAGTCCCGCCTTGCGGCGCGTCGCCTCCGGGCTGCGCAGCACGGCAAAGCAGGCCAGTGCCATGGCGATGCCGCCGAGGAAGAACACGCCGAAGGCCCAGCGCCAGGAGAATGCCTGCGCCAGCAGCGCGCCGAGCAGCGGGCCGCTGAAGGCCGCAACGCCCCAGATGGCCGACATGACGCCGAAAAGCTGCGGCCAGATCTTGCGCGGGAAAAGGCGTTCCACCGAAACGAAGGCGAGCGACACCAGCGCGCCGCCGCCGAACCCTTCGATCAGGCGTCCGGTGAGGAACCAGGGCATGGAGGAAGCGGTGGCGCAGAGTAGCGCGCCGGTGGAATAGAGCAGGGCGGCAACCACCATGTTGGTGCGCAGCGGCACATAGCTGACCAGCCTGCCGGCGGCGGCACCGGCAACGATGGCGCCGACCTCGTAGATGGCGAGCGACCAGCCGACCAGCTGGACGCCGGAAAGATCGCCGACCATGGCCGGCATGATGGTCGCCACCATGGTTTCGTTGGTGGCATGAAGGAGGATGCCGAGGCAGATGAAGCAGAAGCGGGCGAGATCGCCGCTTGCCCACAAGGCATGCCAGTCGACGCGGTTTGAAGCCACGCTCATTTTGTTGTCTCCGATGCGGGGGATATGCGGTAGGCGCAGCGCCGCGCGCCGGCCAGTATGTAGTCGGTGCGCTCGACGCTGACGTCGTCGCCCAGCACCTGCCGGAACAGCGCCAGCTCCGAACGGCAGAAGCCCTGGCAGATGCTTGCGGCAGCGCAGATCGGGCAGTGGTTCTCGGCAAGCAGCCATGCGCCGTCAGGCAGGGGGGCAGCATCGGCGAGATAGCCTTCCTGGCTCCTGATGTCGGCAAGCCTGGCGACGCGCTCGGCTAGCCCCTCCAGCCCGGCAAGTGCGGCATCGTAGCGCCGCAGCATCTGCCGCTCGCGGTCGCCGATCAGCCGGTCGAGACCGTCTTCGCCGAAAAGCGTGCGCACGGAATCGAGCATCTCGACCGTCAGCACCGCATGGCTGTCGGGAAACAGCTTTTGCGCTTCCGGAGTGAGCTGCCAGTAACGCTCCGGCCGGCCGACCTTTCCGCCGCGATCGTCGAAGGCAACGAGGCGGGCATCGAGAAGGGCAGTGAGATGCTTGCGCGCGCCCGGCGTGGTGATGTCGAGATGCTCGGCGATCGCGCCGGTCGTCTGCGCGCCGTGAAATTTTATGCGCCGCAGAATACGGTCTTCGCTTGGACTTGTTTGCCGCACGGCAACTGCCTCGCTAATAAAGAAACTATTTGGTTTCTAAATTAAGCAAGGCTGATCGGCAATGAGCCGCATGGTCTGGATCAGGTGGTTGTCGCCTCTGGCGCAAGGGTGGCACAAACAGCAAAAAGCCCGGCCGATGGATCGGCCGGGCTTTCTCAGTTCGACCGCGAGCAGCGGCGAATTACTTCAGCGACTTGTAGAGCTCGAGCTGCGTCACAGCCAGCGCGACATTGACGCCGGTCTGGGTCTGGACACTGAGCGGCTGCAGCGTAAAGGCGCGGCTGTTGCCGCCGAGCAGGACATTCACGCCGCCGCCGGTGACAAGGCTGGCATCGGCGGATGCGCCGAAATATTTGCCAGCGAGCGCACCGCTGCCATAGCCGTCCCAGTCGGTGGCCAGAACCGCCCAGCTGATCGACGACTGATGGGTCATGCCAAGGTCGGCGCCGAGCTTGGAGATGACGCCGCTGTAGACGTCAGGGCCATAGGCCTTGTTGTAGGGCTTGAACGTGCAGGCCAAGCCCTTGTTCGAGCCGATGATGTAGGACGTGCCGCCATCGACGACGCAATCGAGAATGCCGAGCTGTACGCTTCCGGCATGTGCGGGAAGGGTCGAGACGGCGGAAAACAGAGCCGCGGCGAGAACAAATTTCTTCATGATTCAACTCCAGCAATTCGTGCTGAGCCAAGCCCCGATCCAATCCCTTGGGAAAGCAAACAGAACCCCCAGCCTTACAAGCACGATCTAGGCCGCAAACACGGCAAATTTTTGCCGTTTTCAACGCAGGATCGTGTCTTTAAAACCGATTGGGGTGCCGTTCGGTTCCATTGCGGAATCAATCGGCCTGCACTTGCTGGAACGGTTGGCTTTATGAGCCGCGCGTGCGTGCCAGGCCTTCGGTCGCCGGCTTGTAGTTGGGATCGAGCTGTGCGGCCCGCGCATAGGATTTAGCCGCCCGAGCCTTGTCGCCGCGCCGCTCATAGATCAGCGCCTGGTTGGCCCAGCTTTCGGCAATGTTGCCGTCGAGCTTGATCGCCATGTTGAAGTCGGCGAAGGCGTTGTCCTCGTCATTGGTGGCGAGGTAGGAAAGGCCGCGGCCGTTGTAAGGTTCGGCGGCGTCGGGCGACAGCGAGATCGCGGTCGAGAAATCCTCGATGGCGAAGGCGTGCTGGCCCTGGCTCTGATAGATCAGGCCGCGATTGTGATAGGCGCGCGCATCGGTCGTGTCGAGCTGGATCGCCTTCTGGAAATCGTTGAAAGCGTCCTGCGTGCGGCCCGCCTTGCGGTAGAGATTGCCGCGGCCGATATAGGCGGCGTCGTAATTGGCGTTGAGCTGGATGGCTTGGTTGTAGTCGGCGAGCGCTTTCCCCTGATCGCCGAGAAAGCGCTGGATGAGGGCGCGGTTGGCGTAGGCCTGGTAGAAATTCGGCTTAAGCTCGATCGCCTTGTCGAAATCCTTCAGGGCTTCGCGATACTTGCCGCCGCGGCCATAGGCCGAGCCGCGCACATTGTAGCCTTCGGGATCCTGCGGATTGCGGGAGATGACCGCCGAGAGCGACGAGATGTTCTCGCTCGATCCCTGAGCTGTTTCGACGGAAGTGAGTTCGCCTGTCGGGCCGCTCTGGCAGGCGGTGAGCGCGACACCCGAAAGCAGCGCTGCCGCCAAGGCCGCGTTGCGCCAGGAATGATTGCGCCCGCCGATCAATGCTTCCATCTCTGCTCTTCCCTTGTGGTCGGCCGAACTATCCGGCGGAGGCTCCGCGGCAGCATATAGCGCGCAATCGGAACAAAACAAAAAGGTGGCGGTGATTCTTCATCACCCCACCTTCCGTATCCTCGCAAAAGGACGAAATATTGGCCAGATCAACGCGCCGGGCGCGCTGCACCTGCGGCCGGAACCGGACGCGGGGTCATCGGCAGCAGGCCTTCGCGCTGAGCGCGCTTGCGGGCCAGCTTGCGGGCGCGGCGAACTGCTTCAGCCTTTTCGCGGGCGCGCTTTTCCGACGGCTTCTCGTAGTGGCCGCGCATCTTCATTTCACGGAAGATACCTTCGCGCTGCATCTTCTTCTTGAGCGCGCGAAGCGCCTGATCAACATTGTTGTCGCGGACGAGTACCTGCACGGGCAATCCTGTCTTTCGGGTTCGAATCAATATAGCGGGGCGAATAGCCACTGGCTTTCGCAGCGGTCACCACCGCGAATTGCGGCGGCTGATAGCAGAATCAAGCGGCGTTGTCGAGAGCAGAGTGCGCAAAAGGCGTGTAACGCTCTCTCAAATGTGAAAATGCGCGCGCAATCTGCCGCGCAACGCATTTCCGCCTGAATAAACCGGAAGAAACCGCCGGTCAACGAAACCGCGACATCAAATACTGGGAACACTCGATCGTGCGCTTGCTGAACTGCCTGCTTGTCTCGCTTTGCCTCGTTTCCCAGGCGGGTGCCGCCGATCTCATTGGCTTCTGGGACAAACCCCAGCACGGCGGCAACAGCTTCAATCGCCTGCCGCCGGACGAGACCTATTTCAACGCCTTGCATGGCTACGGCGCGAGCTGGGTGCGGCTTTCCTACGATAAATGGAAGCCGGAAAAGCGCGACTTTTTGCTCGGTGACGCGGGCCGTTATGAAGGCCTGATGCAAAAGGATCTGGCAGCTCTGAAAGAAACGCTCGATCGCGCTGACAAGGCTGGGCTGAAAGTAGTGATCGCGCCGCTGTCGCTGCCCGGCATGCGCTGGTCGCAGAACAATGACGGCAAGTTCGACGGGCGCCTGTGGCAGGAAAAGGCCTATTGGACGCAGGCCGCCGCCTTCTGGCGCGATCTTGCGGCTGCGCTGAAGGATCATCCTGCGGTTGCCGCCTACAACATCATCAACGAACCGGCGCCGGAGAAGCAGAACGGGCTTGCCGAGCACGCCGATGCGGCCGCGATGCAGGCCTGGTACAAGGATGCCGCCGGCACGCCGCGCGATCTGCCAGCCTTTTATGAGACCGTGATCAAGGCTATCCGCGAAGTCGATCCGAAGACGCCTATCATGGTAGATGCCGGCTGGTATGCCGCTGCCGATGCGTTTTCCTACTGGCCCGGCCCGCTTGCCGACGACAAAGTCCTCTACAGCTTCCACATGTACGAACCCTATGCGGCGACCAGTGCACCCAACCTCAAGCGCGAAAAACCCTATGCCTATCCGGGCGAGGTGCCCTTCGGCGAAGTCTCGGAAAACTGGGATGCGAAACGGGTAGACGCCTATCTCCAGCTTCCGCTCGATTGGGCACAAAAACACGGCGTTGCGGAGAACCGCATCGTTGCCGGCGAGTTCGGTTGCATGCGCAGGCTGGCCGGCTGCCGGCAGTATCTCGACGATGTGCTGACGAAGCTCGACGCGAACAGGCTGCATTGGGCCTTCTACAGCTTTCGCGAGGACAGCTGGGACGGCATGGACTACGAGCTGGGTCGTGAGAAGGTGAATTGGAAATACTGGGAGGCGATCGACGCCGGAAAGCCCGACCCGGTCAAGCGCAAGGCAACGCCGGAATTCGAGCCGATTTCCAGCCGGTTGAAGCAAACGGCCGACTAGGCGACACCGATCCTTGAAGATCGGCATCGCCTTGCAATCGTCCGGCTCAGACCCGGTTGATGGACACGCCGCCATCGGCAAACAGCGCGGTGCCGGTGGTGAAGCTCGAAGCATCCGAGGCAAGGAAAAGTGCCGAGCGGGCGATTTCTTCGGGCTTTGCGACGCGCTTCAGCGCATGCAAACCTTCGACGAAGGCCCATTCCTCTGGCGTCTTGAACGTTGCCGCCGGCGTGTCGGTGCCGCCGGGCAGGAGCGCATTGACGCGCAGGCCGCGTGGCCCGTACTCGGCTGCAAGCGTCTGAGTCAGGCCGATCAGCGCGGCCTTGGCGGCGGCATAGGCCGCCATTCCCGGCATGCCGACCGTGTGGCCGACAAAGCTCGAGGTGAAGATCAGCGAGCCGCCGCCGCGCTCCAGCATGGCCGGGATCTGATATTTTGCGCCGAGAAAGGCGCCGGTCAGATTGGTGTCCAGCGTCGCATTCCACGCCTCGAGGGACATGTCCGGGACAGGACCCATCTCTCCGGTCGCGCCGGCATTGTTGAAGGCGATGTCGAGGCCGCCGAATTCGTCGGTTGCCAGATCGACCAGTGCCTTGGCGTAGGCCTCGTCGCGGACGTCGCCGGCAAGCGCGATTGCCGTGCCGCCATCCCCTTTGATTTCTGCGACCAGCGCGTCGAGTTCGGCCTGACGCCGGGCGGCAATGACGAGTTTCGCGCCTTCTGCGGCAAAGAGTTTTGCGGCGGCGCGGCCGATGCCGGAACTGGCTCCGGTGACGATTGCGACCTTGTTGATGAGTGCGGACATGGTTGGCGTTTCCTCTGTGGATTGGCGGATCGGAGCGATCCGCATCGATGCGCCGTCGTCGCAAATGAGGACGGTGCGAGCCACCCGATACCTGCCGGCAGTTGAGAGGATTTGTCGCGGCTGGCAGGCACTGGCGCAAAACGGCAATAGCCGTCGCAAACAGTGCAAAGCTGGCAGTCGCTTTTCGCTAGTGATACACCTCGCGCTCTGAATTCAGAGACGACATCTTCCGACATCCAAGAGGCCAGTGCCCATGCGGAAATATTCGGTTTTTGCCATCGCCCGCGAGGCCATGCGCGGCCACAAGGGCTGGGACGAGCAGTGGTCTTCGCCCGAGCCGAAGGCGGAATACGACGTGATTATCGTCGGTGCGGGCGGGCACGGGCTGGCGACCGCCTATTATCTGGCCAAGGAACACGGCATCACCAATGTCGCGGTGCTGGAAAAGGGCTGGCTCGGCGGCGGCAACACTGGCCGCAACACCACCATCATCCGCTCCAACTATCTCTATGACGAATCGGCCGGCATCTACGACCACGCCGTGAAGCTGTGGGACGGGCTTTCGCAGGACCTCAACTACAACGTCATGTATTCGGCGCGCGGCGTCATGATGCTGGCGCATAATGTGCACGACGTGCAGGTGCTCAAGCGGCATGTCCATGCCAACCGGCTGAACGGCATCGACAATGAATGGCTGACGCCCGAAGCGGCCAAGGAATTCTGCCCGCCGCTCAACATCTCGAAGGAGGCGCGCTATCCCGTCGTTGGGGCCTCCCTCCAGCGGCGCGGCGGCACGGCACGACACGATGCGGTGGCCTGGGGCTATGCGCGCGCCGCCTCGGCGCGTGGCGTCCACATCATCCAGAATTGCGAAGTTACTGGCATCAAACGCGCGCCGAACGGTGCCGTGATGGGCGTCGAGACCTCGCGTGGCTTCATCGGCGCGAAGAAGGTCGGCGTGGTTGCCGCCGGCCACACATCGGTGCTGATGGACATGGCAGGCGTGCGCATGCCGCTGGAAAGCTATCCCTTGCAGGCGCTGGTGTCGGAGCCGGTCAAGCCGGTGGTTCCCTGCGTGGTCATGTCGAACACGGTGCACGCCTATATCTCGCAGTCGGACAAGGGCGAGCTGGTCATCGGCGCGGGCACCGATCAGTATATCTCCTATTCGCAGACCGGCGGCCTGCACATCCTCAACCACACGCTCGACGCCATCTGCGAGATGTTCCCGATCTTCACGCGCATGAAGATGCTGCGGAGCTGGGGCGGCATCGTCGACGTGACGCCCGATCGCTCGCCGATCCTGGCCAAGACGCCGGTGCAGGGGCTCTACGTCAATTGCGGCTGGGGCACGGGCGGCTTCAAGGCCACGCCCGGTTCGGGCAACGTCTTTGCCCACACCATCGCCCGCGACGAGCCGCATCCGATCAACGCGCCTTTCACCATCGAGCGCTTCCGCACCGGACGGCTTATCGATGAGGCGGCAGCGGCGGCGGTGGCGCACTGATGACGGCTCTGGCAGCCACTCTTGCCGTCGTCGCGCCGCTGGTTCTTGCCGGCGAGAAGGGACTGTTTCATTTTCCCGGCGCCGACGAAGTGCGGTTGCAGAAGCTCAGCCGTGCCGACAATGAACAGGATTGGCCCTTCACGGTCAGCTCCGGCTATCTCGCCTGCGTCTGGAGTGCCGGCAAGAGGATGGTGATGTTCCTTGAGGAGCAGGCAAGCGACGAGGCGGACGCTACCCGGATGCGCAAGGTCTTCGTCTCGGTCAATCCCTTCGAACTCACCCTCGGCAACATGGCCGATCGCGACCTCATCGTGCCGATGGATTCCGTCGAGGCACTGGTGAAGCGCATGGCGCCCTTCGCGGCACTCGGCGAACGGCTCTGCGACCAGCCCCAGGGTTCAAAAATCCGCCAAGGCGAACTTTAGGAACAAGACATGCTTCTCATCCGCTGCCCCTATTGCGAGGAAGAGCGTCCGGAACTCGAATTCCGCAACGCCGGCGAAGCCCACATCGCGCGCGCTGCCGACATCGCGGCGGTAAGCGACGAGGATTTCGAAAAATTCTTCTTCATCCGCTCGAATCCCAAGGGCATCATCTATGAGCGCTGGCGGCATATTCACGGCTGCGCGCGCTTCTTCAACGCGGTGCGCGACACGGTCACCGACAAGTTCGTCATGACCTACAAGGCCGGCGAGCCGAAGCCCGACATCTCCAAGCTGAAGAAGGAGAGCGGGCCGACAGCCTATGCCAACCGCCCGCCGGACCAACTGAATGTGAAGAAACCGGCGGCAAAGCGCGCGCCGGCCAGCAAGGGAGACGCGTGATGGCCGCCACGCACCGCATTTCCGGCCATGGCCGCCTCACGCCGGCAAAGACCGTGCGTTTCACCTTCGACGGGCAGTCCTATTCAGGGCTCGCTGGCGACACGCTGGCCTCGGCGCTTCTGGCCAATGGCGTCCATCTCGTCGGCCGCTCGTTCAAATATCACCGGCCGCGCGGCATTCTCTCTGCCGGTGCGGAAGAGCCGAACGCGCTGGTGTCTGTCGAGCGCGACGCGGCGCGCCGGACGCCCAATGTCCGCGCCACGGTGCAGGAGCTCTATGACGGCCTTAGCGCCAGTTCGCAGAACCGCTGGCCGTCGCTCTCCTTCGATGTTGGTGCCGTCAACGATCTGGCCTCGCCGATGTTTTCGGCCGGCTTCTACTACAAGACTTTCATGTGGCCGAAGGCTGCATGGAAGAGCCTTTATGAGCCGAAAATCCGCGCCGCTGCCGGTCTTGGCGTTTCGCCTGACCAGCCCGACCCGGACCATTATTCCGCGCGCTTCGAGCATTGCGACGTGCTGGTGCTGGGCGGCGGCGCTGCCGGCCTTGCGGCAGCCCTTGCCGCTGCCGAGACCGGCGCGCGCGTCATCATCTGCGACGAGCAGGCCGAACTTGGCGGCGCGCTGCGCTTCGAGGCTGGCACCAGCATCGACGGGGCCGATGGCTGGTCGTGGGCGCAGGCGACGGTCGCGAAACTCGCGGCGATGGACAATGTCCACGTGCTACCGCGCACCACTGCTTTTGGGTACTACGCGCAGAATTTCGTCGGCCTGACCGAGCGGGTCAGCGAGCATCTCGCCAGCCCCGGCCACGACCTGCCGCGCGAACGGCTGTGGCAGGTGCGCGCCAGGCGCGTCATCCTCGCGACCGGCGCAATCGAGCGTCACATGGTGTTTGCCGACAACGACCGGCCGGGCATCATGCTGGCTTCGGCAGTCCGCACCTATCTCAACCATTACGGCGTTGCCGTTGGCAACAATGTGGGCGTCTACACCGCCAACGACACGGCCTATGCGGCGGCGATCGACCTGAAGAAGGCGGGCGTCAACATCGCAGCCATCGTCGATCTGCGCGACAATCCGGCGGGTGCTCTCGTCGATGAGGCGCGCGCGCTCGGCATCGAGATCAACCACGGCCGCGCCGTCATCAAGACCGGCGGCCGCCTGCGGGTTTCCTCCATGACGATCCAGCCGAAGAATGGCGGCGGCGAGCGCAACATCCCCATCGATGCATTGCTGATGTCATCAGGCTGGACGCCGTCGGTGCACCTGTTCTCGCAGTCGCGCGGCAAGGTCGCCTTCGACGACGCCACCAAGCGCTTCCTGCCTGGCACCTACGCGCAGGATTGCGTCTCCGTCGGCGCCTGCAACGGCACGGACGGCATTTCCGCAACCCTCGACGAAGCCTATGCGGCTGGCGAGAAGGCGGCGAAGGATGCCGGTGCGAAGGCCGGCAAGTCGGCCAAGCCGAAGGCCGAGACCTCAGAAAGCTGGGCCGGCGGCATGCTTGGTGCCGGACCCGGCGCCGGTGCTGACACGACCGTGAAAGCTTTCGTTGACTTCCAGAACGACGTTACCGCCAAGGACATTCGCCTTGCCGTGCGCGAAGGCATGCGCTCGATCGAGCACGTCAAGCGCTTTACCACCAACGGCATGGCGACCGACCAGGGCAAGACCTCCAACATGCACGGTCTGGCGATCGCCGCTGAGACGCTGGACAAGGACATTCCCTCGGTCGGCCTCACCACCTTCCGCGCGCCCTATACGCCGGTGACGTTCGGCTCCATCGTCAATCACGGTCGCGGCGTGCTGTTCGATCCGACGCGCAAGACGGCGATGCACGGCTGGGCCGAGGCCCATGGCGCTGTGTTCGAGGATGTCGGCCAATGGAAGCGCGCCTGGTATTTCCCCAAGCCGGGCGAGGACATGCATGCGGCGGTCAACCGCGAATGCGTGACGGTGCGCAAGGCTGCCGGCCTGTTCGATGCCTCGACGCTGGGCAAGATCGAGGTCGTCGGGCCGGATGCGGCGAAGTTCATGGAACTGCTCTACACCAATCCGTGGGAGAAGCTGGAACCCGGCCGTTGCCGCTACGGCATCATGCTGCGCGAAGACGGTTTTATCTATGACGACGGCGTTGTCGGCAGGCTGGCGGCAGATCGTTTCCACGTCACGACGACGACCGGCGGCGCGGCCCGCGTCATGAACCACATGGAGGATTACCTCCAGACCGAGTTCCCGCATCTCAATGTCTGGCTGAGTTCGATTTCCGAGCAGTGGGCCGTTATCGCGGTCCAAGGCCCGAACTCGCGAAAAATTATCGAGCCGCTGGTCGAGGGCATCGACATGTCGGACGAGGCGCTGCCGCATATGTCGGTGCGCGAAGGCAAGATCTGCGGTGTACCGACGCGGCTGTTCCGCATGTCGTTCACCGGCGATCGCGGCTTCGAGGTCAACGTGCCGGCGGACTACGGCCAGGCCGTGTGGGAAGCGCTGTGGGCCGAGGGCCAGAAGCACGGCGCCTGCGCTTATGGCACCGAGGCGATGCATGTGCTGCGCGCCGAAAAGGGCTACATCATCGTCGGCCAGGACACGGACGGCACGGTGACGCCGAACGATGCCGGGCTCGACTGGGCGATCGGCAAGAAGAAGACCGATTTCGTCGGCATTCGCGGCCTGACGAGGCCGGATCTGGTCGCCAAAGGCCGCAAGCAGCTTGTCGGCCTGAAGGCGAAGGACCCGAAGGTGGTGCTGGAAGAGGGCGCGCAGATCGTTGCCGATCCGAAGCAGCCGATCCCGATGAAGATGATCGGCCATGTCACGTCGAGCTACTGGTCGGAGAATTGCGGCCGGGGCATCGCGCTGGCCGTTGTGATCGACGGGCGCGACCGCATGGGGCAGACGCTTCATGTGCCGATGCCTGATAGCGTGATCGAGGTCGAGGTCTGCTCGCCCGTATTCTTCGACGAGAAGGGAGAGCGCCTCAATGGCTAAAGCTGCTGTCAAAACTGCGACGGCCACGCGCGCACCGGCGCTTGCCGGGCGTGATTTCTCCGCCACCGGCGTCAAGCTTGCCGTGCTGGCGCCTGCCGAACGTATTTCGCTGCGCGCGCCCGCCGCGTCCGTCGCCGCCTTGTCAAAGGCGCTCGGTGTAACCTTGGCCAAGGCGCCGAAGACATCGGCTTCGAAGGATGGGCGTACCGCACTCTGGCTCGGGCCGGACGAGTGGCTTGTCATCGACGAGGCAGGTGGCGATCCGCTGGCCGATTGCGCCGGCGTCAAGGCGCTGCATTCGGCGGTCGGCGTCTCGCATCGCAATGTCGGCTTCTCCGTCACCGGGCCGGCAGCGGCTGCCACGCTCAATGCGGGTTGCCCGCAGGACCTGTCGCTTGCGGCGTTTCCGGTCGGCGCGTGTTCGCGGACAGTCCTGGGCAAGATCGAGGTCGTGATCCTGCGCACGTCGGAAGATGCTTTCCGCGTAGAATGCTGGCGTTCGTTCTCGGATTATGCCTTCGCGTTCCTGTCGCAGGCGGCTGTTGACGCTGCCGCCTGAAGGGTGGAACCTTCGATTGCAGGCGGCGTTTTGCGCTTATGCAGATTGAGGGAAACCACCATGCCGAAACCGACATCTAAGCCGACCGCCAAGAGATCACCGGCCGTGCGCTCGCTTGAACGCGAGCAGCGCAAGAAGGAACGTGAAAACAAGACTGCGGATGAAGAGCTCGAGGAAGGGTTGGAAGATACGTTTCCGGCCAGCGACCCTGTCTCGGTGACATCGACGTCGATATCCGGTGGGCCGAAGAAAAAGAGCAAATAGGAAGGTCGATTTCAGATCGATTGCAAAAAGAAGCGCCCGGCAGGTGACCTGCCGGGCGCTTTGGTTTTTGATGCCTTACTTGATGCCTTACTTGATGGCGTCGAGGTCGGTGTCCTTGGTGTCTCTCACGAAGATCAGGCCGATGATCAGTGTCATCGCCGCGATCACGATCGGATACCAGAGGCCGTAGTAGATATCGCCCTTGGCCGCGCTCATGGCGAACACGACTGCCGGCAGCAGGCCGCCGAACCAGCCGTTGCCGATGTGGTAAGGCAGCGACATGCCGGTGTAGCGGATGCGGGTCGGGAACATCTCGACCAGGATCGCAGCGATCGGCCCGTAGACCATCGTCACATAAACGACGAACACGAACAGGATGGCGATGATCTTCGGCCAGCTGACGGCGGCCGGATCGGCAACCATCTTGAACGCGCCGGCGCCGGGAACGGTATAAACCGGCACTTCGGTAGCACCTGCCGCTTCCTCGGCCGTCACCAGCTTGTCGGCGATGGCCTTGTCGACCGGAACCATGGCCTTTTCGCCGCCGCGGACAGCGGCTGCGTCAAGCGCCAGTTTCGGGTTGGCGGCGACCAATGCGTCGAGCTTCGAATCCGCGACCTTCGCAGGATCGCGAACCAGCGGATAGCCGCCGTCCTGAAGAGCGATGTTGATGCCCTTCTTGAAGGCGCCGTCTTTGGCGGCAGCATCGGCTCCGGCAGCGACCACGTCGTAGGATTCGACGGTTTCCTCGCCGATCTTCACGCTCGCAGGCGTGCCGGCGGGAGCCGTCGCCACGATGTCGTAGGGAACTGCGCTCTTTGCCAGGAAGTCCGTTGCGACGTCGCAGGAGGTCAGCGGCTTTCTGGTGCCGACCGGGTTGAACTGGAACTTGCAGTCCCCCGGAGCAGCCGTCACCGTTGCACGAACGTTCTGCTGTGCGCTGGCGAGTGCCGGGTTTGCGGCCCAGGTAAGCGCCTTGAACAGTGGGAAGTAGGTGACGATGGCGAGCGCAAGGCCGGCCATGATGATCGGCTTGCGGCCGATCTTGTCCGACAGCCAGCCGAAGAAGACGAAGAAGCCGGTGCCGAGCGCCAGCGCGATGGCGATCATGATATTGACCGAGACGCCATCCACCTTGAGCACGTTCTGCAGGAAGAACAGCGTGTAGAACTGGCCGGAATACCACACCACGGCCTGGCCGGCGGTGAGGCCGAACAGGGCAAGCAGCGCGATCCTGGCGTTCTTCCATTGTCCGAAGGCTTCCGACAGTGGCGCTTTGGAACCCTTGCCTTCTTCCTTCATGCGCTGGAAAGCCGGCGATTCGCTCAGCGACAGTCGAATCCACACGGAAATGCCGAGCAGGACGACCGAGATCAGGAACGGAATGCGCCAACCCCAGGCCTTGAAGTCGTCGGCGCTCATCGAGGCCTGTATGATCAGGATGATGACCAGCGACAGGAACAGGCCGAGCGTGGCCGTCGTCTGGATCCAGGAGGTGTAGAAGCCGCGCCTGCCGTCGGGCGCGTGCTCCGCGACATAGGTCGCAGCACCGCCATATTCGCCGCCGAGCGCCAGGCCCTGAAGCATACGAAGGATGATCAGGATGATCGGGGCGGCAATACCGATGGTGGCCGAGCCGGGCAGCAGGCCGACGAGGAATGTCGACGTGCCCATGATCATGATGGTGACGAGGAAGGTGTATTTGCGGCCGACGAGATCGCCGACGCGGCCGAAGATGAGCGCGCCGAAGGGGCGCACGAGGAAGCCGGCAGCAAAGGCCAGAAGCGCAAAGATGTTGCGCGTGGCTTCAGGATATTCGCTGAAGAAGGCCGCGCCGATGAAGGCGGCAAGCGCACCGTAGAGATAGAAATCGTACCATTCGAAAACCGTGCCGAGCGAGGAAGCGAAGATGACCTTCTTTTCCTCACGGGTCATGCCGCGCGTGGCTGAGCCCGCGCTTGCTGCCATTGCCATTGATGTGTCCTCCCAAAGATCCCGCCGACACGGGCAGACAAGCGTAGGCCAACCAACCCTATTCGGCGGGTGAAAGTTACGCGTGCGAAAGGTCGAGGACCATCGATCCTTTGGTTTTATGACTTTCGTCTAAGAGGTTGCAGGCCCAAGCCGGCTGACGATTTCCAAGACCTCTTTGAGAATTCGCTCGGGCGAGGCAGCTGGGGTGGTTTTCGAGAACCGGAGCGGAGCGGACTTTCGGGTCCGTGAGCACCGGAAGCGGAGAAAACTGCGTCAGATGTCCGCCGGAGTAGAATTATCAAAAGGTCTGTTCAGATGGCCGAAATGCCACCGTCGACCGCCAGCGTATGGCCGGTCATGAAGGAGTTCTTCGGGGCAGCGGCAAACATGATCACCTCGATGACCTCGTCCACTTCGGCGACGCGTTTCATCGGCACGCCGCGCGTCAATTCGGTGATCGCCTCGGCCTCGGTGGCGCGCGTGATCTTGACGAAATCGTCGACCATTTTCGTCCGGGCATAGGCGGGACAGACCGCGTTGACGCGAATGCCCTTGGATGCGTATTCGGCGGCAGCCGAGCGTGTCAGGCCGACGACACCGTGCTTGGCTGCCGAATAGACCGAGAGTTTCGGCGCGCCGCCAAGGCCCGCGACGGAGGCGATGTTGACGATGGCGCCACCCTTGCCGGTCTTGCGGAATTGCCGCTCCATGACCGGAAGCTGCGCCTTCAGGGCGTAGAAGACGCCGAGCAGATCGACCTCGATGATCCGCCGCGCCTCGTCGGAGGGAACCTGCGGCAGGCGCACGAAGCTCTGGGCGATGCCGGCATTGTTGACGGCGATGTCGAGACGCCCGAAGCGTTCGACGGCCAGTGCCGCCAGCTTTTCCGAAAGCTCTTCGTCGGCGACGTTTCCGGCCAGAATGGCTGTCTCGACATCGAGCGTCTCGGCAAAGGCCGACAGGACGCCCTCGTCCATGTCCGAGAGGATGAGCCGCGCGCCTTCGGCTGCGAAACGCTCGGCGGCACGGCGGCCGAATCCGCCCGTCGCCCCGGTTATCAACACGGTCATCCCGTCAAAACGGCTCATGCTTTATTTGTCCTTGTCGATGAGTTCCGCCGCCAGATGCGACAGGAGTTTTACGGCCTCGCCATACATCTTCGCCTTTTCCGGGTTCGACGCATTGCCATCCAGCGCGCGCTTGTAGACGCCCTGGCAGATCGCTGCGAGGCGGAAGAAGGAGAAGGCGAGGAAGAAGGTCCAGCGCGGAATCTCCTGCAGTCCGCGCCGTCGGCAATAGGCGGCGACATAGGCTTCCTCGGATGGCAGGCCAAGCGCTGCACGGTCGATGCCGCCGAGCCCGCGAAAGCCGGACTGGTGCGGCAGGCGCCATTGCATGCACTGGTACGCGATGTCGGAGAAAGGGTGGCCGAGCGTCGACAGTTCCCAGTCGAGTACGGCCAGCACCTGCGGCCTGTCCGGCGCGAAGATCATGTTGTCGAGCCGGTAGTCGCCATGAACCAGCGAGACGATGCCGTCATCTGCCGGCATATGCGTTTCCAGCCAGGTGATCAGCCGGTCCATATCGGCGATGCTGCCCGTCTCGGAGGCGCGGTACTGGCTGGTCCAGCGCGCAAGCTGGCGCTCGAAATAATTGCCGGGGCGGCCGTAGTCGGCGAGGCCTGCGGCTTCAACATCGACATCGTGCAGGGCTGCCAGCGTGGCGTTCATCGCATCGTAGATCGCGGCGCGCTCGTCGTTCGAAGATGCGTCGGGCAGTGCCGGGTCCCAGAAGATGCGGCCCTCGACATGCTCCATGACATAGAACATGCGGCCGATGGGCGATTCTTCCGGGGCAAGATGCAGCATCCTCGGCACCGGAACCGCGGTGCCGGCGAGTGCCTTCATG
Source organism: Mesorhizobium sp. CCNWLY176 (assembly GCF_037153935.1). Classification (NCBI taxonomy): domain Bacteria; kingdom Pseudomonadati; phylum Pseudomonadota; class Alphaproteobacteria; order Hyphomicrobiales; family Phyllobacteriaceae; genus Mesorhizobium; species Mesorhizobium sp. CCNWLY176. Next base: position 17,424 of record NZ_JBBBDZ010000029.1, read on the forward strand.
ACGCGGTATTCGCGATCGACCTGATGCGCCGATTTCAGCAACTGTCCGGGCGGCTTGGCGCGCAGCACGTAGCGCCCGCTTTTGGCCGTCAGAAGATAGGTCGGGTTCGATTGCCCCGCCTTGAATTTCTCGATCGTCTCGAGGCCGGAAAACCCGGGAACCTCGGCCTCCAGATAGGGCGCGAGCACTTCGCGATCGAGACTATTCGGATCGCTCATCCAGCTTCCTTTGCCGGCTCGACATAGGTCAGCGTCAGCCAGCGCGCGGTCAGCGCCGGCTTCTTCGAATCTTCGATCTCGATCGTCACGTCATGCGCCACCTGCACCCAGCCGGAGGGCCGCGCCTTGACGTCGGCGAGGACGAAACGGGTGCGGATGCGCGCGCCAGTCTTCACCGGGGCGACGAATTTCAGGTTCTCGAAACCCTGGTTGATGCCCATGTCACCGCCTTCCAGCGGTGGGATGGTCTCATAGGTCATCGCCGACAGCAGCGACAGCGTCAGGAAGCCATGGGCAATTGTGCCGCCGAAGGGCGTCTCGCGCACTGCCCGTTCCGGGTCGCAATGGATGAACTGGTGGTCGTCGGTTGCGTCGGCGAACTGGTCGATCATGGTCTGCGTGACGGTGCGCCACGGCGAGACCCCGACCTCCTTGCCGACGCCGGACAGCAGCTGTTCGAGGCTCACGGGTTTCAGGCTGGAAGTTGTCAAGCGGTTCGCCTTTTCGTCATTGGGTAAAGGGCGGCAGGCCGTGCTGGACCGACTGGCCGCCGTCGATGGGCACTATGGCGCCGGTGACATAGCGGCCGGCGCGGCTGCACAGATACAGCGTTGCACCCGCAATGTCATCGGGCGCGCCGATCCGCCCCAAGGGAATGTTGGCGCCCATGCGTTTTGCCTTGTCGTCGGTGCCGACGGCGAAGGCCATCATCTTGCTCTGAAAGGGACCGGGCGCGAAAGCGTTGACGGTGATGCGGCGCCCGGCGAACTCGATCGCCAGCGTGCGGGTCAGGTGATGAACGGCTGCCTTCGACGCCGTGTAGGAATAGGCGTGGTCGGCGAAAGGCTGCGTGCCCATGATCGAGCCGAGATTGATGACGCGGGCGGGGTCCTCGTCGCTCGCCGCCGCATCGAGCAGCGGCAGCAGTTCGCGGGTCAGGTGGAAGATAGCCGTGACGTTGACGTTCATCACCTTGGCCCAGGCGGCATAGGGAAACGTCTCGAACGGCTCGCCCCAGGAAATGCCGGCATTGTTGATCAGTATGTTCAGCTTGCCGGTTCGCTCTTTCACCACGCCGGCCAGCGCCAGTATGCCGGCCTCGGTGCTGACATCGCCGGCAAAGCCTTCTGCCTTGCCCGGACCGCCCAGCGCATTGATCTCGGCTGCGACGCGCTCGCACTCTTCGCCCTTGCGCGATGCGATCAGCACATGCGCGCCCGCCTGCGCCAGCGCGGTGGCGGCCATGCGGCCGATGCCGGTCGCCGCACCTGTCACCAGCGCAGTCTTGCCGGTCACCGAAAACAGCTCCTCCAGATAGGACATCGCTCCTCCAAGCTGCGGCCTAAGGCTCTGCCGCGTTGACAACATACCGAGTAGTATGTTCATATTTTCAGCGCTCGTAAAGACCGTGCCTCATCGATACGGAGGAAGGCATGAACGATTGCGATATCAGGAGGATGACAGGCGGATGGCGGAAAGCGCGGTAAGAAATATGCCGGACGATTCCCGCTTCGACATCCTGCGTGCGGCGGCACAGTGCTTCATGGAGCGCGGCTATCACGCGAGTTCGATCGACGATGTCGCGCGCAGCCTCGGCTCGACCAAGGGCCGCGTCTACCATCACTTTCCATCCAAGGCCGATCTGTTCGCAGAAGTGTTCCGCACCGGCATGGACATGAACTACGCGGCGATCGAGCCTTTCCGCGAAAAGGATATTCCCGCGGTCATCCGCTGGCGTCATCTTGCCACCATCCACACCGGCCGGATGATCCGCACCAAGCCGTTCCAGCGGGTGGTGTGGGAGGGCGTGGAACTGCATCTGCGCGGCGCAACCACGCCGGAACAGCGCGAGGTCTTCGCCCGGCTTCTGCAATACCGCACCGAATATGGGCTGATTTTTCGCAAGACAATAGAAGAGGCGCGCGATGCCGGCGCGATGGATTTCGAGAATCTCGGCATCGCCGCCGAGCTCATGTTCATGACACTCAACTCGCCTATCTTCTGGTATTCGCCGCGCCCCGACGAAACCGAGGGCGATATCGACCGTCTCGTCGGGCAGATCGTTACCTGCGCGGCAAGGGGGCTCGGCGTTTCCTGATCCCAGGCTGTTGCCGGCTTTGAAACCGATCGTATTCAAGCAAAAGTTGGAGGAAGAAATTCAATGTCGGATATGGCCCTGGGCATGACGGAGCGGCTGAAGCCGATCCACGAGCGCGTCGCCCGCATGGTGCGCGAGGAGATCGCGCCGCTCGACGCTGAATTCCTGGCCGAGATCGGCAAGGGCGGCGATCGCTGGGCCTACACGCCACGCCAGACAGAAATTCTCGAAGGGCTGAAGGCCAAGGCGCGCGAGCGCGGGTTGTGGAATTTCTGGCTGACCAATTCCGACCGCGGCTACGGGCTTTCCACCGTCGAATATGCTTATCTCGCCGAGGAAATGGGCAAGGCGCATCTGGGTGCTGAAACCTTCAACTGCTCGGCACCCGACACCGGCAATATGGAAGTGCTGGAGCGCTATGGCTCGGCCGAGCACAAGGAGCGCTGGCTGGCGCCGCTGCTCGAAGGAAAAATCCGCTCGGCCTATCTGATGACCGAGCCGGAGGTCGCCTCGTCGGATGCCACCAACATCTCCCTGCGCTGCGAGCGCGACGGCGACGATTATGTTCTGAACGGCGAGAAATGGTGGGCTTCGGGCTCCGGCGATCCGCGCTGCAAGATCTACATCGTCATGGTCAAGACCGGCAGTGACGACGCGCCGAAACATAAGCGGCATTCGATGATACTGGTGCCAGCCGGCACCGAGGGCGTCGAGAAGTTGCGGGCGATGCAGGTCTATGGCGAAGATGACGCGCCGCATGGCCATTTCCACATCCGCTTCACCAATGTCCGCGTGCCGGCATCCAATCTCATCTTAGGCGAGGGCAGGGGTTTCGAGATCGCGCAAGGCCGGCTCGGCGGCGGGCGTATCCATCACTGCATGCGCGCCATCGGCCAGGCCGAGCGGGCGCTGGAGCTGATGTGCACGCGTGCCCTGCGGCGCGAGGCCTTCGGCAAGAAGCTCGCCGAACTCGGTGCCAATTTCGACATCATCGCCGAAGCGCGCATGGAGATCGAAATGGCGCGGCTGCTCTGCCTCAAGGCTGCCTGGATGATCGATCAGGGTGACGCCCGAGCCGCCGCTCCCTGGATCAGCCAGATCAAGGTTGCGGCACCGCGCATCGCACTCAAGGTGGCGGATGAGGCAGTGCAGATGTTCGGCGCGAAGGGCATCAGCCAGGACACCGAACTGGCGCGCATCTGGACGCATCTTCGGACGTTGCGTCTCGTCGATGGGCCGGACGCCGTGCACCGCCGCCAGATCGCGCGCAACGAGTTGAAGAAATACACGCAGGAAAAGATCTGACCGTCATGAAGGCAATCGTCGTCAATAACTACGGCCCGATCGACCAGATCGCTTACGCAAACTGGCCGGAGCCGGAAGCCAAGGGCAATCAGGTCGTCATCGAGGCGGAGGCCATCGGCGTCAATTTTCCTGATGGCTTGCTGGTGCAAGGCCTCTACCAGATGAAGCCGGAGCTGCCCTTCGTGCCGGGCATGGAGGTGGCGGGCAGGGTCATTGCGGTCGGGCCGGAAGTGAAGTCGCTCAAGGTCGGCGATCGCGTCGCGTCGCTCTCCACCCACGGCAGCTATGCCGAACGCGTCGCGGTGCCGGAGCCGGCGGCGATGAAATTGCCGGACGGCATGGATGCCGGCCACGCCTGCGCGCTGATCTGCGGTTACGGCACCTCGCATTACGCGCTCAAGCAACGCGCGCAGATAAAACCCGGCGAAACGCTCTGCGTGCTCGGCGCGTCGGGGCTTACCGGCATCGCGGCGATCCAGATCGGCAAGGCGCTGGGCGCGACCGTCATCGGCGTGGCATCGACCGAGGAGAAGCGGCAGATCGCGAAGGAAGCGGGCGCGGATATCGTTCTCGGCTATGAGGACCTCAAGGATCGCCTGAAGGAAGCGACCGGCGGCAAGGGCGTCGATGTCGCCTTCGACCCTGTCGGCGGCGAAGCCTTCGACGCGCTGTCGCGTTCGATGGGCTGGGGCGGGCGACTCTTGGTCATCGGCTTTGCCTCGGGCACGATCTCGAAATTCCCGGTCAATCTGGCGCTGGTCAAAGGGTTTTCCGTGGTCGGCGTTTTCTGGGGCGCTTTCACCGCCAAGGAGCCGAAGGTCTATGCCGAGAATATGAGCGAACTGATCGAGTGGTATCGCACCGGCAAGGTCAAGCCCGTCATCGAAGGCACCTATCCACTCGCCGACGCAGCGAAGATACTGAAACGCGTGGTCGGACGCGGTGCGTCCGGCAAGCTTATCCTCAAGCCGTGAATGGAGTTTTCCATGGCCCTCCCATCCGAGATGAATGCACTGCTTCTGACCAATGACGGCTACACCAAGACGCCCTCGGGAAGCGTGCTCGAAGCGATGGAGCCTTATGTCGTGCCCGGCCGCATCGCCGTGCCTGCGCCCAAGCCGAAGCAGGTTCTGATCAAGGTCAGCCTCGCCTCGATCAACCCTTCAGACGTGATGTTCATCAAGGGTCAGTATGGCCAGCCGCGCTTCGTCGGCCAGCCCGCCGGTTTTGAGGGCGTCGGCATCGTCGCTGCTGCCGGCGATGATCCGGCCGCGCAGAACATGCTCGGCAAGCGCGTTGCCTTCGCTACCGGCTACACCAATTGGGGCGCCTGGGCGGAATATGCGATGGCCGAGGCTTCTGCCTGCATCCCGGTGATCGACAGCGTGCGCGACGAGGATGCCGCCGCGATGATCGTCAATCCGCTGACCGCTCTGGCCATGTTCGATATCATTCGGGAAGAGGGCGAGAAGGCCTTCGTGCTGACGGCCGGCGCCAGCCAGTTGTCCAAGCTGATCATGGGCGTGGCCAGGGACGAAGGCTACTGCCCCATAGCCATCGTGCGGCGTGACGACCAGATCCCGCTGCTGAAGGAGGCGGGTGCCGCGCATGTGCTCAATGCCGAAGCGCCGGATTTCGCCAGCGCGTTGAAAGAGGTGATGAAGACTGAGCAGCCGCGCATCTTCCTCGATGCCGTCACCGGCCCGCTCGCCGGGGCGATCTTCGACGCCATGCCCAAGGGCGCACGCTGGATTATCTACGGCAGGCTCGATCCGGCCACCACGCCGATCGTCCAGCCGGGCCAGCTCATCTTCATGCACAAGAAGATTGAGGGATTCTGGCTGGTAGAATGGATGCGCGACACGCCCATCGAGCGCAAGGGCCATGCGGTGATGGAGGCGCAGAAGCGCTTTTCGGACGGGCGCTGGGCGACTGACGTGACGGCCGTGGTGTCTTTGTCGGAAGCGATGAGCCGAGTGCCGGCGGAACTCGCCAAGCCGAACGGGAAGGTTTTTATAAAGCCTTGAAGTGCTGCTCTTCCTTCTCCCCGTATAGAGACGGGGAGAAGGAGGCTGAATTATTCCGCCGGCTCCACATTCGTATAGGCAGCTTCCTCGAGCTCGCGCTTCAGCCTCGCCTCTTCCTCGACCTTGGGCGTGACCCAGCGGCCGAGCAGCAGATAGGCGACGGGCGTCAGGAAGAGCGTCGAGGCCGTCGCCAGCCCCAGCCCGCCGACGATGACCCAGCCGAGTGCGATGCGCGCTTCGGCCCCGGCGCCTGAGGCCAGCACCAGCGGCAGGCCGCCCAGCACGGTACAGATCATGGTCATCATCACCGGGCGCAGGCGGATGTTCGAGGCTTCCTCGATCGCCTCGCGCACGCCCATGCCGCGATCGCGCAGCTGGTTGGCGAATTCGACGATGAGGATGCCGTTCTTGGCCATGATGCCGACGAGCATCACCAGCCCGATCTGGCTGTAGGCGTTGAGGCTGGTGCCCGTCAGCAGAAGCGCGAAGACCGCGCAGGCGAGACCGAGCGGCACCGTCGCCATGATGATGACGGCGCTGACGAAGCTTTCGAACTGGGCCGCCAGAACCAGCAGGATGATGACCAGCGCGAAGCCGAAGATGGTCAACATGCTACCGCTGCTTTCGCCGAGCGTGGCGGCTTCGGCGAGCGGGATGATGCGGGCACCTGGCGGCAGCAGCGGACCGGCGATTTCCTGCGCCGCCTTCAGCGCGTCGCCAAGCGCGAAGTCGCTGCGCAGGTTCGCGGTGACGGCGACCGAACGCAACTGCTGCTCGCGGGTCAGCGACGGCGGCACGGCGCGCTCCGTCAGCGTGGCGATCGTCGCCATCGGCACGAAGCGTCCGTCGGTGGTCTTCAGGAAGATGTTTTCGAGGTCTGTCGGGTCGTTGATCGGATTGGTCGTTGAAACGAGCTTCACCTTGTAGGCGCGGTCGTTGATGAAAACCTCGTCCACCTCGCGCCCGTCCAGCATCGCCTGCACGGCATTGGCCAGCCCGGTTATGTCGATGCCGAGGTCGGAGGCGCGCTCGCGGTTGATCTCGACGGCGAGCTGCGGCTGGGTCGCGTCATTGGAAAGGCGCGGCTGCTGGAAGCGCGGGTCCTTCTCCATTTCGGAGACGACCTTGTTGGCCGCCGCGCCGAGATCGGCATAGCTGTTGGAGCCGACGATGGCGAATTGCAGGCCGTTGCCGGCGCCGCGAATGCCGAGGCTGTTGGGCGAAACCGGGAATGCGCGCACGCCGGGAACATTGGCGACAGCCTTGCTGATGTCGGCCATGATCTCCTGCTGCGAGCGCGTGCGCTTGTCCCACGGCGCCAGCGACATGACCATGAAGCCGCTGTTGACCGAGCCGCCCTGGCCGACATTGGCGAAGGTGTTCTCGATCTCGCCGGAATCGCGCAGCGGCTGGATCAGTTGCTCGATGCGCCGCATCTGCTGGGTGGTGTATTCCAGGCTCACGCCCTGCGGCGCGGTAACCCGCAGCAGCGCCAGTGAGCGGTCTTCGTTGGGCGTCAGTTCCTGGCGGATCAGGCCGAAGGCGCCATAGGCAGCGGCGGCGAACAGGACCGAAACGATGATGACGATGGTCGGCGCGTCGAGGCAGGCATGCAGGCAGCGGCGGTAGAGGGCGGCGAGAAAGGTGCCGATGCGTCCCATGATGCCATGGTGGCCGTGGTCCGCTTCCGTGCCGCCCGCCTTCAGCATGCGCGAGGCAAGCATCGGGCACAGCGACAGCGCGACGATGGACGACAGCAGCACTGCCATCGCCAGCACGAAGCCGAATTCCCGGAACAGGCCGCCGGTCTGGCCGGGCAGGAAGGAGAGCGGGATGAACACTGCGGCGAGCGTTGCGGTGGTCGCGACGACGGCGAAGAACACTTCCTGCGTGCCGAGCACTGCGGCTGCGCGCGGCCCCATGCCCTCGTTGCGGCGGCGCACGATGTTTTCGAGCACGACGATGGCATCATCGACGACAAGGCCGGTCGCCAGCACCAGCGCCAGCAGCGTCAGGATATTGATCGAGAAGCCGGCGAGATAGATCGCCGCGATCGTGCCGATCAGCGCCACCGGCATGGCAAGGCCGGGGATGAGCGTGGCGCGCCAGTCGAGCAGGAACAGATAGATGATCAGCAGCACGATCGACACCGACAGCACCAGCGCGATCTCGACCTCGTGGACTGCGCCGTTGACGAAGACGGCATCGTCGCTGGTCACGCGTATGTTCATGCCTTCAGGCAACGTCGCCTGTATCTTGTCGACGGCGGCGTGCACGCCGGTGGAAATGTCCAGCGTGTTGGATTGCGCCTGCCGGATGATGCCGAGGCCGATGCCTGGCTGGCCGTTGGAGCGCAGCGACGACTGGCCGATGTCGGGTCCGATCGTCACGGTGGCGACATCGCCGATGCGGGTACGTCCTTTTATGACGATGCTCTCGAAGGCTTCCGGCGTGGTCACCGAAGCGGTCGCGCGCACGATGATGTTCTGGTCTTTGCTCGTCAGTGCGCCGGCCGGCGTGTCGAGCGAAACGGTCGACAGCGCATTGCTGATGTCGGCAACGGTCATTCCAAGGCTGGAAAGCTTGGTCTGGTCGATGTCGATGCGAAAGATCTTGTCGCGGTCGCCGAAAATCTGGACGTCGGCGACGCCCGGCACGGCCGAAAGCGTGTCGATGATCTGGTCATCGATGAAGATGGTCATGTCCTCGACGGACATGCGGTCCGAGGTCACCGCCAGGCGCAGCACGGCATCGGAATTGGCGTCCGCCTTGACGATGCGGGGCGGGTCGGCGTCGTCAGGGAGCTGGTTGGTGACTCGGGCGACGGCGTCGCGCATGTCGGCTGCGGCCACGTCCAGATTGACGCCGTCGGCGAATTCCACGGTGACGCGGCTGCGTCCGTAGGACGAACTGGACGAGATCGACTTGACGCCGGAGACGCGCGAAACCGCGCCCTCCAGTATGGTCGTCAGTTCGCGGTCGATGGTTTCGGCGGCGGCGCCGGAATAGTCTGCGGTAATGGTGATGACGGGGCGGTCGACGTCGGGCAATTCGCGCACCTCGACGCCGAAGAAGGCGGCAAGCCCCGCGACCACGATCAGCGTGTTGATGACGAAGGCCATGATCGGGCGGCGCACGAAAAGCGCCGTCATGCCCTTTTCGCTGCCGCCATTATGCGTTTCCACTATGCCCGCCCCCCCGCGCCGCTTACGAGCCGCTGCCGGCAGCGGGTGCCGGCGTCGCGGTTCTCGGCTCTGCGCCGGCAATCAGCACGTCCGCGCCTTCGCGGACCGCATGAACGCCCTCGGTGACGACGATGTCGCCAGCCATGATCGGCGCGTCGATGAGGACGCTCTCGCTGTTGCGCTGGATGATGCGGACAGGGGTACGTTTTGCCTTGCCGCCTTGGATCGCCCAGACGAAAGCACCATCGGTGCCCCACTGGATCGCGAGCGGGTCGACGGAAGGATAGGTGTCGCCGGGAAAGCCCATGGCGACCTGGAACGACATGCCGGCGCGCAGCTTGTCGCCGACATTCTCGATTTTCGCGCGCACCAAGAGCGTGCGGCTGGCCTCTTCCAGCCGGTTGTCCACCGCGCTGACCGTTCCCTTGAATGTCTGGCCCGGCATGGCGATGGGCGTCGCCGTCAGCGGCTGGCCCACTGCAACGGCGGTGGTAAAGCGTTCGGGCACCCAGAAGTCGATGATGATCGAGGAACGGTCGTCGATCGTGGCGACGGTCGTCGTCGTCGTTACATAGTTGCCGGCCTCGATCGGCAGGATGCCGACGATGCCGGAAATGGGCGCGACGATGGCGCGGCGTTCAAGCGCCAGCTGGGCCTCCTGCAGCGCCAGCTGTGCGTTGTCGAGCGCAAGCTGCGCATCGGAGACCTGAACGGCGGTCACGGTGTTGGTGCCGCGCAGCGTCTTGGCCCGATCGGATTTGGACTGTGCGTCAGCCACCGCGACCTTCGCGCGGTCGACGGCGATCTTCTCGCCATCCGAATCGAGCCGTGCGATCACCGTTCCGGCTTCGACCTTGCTGCCGGGCGTTACCGTCAGTTCGGTCAAGCGGCCGGAGGAATAGGGGTTGATCGCAACCGAAGCGTTGGCGCGGCCGGTACCGATCGCCTGCAGCCGGTCATTGATCGTCGCGGAAGTGACAGGCGCCGTGATGACCGCCGTCTGCGGGCCGCGCTGACGGTTGCCGCCGGCGGCCGAAGCGGTTCCCTCAGTCTTGACTGTTGCGCCATAGGCCCAGTCGATGCCCCAGCGGGCCAGAATGTCCGGTGCGCCGGGATAAAAACGAGCCCAAGCGGCAGCGGCCACCACGAGAATGACCAGGGTAAAGACGATCTGTTTCCAGGCGGCCATCGGCACTCCGGGCGTCGGGGCGATACATCGCCACTTGATTTCGTATCTGCCCGGCTCTCCACCGTCCCCGAGACAGCGAAATGGGCATGCATTTTAGGCGCAAAGCACCCGAAAGTCAGTATCGCGCCTTTATGTCAATTCGCGGACGGCTTGGCACCTTAAATATCGGTAATCATTCGGGTTCACTGCCCAATGTTTGGGCAAGGCCGGTTATCTCAGGTCTTCCATCTCGCGGATGCGCCGGGCACTTTCCGTCTCCATGGCGCGTGTCACTTCGCCGATCAGCGTTTCGGCGACGACGAACAGTGCGGCCGACGAGTCCCACGAAGACGGCACGGCGGTGCGGCCTGCTATGACATGGCGGGCGACGCGGGCGATCGGCGACAGCCACTGGTCGGTGAAAAGCACGACGTCGACGCTCCGGCCATGCGCCTTTTCGGCAAAGCGGATCAGGCTTTCCTGATAGCGGCGAATGTCGAAGACCAGCAGCACGTCGCGCTTGCCCATGTCGATCAGCCGATCGCGCCACGTGCTTTCCTGGCCGGTCAGGTGGAACACGTTCGGACGCACGATGGTGAGATGGGCTGCCATGTACCGCGCAATGGGATCGGTGAAGCGGCCGCCGATGAGGAATATCTTGGCGCGGGGATTGGCTAGGCGGGCGACGATGTCGACGATCTGCTTGTCGGAGACGTGGCGGAAGGTCTCGCGGATGTTCTCCAGCGTTGCTTCCAGGACCGGGGATGTCTTGCCGCTCTCTGGCGTCGGCCGCGCCACGGTTCGCGTCAGTGGCGACTGAAGCTGGGCAGCCAGTTCGTCCTGAAGCGTGGCCTGGAACTCCGGATAATTCTGGAAGCCGAGGCGCGAAACGAAGCGCAGGATGGTCGGCGAACTGACGCCGGCCTGCTGCGAAAAATCCGCCACCGTCTTCAGCCCGATCAGCGGATAGTTGGCGATCAGCGTCTGTGCTGCACGCCGTTCGCCGGCCGGCATCGTATCGATGCGATCCGAAATCAGTTCCGCGATGCTTAGCGCCATTTCCACTCCCGCTTCGATCCCGCCACTTGGCGGGATGCTTGTCCCCAAACCTTTTCGCCCTGCCGTCCGGCACTTGCACAAAGCCGTTTGACAAAGTCTCGCAATGCGTATGAAATCATTCATTGAGACGCAAAGAAACAAAATACGTAACATACGATACGGCGTTTTCAGGGGACTGCAAGAGAATGGAGACTGCGTATTCCGCAGCAGAGGAGGCGTATGAAGCCGTCCGGGTGAACAACCGGAACGGTGCCAGCGCCTATCTGCTGGTCTGCGATCACGCATCGAATTTCATTCCCGCTCGTTTCGGCACGCTCGGCCTCGAAAACTCCGAGCTTTCGCGCCACATCGCCTGGGACCCCGGCGCGCTTCCGGTCATTCGCCGCATGGCCGAAGTGCTGGACGCTACGCTGGTCGAATCCTGCGTTTCGCGGCTTGTCATCGACTGCAACCGGTCGCTCGACGCCCCCGACCTGATCTCACCGGTCAGCGAGACAACAGTGGTGCCGGGCAATGAAAACCTGAGCGAAGAACAGCGGCAGGAGCGCATCGCGCTGTCCTGGCAGCCCTTCCACGATACCATCGAGGAAGTCATTGCCGAGCGGCTGGTGAAGGGCATGGAGACGCGGCTCGTTTCCGTCCATTCCTTCACGCCGGTCTACAAGGGCGTTTCGCGGCCCTGGCACATCGGCATCATTCACGACGACGACGACAGCCTCGCCGCGCCGATGATCGATGCGCTGAAGGCGGTCGATGGCGTGACCGTCGGCGTCAACGAACCCTATTCGCCGGCCGACCGCGTCTATTTCACGCTGGAACGGCATGGCCGCGTGCGCGGGCTTGCCTGCGCGATGATCGAAATCCGCAACGATGAGATCCGGGATGAAACCGGGCAATGCAAATGGGCGGATCTCCTGGCCGGCATCTTTGCCGGCTTGGAACCGGGGATGGGGACCAAGGCGTCCGCACGGCTGGGAAAAAGCCATGTGGCCGAGAAGGTAAATCAGAAAGTCGTCTAGCTAAAAAGTTGTCTAGCTGAAACAGGGGAACTTTCACATGACTGCGCCTGGTTACTCTGAAAATGACAAAAGCGAGGACATGAAGGTCCTCCACGGCATGGGCTACGCCCAGGAACTCGAGCGGAGAATGAGCCAGTTCTCCAATTTCGCGGTTTCCTTCTCCATCATCTGCATTCTCTCCGGCGGCATCAACTCGCTGGCTCAGGCGACATCGGGAGCGGGCGGCGCCGCGATCGGCATCGGCTGGCCGCTCGGCTGCTTCGTATCACTCGTCTTCGCTGTCGCCATGGCGCAGATCAGCTCGGCCTATCCGACGGCCGGCGGCCTCTATCACTGGGGTTCGATCCTCGGCAACAAGTTCACCGGCTGGCTGACCGCCTGGTTCAACCTGCTCGGCCTCGTCACCGTTCTCGGCGCCATCAATGTCGGCACCTACTACTTCTTCATGGGCGCCTTCGGCACGACCTATCTCGGGCTCGAGGACACGACTACGACCCGGATCATCTTCCTCGCGATCATCACCGGGCTGCAGGCGCTGGTGAACCATATGGGCATCGGCCTCACCGCCAAGCTCACCGACTTCTCCGGCTATCTGATCTTCGCCACCGCGATCGTGCTGGCGCTGGTCTGCCTGGCTGCGGCCGACAGCTACGAGATCGGCCGCCTCTTCACCTTCGCCAATTATTCGGGCGAGGCGGGTGGCAATGTCTGGCCGGCAAACTCGTCGATGTGGGTCTTCCTGCTTGGCCTGCTGCTGCCGATCTACACGATCACCGGCTATGACGCATCGGCCCATACCTCGGAAGAAACGCTGAAGGCGGCGCACTCGGTGCCGCGGGCGATGATCGGCTCGGTCCTGTGGTCGGCGCTGTTCGGCTACATCATGCTGTGCGCCTTCGTGCTGATGCTGCCAAGCATGGACGAAGCGGCAAAGCAGGGCTGGAACGTCTTCTTCTGGGCCATGGACACGCAGGTTCATCCCGTCGTGAAGGACATCCTCTACTTCGCCATCTTCGTCAGCCAGTGGCTGTGCGGCCTGGCGACGGTGACGTCGGTGTCGCGCATGATCTTCGCTTTCTCGCGTGACGGCGGCCTGCCCGGTTCGAAGGCGCTGGCCAAGGTCAGCCCGACCTATCGCACGCCGGTGGCGGCGATCTGGACAGGGTCGGTCCTTGCGGTGCTGTTCGTCTGGGGTTCGTCGCTGGTCTCGATCGGCGAGACGCCCGTCTACACCATCGTCGTCGCCTGCACGGTCATCTTCCTGTTCTTCTCCTTCACCATTCCAATTGCCCTCGGGCTGTTCGCGTGGGGAACGTCGAAGTGGGACAAGATGGGTCCGTTCAATCTCGGCGAAGGCATCTTCAAGCTCTTTGCCGTGCTGTCGATCATCGCCATGATCCTGATCTTCATCCTCGGCATCCAGCCGCCGAATGACTGGGCGCTGTACATCACCGTCGGCTTCCTGATCGTCACCGGCATTGTCTGGTTCGGCTTCGAGCGCGGCCGGTTCCAGGGTCCGCCGATCGGCGATCAGGTTGCAAAGCGCGCCGCCGAGATCGCTGCCGCCGAACGTGCAGTCGGCGAAACCGGGCGCTGAGCCATTGTTCATCCTGCCGTGGGGGGGGGGGGGGGGGGGGAAGGGGGGGTGGCAATCATCGATGGATCGGATCCGCCGCCGGGATGCGGCTCGGTCATCGCGAAGGCCGAGCGTACCTTGCCT
>NZ_JBBBDZ010000030.1:0-31122 GCF_037153935.1 Mesorhizobium sp. CCNWLY176
CCGAGTTCGCGCAGGCCGACGTCGCTTACGTCATCGGCGCCAACGACGTCACCAACCCGTCGGCGCGCGACGACAAGACGTCGCCGATCTACGGTATGCCGATCCTCGACGTCGACAAGGCCCGCACCTGCCTGTTCGTCAAGCGCTCGCTCGGTTCCGGCTATGCCGGCATCGACAACACGCTGTTCTACAAGGACGGCACCATGATGCTGCTCGGCGACGCCAAGAAAATGACCGAGGAAATCGTCAAGGCAATGGATCACTGAAATTGATACGCCCAGCAAGGCGATGACGCGGGAAGGGCTCCAGCCACTCAAAGCCTGCTCATTCCACATGGTGCAGTCTGCCTTTGCGGCTAAGATATCCTTCCTCGGCCGAAGCGGCCCTCGGCTACAATCGTCACGGTCGCATGGTCATGACGATTTCCCACAAGCTGCTGGCGGGCGTTACGCTTGCCGTGGTCGAGTGGGGGGTCGCAACATTGGCCGCGATATGTGGGTTTAGCGAAAGATTCTCAATCGCTACCTCGTGTGGCACCCGGTTCACCATCTGGTGGGAGTAGAAGGGCAGGGGCTCTTGACACCTATACCGCACAGCCTTCTGGTCTGGCGCAGCTTTCCGGGGAACCGCCGGATCCGGAATTGTACGTCAGGCAGACCGCTCTGCGGGCTAAGCCGACAGCCGGATTCGGCATGCGCAAGCCGGCGTCCATTGTGCTCAAGGGTCAAGTGCGACAGGTACGTTCAATGAACCCAAAGCTTACAGACTTACACTCACTCTTGTCGTCCATGGCCGACGCCGGACTGGCGAGCCGCGAGGCTACGCGGGGCCTTTTCGGTGAGAGTACGGCCTCGCGAGCCTCCGACCTACATCGGCTGATCGAAGCGCAGATCGTCGATGCCGACGCCCTCGCAAGATTCCTGTCGTCCTATTATGGCGTGCGGCTTCTCGACCGGCAGCAGCTCGCTGACTACAGGCCCGTCGCGCAGAATCTCTCAAACCGATTTCTTGTGGAAAACTGGATCGCGCCGCTCACGGCGCCGGGCGGGAGCGCCGTCATAGGGGTTCTCCACCCCGGAGACGCAGACCCGATAGAGGCGCTGCGATCCGTTCTCGACGGTGACGTCGAGGTCTGCGTGGTTCCCGCACCCGACCTGGAATCCTGCCTGGAACGCCTTTCCGGCACCCAGGATGTTGCCCAGGCCACCGGCGAAGGAGCAACCTCCGAAGCGGCTATCGCAAGCCTGCGGGATCTCGCGAGCGGCGCGCCGGTTGTGGTTGTCGTCGACGACATCTTCCGGCGCGCGCTCGACCTGAGGGCAACCGACATCCACCTCGAACCGATGCGCGGACGGCTCGTGATGCGTTTCCGCATCGACGGCGTCTTGCGGATCATGCCTTCGCCGCCGCACGAAATGGGCGATGCGATCGTGTCGCGAATCAAGGTTCTCGCCGGCCTCGACATCACCGAGCGCCGCAAGCCTCAGGATGGTGCGATGCGCCTTCCCATCGGCGACCGCGAAGTCGAACTGCGCGTCGCCACCCTCTCATCCATCCATGGCGAGACCGTCGTCATGCGCATCCTGCACCGCGACAGCGTCCTGCTGGATTTCGCGGGCGTGGGCCTGGACGAGGAAGAACGGCAGACGCTGAACCGTCTACTTGAGCACACCCATGGAATGATCGCCGTCGCCGGCCCGACCGGCAGCGGCAAGACGACGACGCTCGCCGCCGCGCTCTCAAAGCTCAACGATCCGGGCCGCAAGATCGTGACCATCGAGGATCCCGTCGAGTACCAGATCCCCGGCATCGTGCAGTCGCAGATCAACTCGGCGATCGGCATCACCTTCTCATCGGCGATCCGGACGTTCGTGCGACAGGACCCCGACGTGATCCTGGTCGGCGAGATACGCGACGGCGAGACGGCACATGCCGCCGTCCAGGCAGCGCTCACCGGACACCTCGTTCTCACCACCGTCCACGCGAACACCGCGGCGGCGGCCTTCACGCGTATGCGCGACCTGGGTGTCGAGACCTATCTGCTGGTCGGCGCCGTACGCGGCATCATCTCCCAGCGCCTGTTGCGGCGGCTCTGCGATCACTGCAAGCAGGAAGGAATTCTCTCGTCCGAGACCTTTTCCTCCGACTCCCGCTACCAGGCCGTCGGGTTCTCCCCGGGCCAGAAAGTGTTCAACGCGGTTGGCTGCGGCCGTTGCAACGGCACAGGGTATCGAGGCCGCATCGCCGTGTTCGAGATCCTTGTCCTCGACGAGGCGATCACGGAACTCGCTTCACAGGGGGCAGACCACTCCAGGATCGAAGCGCTCGCGCTGGAGCGAGGCATGAGCACGATGGCGCATGACGGTGCCAGGAAGGCAGGGCAAGGTCTCACCTCGCCGGCGGAGGTGCTCAGGGTCACCGGGTTTCGCTGAGCGCATCCATCCACATCCGCGCTTGCCTCTGACCCGCGACTGGCAGTTGGAATCTCCGCTCAGGACTTGGCCACTATTCCTCGCCTTCATCGCCTTGATAGGGCTCGATGCTTTCGCCCTCCAAAAGATAGCCCGAGGCAACCTCGCTTGAACCATCTACGAAGGAGAGGTCTTTCTTTTCAGACTGCACGCGCATCGTGCCGGTTATCATGACGCCTTCGAACAGACTCGTAGCCGCGAATGGAGTGGAGGATTTCAAGTATATCACCTGGTTCGGCGGCGGTGGCGGCTCATGGATGCATGCACCGAAATAGGGGACAAGCAGGAACTCGGTCGTACCGGCTGGATCAAAATCCAGGGGCAGCAGATAGCCGGCGATCGCTACCCGCTTGCCGTCATACGTCTTCTCGGTAAGGGTTCCGCGCCTCTCGACCTCTGTGGCCCAGGCTACGTATCGTTCGTAAATCGCATCCAGATCGACGCCCTGCTTTGAGAGTGTCTCCCTGTCGGCGTCGACCCTTTTTTTGGCTTCGTCGCGCTGAAGGGCAAACTCCTCGCTCAGCTCGCCCGATGGGTGACCTTTCCAGTAAAGGACACTTCTCAACGCCTCCTGCTGCTCAGAAGGAAGTCCTTCCGGGAAATTTGCCAGCGGTTCTGTCGGCGGGATCAGCATCTCCCATTTCAGCTGGGTGGCGCCTTCGCTGAATGCCGCGCCGCAGCCAAGGCCCAGGACAGCCAGAATGAGAGCTATGCCACGGAGCGTCGATCTCGCGTTGCCGAAGATGAATCTGGAAGTCATCACGTTCTCACCATCATGCCGTTTGCGAGGGACATCCTGTAAGCGCGATAGGCCGGCAGGAAACCGGCGGCCATTCCGCCGATCAATATTGCCAACAGCAACAGAGCATCCGTCGCGGATGGAGGCTGAAGGCCGATGTCGATGCCGAACTGTCTGTCGACAAGCGGGCGGGCTGCCATCAGGACCGCATAGAGCGCGGTCGTACCGATCGCGATTCCCGCCACGGTCAGGAGCGTCGCCTCTCCGACAAGAAGACCTGCAACCGTGCGGGGTCTCGCCCCCAGCGAGCGCAGTATCGCGATCTCACGGCGTCGTTCGTTAAGCGTCGACAGGATCATCGCCGACAGACCGAGCATCGAAGTCACCACGACCATGGCTGAGACGCCAAGCAATGCGGTCTCGAGGGTGGCGACCAGTCCCCACATCTCCTGCAAGGCGACACCCGGCAGCACAGCCGAAAGAGGCTCGGCCCTGTACTCGTTCACAGCGCGCTGGAATCCGATGACTTGCAGGCGCGACTTCAAGCCGACGATGGCCGCCGTTATCGCCCTCGGAGGAAGCGACATCTGCCGCAGACGGTCGGCCGGCGTCACCACTCCCGGGATCCGTGAACCGGACCGCCAGTCGACATGAATGGCCTCGACGGCCTTGAGGCTCACATGGAGGGATTTGTCCACCGGCGTGCCGGTCCTTGCCAGAATGCCGGAGACGCGGAACGGGAGGTCGTCGTGTTGCGGCCCGAGGGAGCCCGCACCATGCGCGACGGTGATCTTGTCGCCGGTGGAATAGCCAAGCCGGCTGGCGACGTCCGAGCCGATGACGACATCGAAGAGATCATCAAAGGGTGCACCGACGGCGAACGTCAGAGCCTGGCCGCCGCGATACCGGAAGTGCCCGAAATAATCCGGAGTCGTCCCGATGACGCGAAAGCCGCGATGGCTGTCGCCGAGGGAAAGCGGAATTGCCCAGGCAACCTCCGAGCGCGAAACGATATCTTGGTAGCTGCGCCACGTGACGTTGTTGGTAGCATTGCCGATGCGGAATACGGAGTAGAGAAGGAGTTGCATGGCGCCTGACCTTGCACCGATGACCACATCCGCGCCCGACACGGTCCCGGCAAAGCTGTCTCTTGCCCCGCTGCGCACCTTTTCGACACCGAGCAGCAGCATGACGCTGACGGAGATCGCAAGGATCGTCAGCAACACCGTGATCCAGCGGTTGCCCAGGGATTGCAGGGCTAGGCGGGCAACGATCATCTCTTGTCGCCTTCGCGTTTCGACCTTGCCAGGATGTCGGTGAGCTGGACAACCCTGGTAAAATGTTGCGCTAGGCGCCGGTCGTGACTCACCATGATCAGGGTTGCCTTCGTGGCGTCGATCTGACCGAACAGCAGGTCGATAAAATCCTGCTGCCGATCGTCGTCGAGAGCCGATGTCGGCTCGTCGGCGACAATAATCTCGGGTGAGCCGATGAGCGCCCGCGCCGTCGCGACGCGTTGCTGCTGGCCGACACTCAATGTGGCCGCCGTCTGCCGGCCGATTTCAGCGGGAAGTCCGAGGGCCATCAGAAGGCGCCGGGCTTCGCTCTCCATGCCACCGGCTGCAATCGCGCGGGCGCGACGTCGCGGTGCGAAACTAAGCGGCAGCAGCACGTTGTCGACGACGCTGCCGTAGGGAAGGAGATTGAACATCTGGAAGATGATGCCGAAATGTTCCGCCCGAAACCGGTCGCGCCCGCTGCTGCCGAGCTCACCAAGCGGTTGACCGAGGATTTCCAGGCTTCCCGCTTGCGCCAGCGCGATGCCGGTCAGCAGGCTGAGCAGGGTCGATTTTCCGCTGCCGGATGCGCCGAGCAGCAGTAACCGCTCGCCTCGGGAAACCTCGAACTCGCCCACCGACAGGCAAAACGGATCTCGCGGGTCCCACTTGTATTCGACACCGCGCAAACGCACGGCGTCGGCCAGGACGCGCGCCTCGACCCTATCTTTCCACACGGCGCGCCTCGCGCGACACATCGAAGGCGGTCTCGCCGTTGGCGTCGACTATGGTCACGTCGAGCCCCTCGGCATCGCGGAAGCGATCGAAGTAAGGGAAGTCCATCGACGTGATCTGGGACGCATCCCCGCAGGTGAGAGCGTACGTTGCCCGGAACTCGGCGTGACCGCCTTCGTGCTCGTCGGTCTCAGCGGTTTCGTCAGCCTCTGCGGCGGCGCCATGGTCCTCGCGGTCGCCGGCGATGAGTGTGACGTCTGCTGAGGTGACGGTGCACTCCGCATGGTCGGGCAAGGCGAAGAGCTTCAACGGCTCCCTCAGGTCGGCGAGCGCGGCCTGCACGGCCTTCTTCTGTCTGGCGGTGTCGGCTTCGTGCTCGAACCCGACGATGTCCATGCCGGGCGCAGAGAACTCCATCTGAACATCGTTCGCCTCGATGGCGATCGCCAGGGTCCCGCGTCCGTGGACATGTGGACCGAGTTCGCGACTTTCTTCTGCAGCGTGTGCCGCCGACGCGACGATGAACATGCCTGCGGCTAGCAATGCCCCGGCGTGTTGGTGCATTCCCATTTCGTTCCCTCCCAATCGAAATGATCCATGGCCGCCATCGACGTGCGTCGGCGGGTGGCGCGACCGCGCAAGCGGCAGTTCGGGCGCTACACCATCGTGGACAATTCGGTACTGATCAGTCTCGCCGTTTGGCTCACCAGCCTTGCGCAGAGCTCGTGGCGCCGCGCGTCGTGCCGATACACGGGCATGCTGATGCTCACCGCTCCAACCGGTTCCCGCATACGATTGAAGATCGGGCTGCCGAGACAGCGGATATCCGGCTCGTTCTCCTCGTCATCGAACGCGAATCCCTGCTCGCGAGTCCGCTTCAATTCATCGAACAGCGTTTCGGGTGTCGTGAAAGTCTTGGCGGTGTGGCGCTTCAGGTCCAGGCTCTTGATGACCTCCAGCAGCCGCTGGTCCGGCAGGCCGGACAGCCACGCCTTGCCCACGGATGTGGAGTGAAGTTCAACCTGGCCCCCAATACTGGTCTTCATCTGCACCCTGTTGGAGCCTACCAGCTTGTCGATGTAGACCATCCGGTTGTTGCTGGGCACTGCAAGGTGGACGGCCTCATCCGTTGCGTCGCGGAGCGACACCAGAAAATCCCTTGCGATCGTCCGCAAGTCGGAGTCGTCCCAAGTCTTGGCAGCAAGCTGCAGGAGGCGGGGCCCCAAGCGAAACGTTCCGCCTTCTGCTGACTGCACGACAAGTCCCTCCGCCATGAGCGCCGAAACGAGGCGGTAGACCGTCCCTCGTGGAAATGGCGCGCGCTTCGTCAACTGGGCAATGTCCAGGGTTCCCGGGGCATCCGCGATGATCTGCAGCACCGTCACGAACTTCGAGAACGAGGCCGCTCCCTGAACGTGAGTAGGCGATCTTGCATCGGCTTCGTCCTCGACGTCACTCCGGCTCATGGCGCATCTCCTTGCTTGACAACGGAACATGGCGGTACTACACGTTCTTGGACAAGATGTCCATATTGTAGTCAACGTTCCTGATTTCGGTTGTAGCCGTGTGGTCGAGGAGGATCAACGGCAAACGCACGTGTGCGAAATGTCAACGCATCGGGCCGTCCGTACGTTCCGCGAGGGGCGCGGGAATTTCTTGGGAGAGGAAAGCAAATGACCAAAAAAGGATACTGGGTCGCAATGGTCGACATTGCAGACCAGGAGGGGTACAAAGAATACATTGCCTTGAACAAGGCAGCGTTCGACAAATACGGCGCTTCCTTTGTCGTTCGTGCGGGTAAGAGCCAAGTTATGGAAGGCTCCGCCGCAAACCGCCTGGCAGTCATCGAGTTCAAAGACTACGATACAGCCCTCGCCTGCTACAACTCTCCAGAGTATCAGACGGCGATCAAGGCCCGCGAGAAGCATGCCAAAGCACATCTGGCCGTAGTGGAAGGTATCTGACACCGCGAGCGTCGCCTGAAACCTCTGCCATACCGGTTCGAGGGATCATCGTCTTTACCCTTGCGCGCTGTTCGACCGCATCAGCAGGGCCTGCCGTCATCACGCGATCGGGCGTCTGCGCCCGACCGACATGCTGGTAGCTCCGCTGACGGCCTACGGATACTCGTCAGAGTGCGACGAAGGCCGGTCGCATGCGCGCACAACCTTTTTGGGAGCAGTCATGTCCTCTCCGTTGCCGTGGCTATTCAAGGCTTTCGACATCTTCGTCGTCGCCGGCATGGCCGTCATCAGCCTCCTGATCTTCACGAATGTCGTGCTGCGGTATGGCTTCAGCTCAGGCATTCCGTTTGCCGTTGAGGTGTCCCGTGTGGTCCTCGTATGGGTCATCTTCATGGGATCTGTGGTGGCGCTCGCCAAGGGCGCGCATCTCGGCGTCGAGTCGTTGGTGGTCCGGTTGCCTCGCAGGGCGCGCTTCGTCTGCTTTCTTGTTTCATATGGCTTGATGCTTTGGTGCTGCTGGCTCCTGGCACAAGGCAGCTGGTCACTCACCGTGATCGAATGGGGCAACGTCCAGGCACTGTCGGGAATTCCCGTCGGCGCCATCTACCTCGCGGGGCTCGTTGCTGCCATCCTGATGGCTGTGGTTCTCCTCATTGATCTGTGGCGCTCGCTGCGCGGCATCCTGCCCGCCCCCTGGTCGGGGGTGGAGCATGTTGAGCCGCTACCGGTTGTGCCCCCTGCGCTTACTTCGGAGAAAGCACCGTGAGCGGCTTGGTCTTTATCGTTTCCCTCCTTGGTGCGATGGGCATCGGAGTTCCCATTGCCTTCGCCCTGATGCTGTCGGGCGTCGCGATGATGCTGCTGATGGGAAATCTGGATGCGCAGATCCTGGCGCAGCGGCTGGTCAATGGGGCGGATAGCTATCCGCTGATGGCGATCCCGTTCTTTCTCATTGCGGGTGAGCTGATGAACGCTGGCGGCCTCTCCCGCCGCATCGTGAACGTGGCATTGGCGCTCGTCGGTCATGTCCGTGGCGGACTCGGCTACGTGGTCATCGGCACGGGTCTGGTGCTTGCCAGCGTCTCCGGATCCGCAATCGCGGATACGGCGACGCTGGCCGTCATGCTGGTCCCCCTGATGCGGGATGCGGGCTACCATATGGGTCGAGCCTCGGGCTTGATGGCGGCGACAGGCATTATCGCCCCTGTGATCCCGCCGTCTGTCGGGTTCATCATTCTGGGCGTCACCGCAAACATTTCCATCGTCGGCCTGTTCTTCGCCGGGATCGTGCCAGGGGTTATGATGGGACTGAGCCTCATGATCGCCTGGTGGTTCCTTTCCAAAAAGGAAACGGCGACGGTCCGGCTCAAACTGCCGCGCAAGGACCTTCCGAAAACCATCATGACCGCCGGTTGGGCGTTGATGATGCCGGTGATTATCCTGGCCGGACTGCGGTTCGGCCTCTTCACACCTACTGAAGCTGGCGTCGTTGCCGCCGCCTATGCGCTGTTTGTGGGGCTGTTTGTTTATCGGGAGCTGACACCGCAACTGCTCTATAACGCGCTGCTCGCCGCCGGGCGTCTGACAGCAGTGATCATGCTGCTGGTGGCAGCCTCCATGATCTCCGGCTTCATGCTGACGATTTCCAATCTGCCCGCCCAGCTTGTCAGTCTCCTCGATCCATTCATCGACTCACCGATTCTGCTGATGGGTATGATCGTTATAGCGGTCTTCATCGTCGGCACCGCGCTCGATTTCGCACCGTGCATCACCATTCTGGTGCCCGTCCTCATTCCGATCGTCAATGCGGCCGGGATCGACCCGGTCTATTTCGGGGTCATCTTCATGATGGTCAACGCGGTCGGCCTGATCACGCCTCCTGTCGGAACGGTCCTCAACACAGTGTGTGGAATCAGCGGGGTTTCAATGGAGGCGGCTACGAAGGGTGCGATGCCTTACCTTGTGGCGCAGATGATCCTCATTGTGCTGCTGGTTCTCTTCCCGGCATTGGTGACCGTGCCAGCAAGCTGGCTCCACTGAGGTTCGAACAGTGGAGGAGTTAGACTGAACATTCGACGACGGCCTTTCCGTCTACATGACACAGGGTCCTGCCGCGGACGGCGGCGGGACCCTGACACAGGAGGAATTGCATCTCGTGAGCGCAGGTCGATGTCGAACCGCTGCAAACGTTCGAGTTCTTCACCGAGCCTCCACTGACCGACATCGGCGAGATGTACTGTGCGCAAGTGGGAAGCAGTGCTTTATGATTTTCAGGCGTTTCATAGAACGGTACTTTTCCGACCATAGGGTGCCGCGTGTACGCTTGTGTGGGGTGAGCGGGTGAGTGTAGCTCGGCAAGGCGGCGCTCCAAATACCTATGCCGTATGGGTTCGCAGATGCTTGGCGGCCTGCGCAATGGCGGTCGTGGCCGCTTGTACTTCTACTGATGATTATCTTGGAGAGGTTGCCGAGCGGCCGGATCCCCTGGACAAGGTTGCGAACGCTGATTTGAGTGCGCGCAAGTCTTCCGGCGGCGGTTTTCTGTCGGGCCTCGGCTTCGGCCGCACGCAGAACAACCGGCAGGGTGAAGTATATTACGGCTACGAACAACGGCTGACTGCCGGCGAGCGCAAGTCGCTCGAGCGGCTGAGCGGCGAAGAGTTCGAGGTCAACCTTGAGGAAGCCGAGATCAAGGTGGCCGCGCGCACCGTTCTCGGCGAAGTGCTTGGCATCAGCTATTCCATCGATCCAAGGGTAGCCGGGCGCGTCTCGATCACGACGTCGAAGCCTACGCCGGCCTCGGAGATCCTGACCATGTTCGAGTCCGCGCTACGCAGCAACGGCGTGGCCATGATGCGCGAAAGGGACCGTTTGCGGCTGATGCCTGCGAACGAAGCATTCGGCGCCGCCGAACTCGACCAGGGCACCACCATCCAGCCCGGCTACGCCGTCACGGTGTTTCCCCTGAAAAACGTTTCCGCCAGCACGATCCTGCCGCTGCTCGAAAACTTCGTCGCCCGTCCCGGCATGGTGCGCGAGGATCCCAGCCGCAACGCGCTGATCTTCCAGGGGACGGCGGCGGAGCGGACCGCGGCGATCGAAGCAGCGCACTCATTCGACCAGGATTGGCTGGCGGACCAATCGGTCGGTATTTTCCCTGTCAACAATTCCAGCGCGGCCACTATGATGCCCGAGCTGACCCGCGTGCTCGACCTCGGGGAGGGCGGTCGCGGGCGCAACACGATCAAGGTCCAGCTGATCGAGCGCAGCAACGCGATTCTGGTGGTGGCGAAGACGCGCAACCAGTTGCAGCGCGCGGCGAGCTGGATCCAGCGGCTCGACCGGATCGACGCGGCTGCCTCCAATTTGCGTGTGTACAAGGTCCAGCACCTGCAGGCACGGCGCCTTGCATCGATGGTCAACGAGATGTTCAACGGCGCCTCAGCATCACCGGCTTCGGAAGAGCCGGCCTCGCAGTTTCCGCCCGGCTCGCAGGCCGACGGCCAGAATCAGGGCGCAGACGGCTCGCAGTTGGCTAGTGCGACGCCGGATCAGCGCATGGCGGATAGCCTGCCGACCCCTGGTGGAAACTCCGACCAGCCTTCTCCGAGCGCTGCCGGCGGCGGGTTGCAAGGCGGCGTGCGCGTCACCGCGAACCCGGAAAACAACACCATTCTCGTCTTCGCGCGGCCCGACCAGCAGCGGCTCATTGAACAGGCCCTCGTCGCGCTCGACCGCCCGCAGGAGCAGGTTGCCATCGAGGCGACGATCGCCGAGGTGACCCTGACCAACGAGTTGCGCTACGGCGTGCAGTTCTTCCTGAACTCCAACGATCTTGGTTTGGGCAACAACAAAGGCTCGGTGGGCTTGTTTACGGAAGCAAGCAAGGCTGCGCTGTCCAGAACCATTCCGGGGTTCAACCTCCTCCTCGGTTCGGACACCGAGCCGCGCGTCGTCATCGATGCGCTGCGCGGCGTTACCGAGGTCAAGGTGCTTTCCACGCCCTCGGTTGTGGTGCTCGACAACAAGCCCGCCTTGCTGCAGGTCGGTGATGAGATCCCGATCGTCACCCGCACCGCGCAGTCCATCACCGATCCGGAAGCACCGATCGTCAACAACGTCGAGTTTCGAAATACCGGCGTGATCCTGAAGGTTCTGCCCCGGATCACCGGAAACGGCACGATCAGCCTCGTCATCGAACAGGAGATCAGCTCGGTCCAGCGCAGCCAGGCCCAGTCCCTGACGCCGACTATATCGCAACGAAAGGTCAGCTCGACCGTATCGGTCGCCAGCGGCCAGACCGTGATGCTCGGCGGCCTGATCGCCGAACGCCAGCAGCGCGGCCGCGACGGCGTGCCGGTTCTCAGCGACCTTCCGGTGATAGGCGAGGCGTTCCGATCCAACCAGAATTCCGCGACGCGCACCGAACTCATCATCCTGATCCGGCCGCAGGTCATTCGCGACAGCATGGATGCGCAGCATGTGGCCGAGCAGATGCGGTCGCAATTGCGGCTGATGAACGAACCATCCAGGAACGTGCCGCTGCGGCGGCCTGCCAAGACGGTAATCGAATGAAGCTTCTGAGGGCGCGGCGGTGGTCTACCGCCGCCGTAGCATTCGCGCTCGCCGTCGGTACCGTGCCCGCTGTCGTCGGAAGCCCCGCATTCTTCATCGCGTCGACGCTTGCACTATGCCTTCTGGCAGCGGCAATCGCGGTCCACGATCTTGCGTCTTTGCTCATTCCTGACCGCTACACGGCCGGCATCTTGTTCGTCGCGCTCGCTGACTGGTGGTTCCAGTCGGGTGATTTCGCCGCGCTGGCCTGGCGCATCGTTCCCGGGGGCGCGTTAATGCTTCTGATGTGCCTGTTCGACTTCGCGTACGGGAGGCTGCGCGGCCGCGACGGCATCGGCTTCGGCGACATCAAGCTGATCGGTGTATCCGCCGCCCTGGTCGGGCTGGCCGGTGTCGGCGCCCAGATCATGCTTGCTTCGGTCGCAGCGCTCATCTTCAGCGTCATCCGCGCGGTTCGCCTGCGCCGCCCGCTACGGGCCGCGGCGCGAGTTCCGTTTGGAACGTTCCTCGCGCCGGCACTGGTCATCGTCTGGGCGTGGCTGCTCGCCGCATGGTGATCACATCGCTTGAGCCGGGGAGGGCAAAGTCTTGATTTCACCGGGATTGTGGCGTCGCGTTTCGTGGCGAAGCATGGGGGCGAAATGGGTCTTGCGGCTATGGGCATGAACTCGGCAACGAGCCGGCGGGGTGCAATCCTCGTCAGCGTCCTGTGGATTATGATTTTCCTGGGGTTCCTTGCTGTCATCCTTCGCGTGCAGATGACCGGTGTCGTGGCCAGCGTGCGCGTCACGGAGGACAAGGCTTCGGCGCGCATTCTGGCGGAAGCCGGGCTCTCGCAGGCAGCGGCCGAGATTCGCGCCGGCCCCGCCGACGATGTGGGCACGCTGAGCGATCAGATATCGTCAACAATCACCCTGCCGGCCGGGGTTGTTTCCGTCTCTGCGACAAATGAAGCCTTGCGGATCGATCTCAACACCGCCGAGCGGCAGCTGATCGTTGGCGCGTTGCGAGCCGCCGGCGCCGCTCCCGGAACGGCGGACGATCTGGCGACAAAGATCATCGGCCGCCGCGCCGGGCAGCCGGCTGGAAACGATACAAAGCTGTTTCAGACGGTCTCCGAACTCGCCGCCTTCCCGGGAATAACGCCCGACATGGCTATCGCCATCGAAGCCTATGTCACCGTCTCATCCGGCTTGGCCGGCGTTCGCCTGGAAGCGCTCGATGATGGACTGCTGAGCGACATTCCTGGCCTGCCGCCGTCGGTGCGAAAGGCGATCAAGGATTTCCACGCCGGCCGCCTGTCACGCGAGCAGCTCGAGCAGTCGCTGGCGGCGGTGGCCTTCAACACGCTGCAGCAGGCACCGAGCTGGCGCGTCGAAATCAGGACCACCCTGCGGTCGGGTTACAGCGAATCTTTCGAGGCATTGATGCTTGTATCGAACGCGGACGAGGCGCCCTACAGAGTGCTCGACTGGCGTCGCGCGGCAATTGAGCTGGAATGAATGCCCGTGGATGGGACGCGACCGGTCTCAGCAAGAGTGCCAGGCCAGCCTGGCACTCCCCTGTGGAATATCCCGACCGCGGGGCATCAGAGCCCGCCGGCCACCGTGATCAGGGTGCCTGTCATGAATCCGGAGCCGGGAGACGCAAGCATCAGCGCCGCGCGCGCGATGTCGTCAGGCTCCGCGATGCGCCCCATGGGGGTCGCCGCCGCGATCCTGGCCGGCCGCTCGGGATTTCCGCCCTGCGTGTGTATCCGCGTGTTGGTGGTCCCGACACGTATGGCATTCACGCGGATGCCCTCCGGCGCCAGTTCCTTGCCCGCGCCGAATGTGATGGATTCCACTGCCCCCTTGGTGGCGGCATAGTGGACATATTCGTTGGGGCTGCCGAGGAACGCGGCCAGCGACGACATGTTCACGATCGTCCCGCCCTGGCCACCCTTGCGGGTGGACATGCGTCTCGCGGCCTCCTGAATACAGTACATGACGCCGAAGACGTTGATCCTGAAGGCGGTTTCCAGCACCGCAGGCTGCAACTCTTCTATCTTTCCAGCTTTCCCGATGATCCCGGCATTGTTGACCAGGCAGGTTACTCGCCCAAGTTCATCGTCGCAGGCGCTGAACAGAGCTTGAATGTCCTCCCTCTTGCCCACGTCTCCCTGCACCGCGATGGCGCGGGCACCCGCGGCCTTGCAGGCCTCGACGACTTCGGACGCAGCGGTGGTGTCCGAGAGGTAGTTTATGCAGACATCGTAGCCTTCGGCGGCGAACCGCCGAGCCGTTGCGGCACCGATGCCGTGGCTTGCGCCCGTTACGATAATAATCGGTCTCATGAAATGACCCCCTCGCTCATTCTCTGACGGTTCGCAGCCTAGAAGACGGACTCAAGGATCGCGGCGTAGTCTTCCTTGGTCAGCAGGCGAGGATTGGTGGGATGGCTGTGGTCTGCAAGGGCTCGCTCACACACCCAATCGATGACGTGCCGGGGGACCCCCAGTTCGGACAATCTGGGCGTAATGCCCAGACTACGGTTCAACCCGTCCAGCGCATCTGCGAGCGTTGTATGTTCAAGTCCCGCCAGGCGTTCGAGGTAGCCGACCTTTCGAGCCACGGCTTCAACTTCCATGTTCCACCGAAGGATGGTCGGCATCAAGATGGCGTTGAGCGTCCCATGATGAAGCTTCGCCTCCTTGAGACCGCCCAATGCATGGCTAAGCGCATGGACGGCCCCGAGACCCTTCTGGAACGTCATGCCCCCTTCGAGGGCACCCATCATCAATTCGGTCCGCGCCTCCGCGTTCGCGCCATCTGCGTACGCGACAGGCAAGGCCTTCCAGATGCGTTGGAAGCCGTCGGTGGCAATTGCCTCGGCAGGCGGATTATAGCGGGGGGAAAGGTACGTCTCGATACAATGCGACAGCGCGTCGAGCCCTGTCGAGGCCGTCAGAGCCGGGGGGAGCCCCATCGTCAACCCCGGGTCACAGATCGCCCTGCGCGGGATGAGGTGCGGGCTGATAAACCCGAGCTTCCGGCCGTCATCCAGTGTGATCAGTGCCGCGCGTCCAACTTCGGACCCCGTACCCGCCGTTGTCGGGATGGCCACAAGCGGCGCTACCGCGCCGGTGATACGTGCCACCCCGCCCAGGATCGCTGCATAACGCTCAAGTTCACCATCGTGCGTGGCGAGCAGCGCCACGCCCTTGGCCAGGTCGATCGGAGAGCCTCCGCCAATCGCCACTACCCCATCGCAGCCGCCTTGCCTGTATAGCGCGAGACCGGCAGCAACTGCGCTCTCAGTCGGGTTGGAGGGAACGTCCAGGAAGATCGGCGCTGTTCTCAGGAACTCGAAAACCGGACGCTCAAGCAAACCAGCAGATTTGATGCCGTGATCGCTGATCACCAAAGGGCGCGACACGCCGAGTTCGCGCAAAATTTCTGCCAGTGACTCGGCTGCTCCAAGCCCGAAATTGATATTTGTAAGGTAGTTAATATTGTTCACGCTGCCACACTCCTTGATATTCCGCACATGCATCGCTGCAGCCACCGTCTGGCATTCGGCACATTTCGTGCAGCCGGTGAATACGAGCACGCGACCTTTTTGGAATCGCCGAGTCCATAATATGGACACTATGTCCAAACATTAGGCGGAACCGCCCGCTTGTCAAGCTCCACCTTGTGGTTGCAGCGTTCCCGCCGTCTTGACAAAGAGGTTGCGGGCCCTTATCAAATTTTTGGACAGATTGACCACATTATGGTCGAATCGATGGCGGCTTTGGAGGACATGGTACAGGAACCGCTGACATGCTGATTTCGCTGGAGGAACTGGCCAGCCGCCGCGAGCTCGAAGCCAAAATCAAGTCCGCGGCTCACTATCGGCGCATTGCGCAATCCAAAGGCCTCCCGTGCGAAAACCCTGATTCACCTGCGGCCATTCGTGCCGGCAGTGACACCCCCGAACCGGAAGGAAAGCCTTTGTCGAAACCCGCCGCCACCGTGTTGATACCGGGCTGGATGCACGAGCATGCCCGCCGCATGCTCAGAACGCATTTCAGCCTGGTCGAAACCCCTGACTGTGACATTCACGCCCATCTGTCCCCGGAGGTGCGGGCGTCAATTCGTGGCGTGGCCTGTCGCGCCAGAATCGATCGGCAGTTCATAGACGCCCTTCCCAACCTTGAGATCATCGCCAGCTACGGCGTCGGCTACGACGCGGTGGATGCTGCCTACGCACGCAGCAAGAATATCGTCGTCACGAACACCCCTGATGTCCTGAACGAGGAAGTCGCCGATCTCACGTTGGGGCTCCTTATCAGTGTCGTGCGCGAGATACCCAAGGCGGCTGCCTTCGTTCGCGGGGGCCGGTGGAAAGCATCGGACTACCCGCTTAGCCGTCTGACGCTGCGGAACCGCAGGGTCGGCATCTACGGAATGGGGCGGATCGGTCGCTGCATCGCCCGACGAGTTGAAGCGTTTGGGCTTCCTGTTGCCTATCACAGCCGGCGCCCGGCGGAGGGGGTTGCGTACGACTACTTTCCTTCACTGCTGGAACTTGCCAGTGCCGTCGATGTGCTCATCTCCATCGTGCCGGGCGACCCGTCGACCGCAAACAGCGTGAATGCCGAGGTGCTGTCCGCCCTCGGGCCCGAGGGCGTGTTCATCAACGTAGGCCGCGGAACCGTCGTGGACGAGGATGCACTGATCAGCGCCCTGCGCACAGGAGCCATTGCGGCGGCCGGCCTCGACGTGCTCGCGGATGAACCCAATGTCTCCGAAGACCTGCTGGCGCTCGATAACCTGACGATCCTGCCGCATATCGGATCCGCATCGGTCAGTACGCGCACCGCAATGGCGGACCTCGTGGCACAGAACGTGATCGCCTGGTTCCAGAGTGGAGCGGCGATCACACCCGTACCCTAGTAAAACGCAGATCGGCCGCCGGGCGGCCCACACCGTCAGCCGAGTGCAGTGCCGTAACGTTAACCCAAGGGGCAAGGATCTGATCGTCGAGCTTTGAAGCACAGCGATGAAGCGTTGACAATGAGTTAATATTCTGCCCAGTATGCATTGTTGGACACCATGCCCACATCGTGGAACAATCTGATTGGCTCGGGAGGTTCGGTCAGATTGGTGATGTCGCCATTGGTAAAACTGAAGATGGAGGAGGAACTCTCATGAATCTATGTAAAGGCGGATTGGCCATCATAGCCGCGTTGGCGATCGGGGCGGTATCGTCCACCGCGGCGCTCGCACAGACCGTGTTCACCTGGACGCCAAAGCCGGTGGCGCTGGCACCATACAAGGCCCCGAACAAGCCACATACGACGATAGCCGACGTGCGCGCCAAGATTTCTCCCGCCAATCAGTCCAAAACTTGGCACCAGACGGTCGTCAGCGACGCGCACCTGCAGGCTTCATGGGTTCAGTTGGCGGTCGGTGATCAGTCGCCGGCCATGTTCATATCGGATACCCGCGCGGCCTTCATTGTCTGGGAAGGTTCGGTCGAGTTCACGATCGGGAGCCAGACGCCGTTTACGGCCACCAAAGGCTTTATGGTCCAGGTTCCCGCGCGCACGCAGTTCCAGATGAAGAACGTCGGCGCGGTACCGTCCCTGCACTTCGAGGTCTTCACCGCTGACGCCAAGATCACTTACCCGCAGGCGGCGGCAACCTTGCCGAAGCCGCAGGCGGGGATGACTTGGGCGTTGACGCGACAGGATCCGGGTGCAGAAGCCCTTGGGACGGGCAATTCTACTTTCAGGGATTTCCTTGCTTCGCCATCGGCGAGCGCATTCGTAACCAGTCCTGGCTTGTTTGTGAACGCGATCCGCGGCCAGGCGTTCAACTGCAATCCTCAGTCCCCCACGTCGCTGGGACACAGGCACATCAACTATGGTGAATTCTGGTTCATCATGGAAGGTCAGATCAGCTACAACATCGAAGGCCTTCCCTTCTTTGTCTCGGAGGCCGGCGATATCGTCTATGTCCCGGCCGGCCGCTGGCACTCGGCGGCGAACCATTGCCCGGGGTTCGACACGCGGGTTGCCATCAATCCCTTCCCGACCGGCACGCATAACTGGCCACCGACTGCCTCCCAGCCCAACCCCCCGACGCCCCCGATCTCGGGCAAGGGCTGGCTCGATTGATCCTGCCTATGGCCCGTCTCATCGCGGGCGGGCCGCTGGTCTCGTCCACCCGTGGTGAATGCGCATGCGTCGACCCGATGACTTCCTAAAGCTGTGTTCATCGCAGCGGTAGCAATGGATAGTCACATCGCCGTCGGCGCTGCGCTCAACGCGGTGGTCAACTAAGCAACATACCCTTCGCCTCAGCGGCAAGGGCGCAACTCACGTATTGCCGGTCCTGTCGCCCGAGGTGACAGTTCCTGCATCCTGGTTCCTGTGAACCATTCTTGGGAGGATAAATTATGAAAGCTATGAAAGCACTGCTTCTAACTGCAGCCCTCGTGGGAGGCCTCTTGGCTGCCGCTCCGGCCATGGCTCAGAATCCGCGTCTGGGCTACGTGCCTACAGAGGACCATCCGGTCGGACAGGCTTCGCGCCATTTTGCGAAGCTGGTGGAAGAAAAGACCGGCGGGCGTATCAAGATCGATACATTCGGCAACGGCGTGCTCGGCAGCGAGCCCGAGATGCAGGCGTCCGTGCAGGCCGGCTTCATCGACATCATGGTTGGCCCCACGCCCAACCTGGTCGGCGTCGTTCCGCAGTTCATGATCTACGACCTTCCGTTTTTCTACAAGGACTTCGCCGCGGTGGATGCCGTCATGGATGGCGCGGTCGGCGAGCAGCTGTTTTCACAGCTGAAGGAAAAGACCGGCATGGTCGGGCTGGCGTGGTGGGACAACGGCTTCCGCCACATGACCAACAAGATCCGTCCGATCAACACGGTGGAGGATATGGCAGGGATCAATATCCGGGTTATACCCAACCCGTTGTTCCTTGCGACCTGGACGGCTTTGGGAACCAATCCGACGCCGCTTCCCTGGCCTGAGCTGTACAGTGCCCTCGAAAATGGCGCCGTCGATGCCCAGGAGACGCCGTACGCTCTGATCTATACCGCAAGGTTCTATGAGGTGCAGAGCCATCTGGCCAAGACTGGCCACGTCTATACGCCGTTCGTTCTGCTCGCGAGCCAGAAGTGGTTTGGAAGCCTCTCCGACGAAGACAAGGCACATGTCATGGAAGCCGCGAAGGAATCGGCAGCCTTCCAGCGGGACGTGTCGCGCAAGGCGGCTGACAATCTGGAGCAGGAACTCGAGGCTAAGGGCTTCAAGATCACCCGCCCCACGCCTGAAGCGCTTGCAGCCATGAGCGAGCGCGTTGCGCCCGTCGTCAAGGAGTACAGCGAGAAGATCGGCGTCGAGTTGGTCGAGCAGGCGCGCGCCGATATGGCTGCGGTTGCCAAGTAACGGTCGTCGTCGTGGCGCCGGAGCCTGGTTCGCCTGCTCCGGCGTCCAACTTCAGAAACATAGTGCGACTGATCCAGCTCGCAGCCGCAGCCAGTGCGCGGTGTAGGGCTCGTCGCAGACGCCAGGGTTCAACAAACTGACGTTGCCCCGCGCGAGGCCGGCCATCGGTCCACGCGCGACTGGCAACGCCATCTCTGAAACCTCAGTTGGGGACATTCAAAATCATGAAAAAGAACGCTCTCTTCTCATCGAAGCGTTTCGCTTCGACGCTACTAGGCGCGACAGCCATGGCACTGGTGTCTGCGCCGGCCTGGGCCGACGACAACTACGCAAACGTTTCCCAGTCGGGTAGCGGCAGCTCCAGCGTCGTGATGCAGGCAGCCGGAGACGATAACGAACTTGGCACGTCGACCGACGCGGCAAGCCAGAACGGCTCGGGTAACAGCCTCGACATCGAACAGGCAGGTAGCCGCAACCAGATCGGTACGC
Source organism: Mesorhizobium sp. CCNWLY176 (assembly GCF_037153935.1). Classification (NCBI taxonomy): domain Bacteria; kingdom Pseudomonadati; phylum Pseudomonadota; class Alphaproteobacteria; order Hyphomicrobiales; family Phyllobacteriaceae; genus Mesorhizobium; species Mesorhizobium sp. CCNWLY176. Next base: position 19,679 of record NZ_JBBBDZ010000030.1, read on the forward strand.
GCGGCACCGGCCTCGACCAGACCGGCAACGGCAATTTGCTGGTCATCGACCAGCTTTCCGACGGCAACCGCGTCAACCAGATCAACCAGAGCAGCGGAACCAGCTCGGGCACACTCAACAGCGCGACCGTCACCCAGGGAACCGCTTCGGGTGAGCCGGTAGATGGCAAGTCCACGGTCACAGGCATCTCGCAGACGCATGTCTCGGGTGCTGCCAACAATGTGGACATCACCCAGACTAGCGAAGGCGCGGGCGGCAACATCATCGGCACCGGTAACGCCGACTCCGTCGCTGGCGGCGTGACGCAGACGGGCGGAGGCAACGACGCCAATCTGAGCCAAACCGGCGAAGGCAACCGCATCGGCACCTCGCTCCAGAACGGCCAGGGCAATGCGACCGTCATGAGCCAGGACGGCAACGGCAACGCGATCGACGGTTCTCAGGTCGGCGATGGCAACACCGCGGACGCGCTGCAGGTCGGCAACGCCAACGGCACGAGCGGCTTCGGCCTGTTCGTTACCTCCTCGTCGACGGTCACGCAGGGCCTGATCACTCAGGCAGGCAACGGCAACAACCTGCAGCTGGACATCGTCGGCGACAGCAACCAGTTTGGCATCGACCAGTCCGGCTCGTGGAACGAGGCGGTGGCGCGGGTGACCGGCAACGCCAACGAGTTCGCACTGGGCCAGACGGGAGACGCCAATCTCGGCGAGATCGCGATCGGCGACCGGACCCCCGGTAGCGACGGCAATCTGGTGGTCCTGAACCAGGACGCCAGCTCCTCGTACGGCAATGAAGCCGGGATCCTCGTCGATGGAGACGCCAACAAGGTGTCCGTCGATCAGCTCGGCGCGGTTGGCTACAACGAGGCGACTGTCGACGTCCTCGGCGACCAGAACGCAGTGGCGGTCGGCCAGACCGGCAGCAATGTGGGCGACGTGTTCGTCACCGGCAACTCCAACGGCGCAACGCTCGACCAGGTTGGCGGGGTCAACAGCGCGCTGCTCGAGTCTTACGGGAACGGCAACCAGTTCGACGTCGATCAGGACGGCGACTATAACGAAGCGACGGCGCGTTCGACCGGCGACGGCAACGATGTCACTCTCAGCCAGACCGGCGGCACAAACATCGGCCAGATCCTGATCGGCGACCGGACCGTCGACCTCAGCGACGACAATGAGGTGGCCCTGAACCAGGACAGCGGCCTCTCGCTCGGCAACGAAGCCGAGATCCTCGTTGATGGAAGCGCCAACACTGTCGCCGTCGACCAGCTCGGCGTGATCGGCGGCGACTACGGCAACAACCTGCTCGTCGATATCCTCGGCGACGACAACGACGTGACGGTCGACCAGGTCGGCAGGAACGGGGGGACTGTCGTCATCAACGGCAACCTCAACGCCGCGTCGCTTGACCAGGAAGGCTCTGACAACACCGCGCTGGTCGATGTCTTTGGAGGCGGCAACCAGCTCGGCATCGTCCAGTTTGGTTCGGTGAACGACGCAGTGGCGATGGCGACCGGCAACGATAACAAGGCGTTGATCGAACAGATCGGCAGCTTCAATACGGTCAGCATCTCCTTCCAGGGGGACTCGAACGGCTCTGGCAGCTTGACGGGCGCCGCGGGAGCGTTGGTCAGCGGCTCTGGTGGCCTCCTCGTGGCGGGCAGGGCGCTTCAGGACTCGTCCTCGGCGCTGTCGGGCAACAGCCTGACCTATGAGGTCGTCGGTAATCTGAACCAGTTCGCCTTCGCCCAGATCGGCGGCGGCAACTCCATCACGGGCCTGGTCGGCAACGCCGGCGCCTCCAATGGAAACCAGGCTGCCGTGTTGCAAAACGGGTCGAACAACGTGACTTCGTTCACCCAGAATGGCAGCTCGAACAATCTCTCCGTCTCGCAGTAAGCACTATCGACCGGGCGGGAACCCGCCCGGCCGACGTCTTCGAGCCACATTCAACCGCGTGACAGGAGTTACACGATGACATTCAAGCTGACACTTGCGACCACCACGGCGGTCGGACTTCTGATGGGGGCGGCGTTCGCCGGCAGCGAGAACGAGGCCTATATCGACCAGATCGGTGGCGGTAACTCGGCCTCCATCGTTCAGGGCCAGTCCAACGGTTCGGCCGTCGGCAACAGAGCCGGACATACGACGCAGCGAATCCGGCAGGACGGCGCTGACAACGAGCTGATCATCAACCAGACACATGACTCGAACGTCACCAGCCCGCCGCGCAACCAGATCAACCGGGCAGGATCGCCGGGCGACCAGGCAGGACTTGGCATCGACCAGATCGGAAACTCCAACTATCTGCGAATCGACCAGACGGGCCCCAACCAGGCCGTCTTCGAGGTGCAGCAGAATGGCGGCACGTCTGCGACGACCTCTTCCAACAACGCAACGATCACCCAGAGCGGCGGCTGGTCGGCGCGCGTCTCCAACCTGCGTCAGACCTTCACCGGCAGCGCAACGGACGATGCGAACGACGTCACCATTACCCAGACCGGCCAGTCCTCACGCGTGGGCAACACCAGCAGCGGCCCGCGCAATGACGGCAGCGGCGCGCACCAGACCGGTTTCGGCAACGATCTGACCATCACACAGACCGGCAACTCGCAACTCGTCTACACGGCGACGCAGACGAACAACCTCTCGGCTGGCGGCGCCAACATTGCGAGCATCAGCCAGGGCGGCGGCAACGGCAACCAGCTTCGCGAATTGAGCCAGGTCAACACGGGCGCGGCGGATAACATCGCAACGCTGACTTTCTCCGGCGCCGGCAATGGCGTGACGTCCGGTGTCTTCACGGGGCCGGCCCTCGGAGTCGGGGTGCTTCAGTCGCGCGTTCGCCAGACCGGCGAAGGCAATGACATCAGCTATGTCGTCACCGGCAGCGACAATCTGTTCGGGCTCGTCCAGGACGGACTGGGTAACTGGATCGTCAGCACTGTGGACGGAAGCGCCAATCAGGTCGCGATATCGCAGGAAGGCGACGGCAACAGTGCCAAACTCGAGATACTCGGAGACAGCAACCTGTTCGGCGTTGCCCAGACTGGCGTTTGGAACGAGGCGCTGGCGCGAGCGAGCGGCAACGCGAACGAACTCGCGCTGAGCCAGATCGGAAATGCCAATCTCGGCGAGGTCCTGATCGGAAACCGGTCCTCCGGCAACAGCGATGGCAATGCAGTGGTCCTGAACCAGGACAGCCTCGCCTCGTTCGGCAATGTTGGCGAGATCTACGTCGATGGGAACGCCAACACGATTTCGCTCGACCAACTGTCGGCTAATGGCAGCAACTACGGGACCGTCGACGTCTTCGGCGACGAGAACGACGTGGCGGTCGACCAGGATGGCAGCAATACGGGCGAGGTGTTCGTCACTGGAAACCTCAACGTCGCTTCGCTCGAACAGGACGGCGACATCAACAGCGCGCTGGTCGATATCCTCGGAGACAGCAACGAGGTCGATATTGACCAGTCCGGCGACTGGAACGACGCGGTGGCGCGGGCGAACGGCAATGCCAACGAGGTCATGCTGAGCCAGATAGGAGCGGTGAATACCGGGCTCGTCGACATCGTCGGCGACCAGAACGGTATAGCGATCGAACAGGACGGCGAAATCAACAGCGCGCTGGTCGATATCCTCGGAGACGGCAACCAGTTCGTTATTGACCAGTCCGGCGACTGGAACGACGCGGTGGCGCAGGCGACCGGCAACGACAACAAGGCGCTGATCGACCAGATCGGCAGCCTCAATACGGTCAGCATGACCTTCCAGGGGGACTCGAACGGCTCTGGCATCCTGACCGGCGCTGCGGGATTGCTGGTCAGCACGTCTGGCGGTCAGCTCGTGGCGGGCAGGGCGCTTCAGGACTCGTCCTCGGCGCTGTCGGGCAACAGCCTGACCTATGACGTCGTCGGCAATCTGAACCAGTTTGCCTTCGCTCAGATCGGCGGCGGCAACTCCATCACCGGCTTGGTCGGCAACGCCGGCGCCTCCAATGGAAACCAGGCTGCCGTGTTGCAAAACGGGTCGAACAACGTGACGTCGTTCACCCAGAACGGCAGCTCGAACAACCTCTCCGTCTCGCAGTAACCACTACCGGCCGGGCGGGAAACCGCCCGGCCGGACTCTTCGCGCAGCACTGAACTGTGTAACAGGACGAAGACGATGACCTTCAAGATCGCCCTTGCAACGACGACGGCCGTTGGGCTGATGATGGGCGCGGCGTTCGCCGCCAGCGTTTGCAGGAAACGCCGTCATTGTGTTTCTCATTCGCAAGGTGCGGGGGGAGATGAGATGATGAAGATTGCTTGCGCGGCGCTGATGGCCGCTGGCGTTGTTCTGGCTGCCGCGGGCGGCTCGGCCGCTCAGGATATGGTCTACACTCCGATCAACCCCTCCTTCGGTGGCAGCCCGCTGAATTCGTCTCACCTGCTCGGCATGGCCAACGCCCAGCGTACGGCCACGGCCCGCAAGCCGCCCGCGGATGCGGATCCGAACAATCCGACCAAGCCGGGCTCCACCGACGCGGACCTCTTCATCCGCCAGCTCCAGAGCCGCCTGCTTTCGGCGCTCGCGAGTCAGGTTACCGAGGCGATCTTCGGTGAGAATCCGCAGGAATCGGGTACTGTCCGTTTCGGCGACACGACCGTCACTTACGAGCGAACCATCGATTCGATTCGGCTGGTCATTACTGACCCGACAGGCGTCACCGAGATCGTGGTGCCCCTGCTGGTTGCGGCCAACAACGATACAAATTCCCTGATGCAGGACACAGGTGGCCTCGGGTCGAGCAACACTCTGTCCGGCGGATTGAACCCCGGTGCCCTGAGCGGCGACCTGACGTCGAGCACGTCGCTCAGCCCGGGGCTCAATTGATTTCGACGCGGGACGGATCAGTGCAAGTGCGGGCAGCGGCATCACGGGAGGGCGACATGCCGAAAAGCCGGCGCTTTGGGACCATGATCGCAAAGGTCGCCGTCGTAGGTGCACTCGTGTCTGTGCTTGGCGGATGCCAGGCGGTGCCGACCGCAGGTGTTCTGCAGCCCGTCTACACGCCTGTGACGAAGCAGAGCCACAGCCTGCGTACCATCCCGGCCCCGTCGAAGCGCATTACCGTCGCCGTCTACGATTTCCCCGATCTGACCGGCCAGTACAAGGAACGCGAGAACGTCCAGACCATGTCGCGGGCTGTCACCCAGGGCGGCGCGCCCATGCTGATCAAGGCCTTGCAGGATGCTGGCGAGAAGCGCTGGTTCACGGTGCTCGACCGTGCCCGCCTCGACGACCTGCTCAAGGAACGGCAGATCGTCACCGAGATGCGGCGGCTCTACCGCAACGAGCAGCGTATCGACGCGCGCGTCCTGCCGCCGCTGGATCACGCGGGCATCATCCTCCAGGGCGGAATCACCGGTTACGACACCAACACCATGACGGGCGGCATCGGCGCGCGCTATCTGGGCATCGGCGGCGATGTGAAATGGCAGCAGGACACCGTGACCGTCACGCTACGGGCCGTCTCGACGAACACGGGCGAGGTTCTGTCCAGCGTCGCGGTCCACAAGATGATCGCCTCCTACGCGCTGCAGGGCGGTGCGTTCCGCTACGTAGCCCTCGACAAGATCATCGAGGCTGAGGCTGGCATCACCCAGAACGAGCCCAAGCAGATCGCCGTGCAGCAGGCCATCGAGAAGGCGGTGATGGGTATGATCATCGAGGGCGCCGAACTCGGTGTCTGGTCGTTCGAGGACCAGAATGCGGGACGCGAGGTGATCGCCGACTATCGCAACGAGAAATACGGCACCAAGCTGACCGCGGCCGCTGAAATTGTGCCGCCGCCCAAGACCCGCAACGCCGCGGATGTCGTCGAGACGACGGCCGCATGGCCGCGCACGGCCGCTGCGCCGCGTCGCCCGACTCCGGCCGCGGCGCCCGCACCGGTGGCTCCGCCTCCCGCAGCGCCGGACGAAACAGTCGGCTCGCTTGAGCCGGGCGTGGACGGGGCCGTTTCCGAGGCTTCGCCTGCGGTTGCCGGCGCAGCGACGGCGCCAGACCTTGGCGCGACACCGAAGGCGGCCCGGCAACGTGACTATGTTGCCTCGATAGCGTGGACGCGTTGACGATGCTCATGGGCCCGCTCAATCCGTTCTCCAACTCGCAGGGACGTGCGCCGCTCACCCTCCCGGCGTCGGTGAACGGTGACAGCAACCAGTTCGGCGGCGTCGAGACCGGTGCAGCAAACATGCCGCTGGCGGCTCGGAGGGGCTCTGGCAGAGCGCCGTCGTGTTCCAGCAATGACCTTGTCTTCGGTCGGACCGGAGAAGGCGACGTTGCTTCAACTTTGATCGATCCCGCGGCCCGAATATTAAGCAGCACTTGCGATGATCTCCCCACATTACGAGGAGACTGTCGCAATGAAATTACATTCTGTCCTTGTTGCCGGCGTCGTCCTGGCATCGGCGCCTGCCCAGGCCAGCAACGAACTGATCATCCTGACCCAGTACGAGTTGTCCAATTCGCTCATGCTCGACGTGAACGGCAGCTTCAGTGCGGTGTCCGTTCTTCAGGCCCACAACGGTCTCGGCGCGGCGAACGTGATCGACGTCAACATCAACGGCGATTTCAACGGTGGCCCGCTCGGCGCGCCCTTTACCGGATCGGCCCCCTCGGTTGGTCTGACGCCCGGTTCGATCATCCAGAGCGGATTCGACAACCACATCACAGCCAGCGTCACCGGGAGCCACAATCTCTTCGCTTTCGCGCAGGAGGGCAGCGGGAACCGGCTTACAGCCTCGATTTCAGGCATCACAAATCATGCCGCTGTCTCGCAGACCGGATTGAATAACGTCGTCGGGTTTTCACAGTCCGGAATCGACAATATGATTAGTATATCGCAGACGTCCTGGTGACGTTTTACGGGAGAGGGGATGTTCGCATGGTAGGAAAATCTAAGGCTATATTGACAGGCATTCTCTTCTTCTGTGCCTTTCCGGCTTTTGCTGGCGACAACGTCCTGAAGATAATACAGACCAGCCCTCTTGGCGCGATCGAGGGCAACATCCTTTCGTCAAACCAGTCGCTGGCCACCGACTCGCTTGTCGCCGGCCCGACGCAGCAGATGATCGAAGACGCGCTCGCCGGCACGCTTGATGTCGGCGACCTGTACCGGATGGACCAGGCGACCGCGCCGTACGCGCTTCAGACAGGACAGGGCAACACCGCGACGCTGACCATCGAAGGCGACGGTGGTCAGTTGCTTCTTCTCCAGGACAATTCGGCTGGCGGGACGTTGGGCAATTCGGCTCAGTTGAGCGCATTTGGAGCCGATTCCCTTGGCGCAGTCCTGCAGATCGGCGATGGCAACGATGCATCGCTGACCGTCGGCGGTGGCGCGACCGGTCTGATCGTGCAGAACGGTAGCGGCAATGCCAACTCACTGACCGTGGGTTCTGGTGGCAGCGGCGAGATAATTCAGAACGGCAACGGCAACACCTTCTCCACGTCGGTGGCCGCCAACACCTCCGTGACCATCACGCAGAACGGCAACAATCTGAGCTCGGCCGGCGTGACAGGTATGCAGGTGTTCTCGACGGCGCCGGGAACGGTTTCGATCACCCAGACCAGTTTCTAGCGACGCGTCGATGCGCCACGCAGCCGTACTCTTTGTAGGTCTTGCCGCCGCCTGCGGTGCAGGCGGCGCCGTGGCGCAGGACGGAGGCGCCATTGCGGCCCCCTCCATCGCCATCGTGCCCACGGAGGCCGGTGTCCAGATTACCGCATCGGCCGTCGGCTTTGGCGTTGCCGAGATCGAGGGCTCGGTTGAGATCGACCGTACCGGCGGCTCGGGCACAGTGACCACGCGCCAGAACCGCACGCTGAAGCTGTCTGCCGGCCAATCCCAGGACATAGCCAGGACCGCGCTGTCTCTTGCCAAGGGCGACCGCATTTCCATCAGGGTGGTTCTCCGGCAGGACGGGAGGGTCGTCGGCAAGGCCGAGGTTTCGTCGGGCGAACCCTAAGGAAAACGCCAGGTCTCGAGTTCCCGTTCAAACTCCCCGGCCTGCCGAAATCTATTTTATTCTATAGAAACAGCTGAGTTGACTTGAAAAACCTATTCCTAATCTTTGCTTTTATGTAACGGAGCGGAGTCATGAAAGTAACGAAGTTTTTGACGATCATGTTGGCCGCGGCCGGCGCGTTGTCGCTGGCCACGATGGCGCGGGCGCAGTCCGTGGACCAGTTCGTCCAGGCATTCAACGGCAGCTGGCAACTCGTCGATGCCCGCTACTCCAACCCTCCGTCAACCTGCAATATGGTGCTGGGCTCGAAAGCTGATGCAGACGGCCGCTTCGCCGTCGAGGGACAGGGCTGCCGCGGCGAGGCCGCTCTGGTCAAATCCTGGGGCGTCAGTGAGGGTCAGATGACCCTGTTCGATGCCGCCGGCGCGGTGATCGCCCGGCTTGGCGGCAGTCAGCGGCGGATTAGCGGAACAAGTGCATCGGGCTCTCCTTTGATCTTCGAGAAGGTGGGTGTTGCCGGCACTGCGGCCATGCTTGAGGCTGCCAGGCGGGCCGGCGGCTGCTTCTATTCGGGCTTCACCAGCAAGTGTGTGGATGCGGCAGAGGCCGCGCCTCCCGCGCCGGAACGCGCCAGCGTGCAGGTCCTGGTCAACCTGAACGTCCGTGCCGAGGCGCGCGACGACGCCGAGGTGGTCGGCGTCGTGCCGACGCAAACCTGCGTCACGACCGAACTGTGCTTGATGGCGACCGACGGCGCTTGGTGCCGCGCCAAGTTCGGCGAGAGGACCGGCTGGATGCGAAAGCTGGCCTTGCGCCAGAACCGCTGGGCCATCGTCACCTTCGAAAACTCTTGTCCCAAGCAGGGCAGTTAGACTTTCGGTTCAGCAGACAACTGTTCCCATCAGGCGAACAGCAGCAACAGGAAAAATACCAGAATGACTGTGCATCAGAATTTTATCGCCGGGCAATGGACGAACTCGGCCGAGGCTGCAGACAACATCAATCCTTCGAACACCCGAGACGTCGTCGGTGTCTATGCCCGTGGGTCTCGACAGGACGCCGAAGCCGCCATCGCTGCGGCCAAACAGGCGTTCAAGTCCTGGTCGCGGTCCAGCATCCAGCTCCGACACGACATCCTGCAAAAGGTTTCGACAGAGTTGTTGGCCCGCAGGGAGGAACTGGGCAGGTTGCTGGCGCGAGAAGAAGGCAAGACGCTGGGCGAAGCCATCGGTGAGGTCGTCCGAGCGGGTCAGATATTCGGCTTCTTCGCGGGCGAAACCCTGCGCCTGTCCGGCGAGAAGCTGCCTTCCGTTCGCCCGGGCGTCGAGGTTGACATAACACGCGAACCGGTAGGCGTCGTGGGCATCATCACGCCCTGGAATTTTCCGATCGCGATCCCCGCCTGGAAGATCGCACCGGCGCTCGCCTATGGAAACTGCGTTGTCTTCAAACCCGCCGACCTGGTGCCCGGGTCAGCTTGGGCGCTTGCCGACATCATCATCCGGTCTGGTATTCCTGACGGGGTCTTCAACCTGGTCATGGGCCGCGGTTCAGTCGTTGGCGATGCTTTTCTTACCAGTCGCGATGTGCATGCGATCAGTTTCACTGGCTCCGTCACGACGGGCAAGAAGGTCGCCGCCAGCAGCGTCGAAAACATGCGCAAGTTCCAGTTGGAACTCGGCGGAAAGAATCCGCTCGTCATCCTTGATGATGCGGATCTCCAGACCGCTGTCGAGTGTGCTGCGAACGGCGCTTTCTTCTCTACCGGTCAGCGTTGCACTGCCTCGTCCCGCCTGATCGTAACACACAAGATCCACGACTCCTTCGTTGAAGCGCTCAAAGCGCGGTTGAGCAAGCTTGTCGTCGACGACTCGCTCAAGGATGGAACGCATATCGGGCCCGTCGTGGATCAAAATCAGCTCGACCAAGACCTGTCCTACATCGCGATCGGCGAGGATGAGGGGGCCAAACTTGCATGGGGTGGCTCTCGGCTGGAGCGGGGGACGCCAGGCTACTACTTGGAGCCAGCGTTATTCACTGAAACGACGCCTCAGATGCGCATCAACCGTGAAGAGATCTTTGGTCCGGTCGCCTCGGTCATTCGGGTCAAAGACTATGATGAGGCGCTGGCGCTTGCCAACGACACCGAATTCGGGCTTACGGCAGGAATCTGCACGACGAGTCTCAAACACGCCAGCCACTACAAGCGGAACGCCGAATCCGGGATGGTGATGGTCAACCTGCCGACCGCCGGAGTGGACTATCACGTGCCCTTTGGTGGGCGGAAAGGCTCATCCTACGGACCACGCGAACAGGGCCGCTATGCTGCGGAGTTCTACACCACGGTGAAGACCTCCTACACGTTGCCCTAGAGCGGGCTTCGATCTGATAGAATCATTGGGATTCTCAAATCAGCTCGATGCTGATTCAGACCGGCTGACGTGTCGAAGGTTGGCAGGGATGCCGAAGGTTCTGTCTGTCAATCTTTGGGTTCGGGCTCTGGCCGCGGTCGCGCAGAGTTTGATGCCCGCCAGGCTGGCGATCAGTTTGATGTGAGCGCGGCGGGCGTCAACCGCTGGAGCATGCCGGAGCGTGAGCAGGGCGATGCGCTCCAGCCCTCTCGGCGGCGACAGGCGCTCGCACGGGCTCGAACGACATGGCGCGACGATCGTGGACTCCGTCGCGGCCAACCGTGACATCGCGTTTTCCGAGATCAGGACCGCGCTTAATGCGAAGGGTGCGAATGCCAGCATCGCAGCGCCCTGACGGTTGCTCGATCGGCTCAAGATCACGCTCTAGAGCATCGGACTGAAAACCGGAATCTCGGATTCCCTTTTGGTGGCGTTTGTGATTCACCTTTTGCTGGAGGTGGATCATGGGCAGGAGCTCTATTCGTCTGATCTTCGCGATCGCGTTGTTGCGTTTGTCGAAGCCGGTCATTCGCGCCGTTCGGCGGCGCGCCTTTTCGGGGTTAGCGACAGCTTCGCGGTGAAGCTGCTGCGGCGTGTTGCTCAATTTGGGTCAGGCGGGCCAGTCCGTCAGGGTCGCCCGCCGGGAGAACGATTGCTGGCTTCGAGGCGTTCCTCATCGGGGCGGTGGAGGCCGAGCCTGGCATCACCATGCCGGAGCTGAGCGCGCCATTGGAAGCTGCGCACGGCGTGAAAGCCGCCGCAGCGGTGCTGTCGCGCTTCCTGTGCCGACGAGGCTTCACATATTAAAAAAAGCGCTGATGGCATCGGAACGCGCACGCGCGACGATCCGCGTTGAACGCCGCGTCTGGATCAACTTGCGCCAGCCGAGGATGCGACTTGAACCGCATCGCCTTGTCTTTGTCGACGAGACCTCCGTCGCGCGGCACTGGATCCGACGATCCAGTTCCTGCGGCCGCTGCCGCCGATCGTGATCCTGCCTTTGCTCCTGATGG
>NZ_JBBBDZ010000031.1:0-14595 GCF_037153935.1 Mesorhizobium sp. CCNWLY176
CAGTTCGAAATTCTTGCCGCATAATTGGCCTCAGATCAGGCCTCTTTGTGTTTCCAGTCAGCAGTTGCAACAAAACCGGGCATGTTCACCACCGCCCGGCTAGACCAGTACTTCGGCGCCGGCAAGGAAGACCCTGTCGGCGCACGGGCCATTGTCAACGGCACGGATAAGAGCAAAACCATCTTCGAGTGGCACACGTTCGCAGCGTCGATCTACGGCATTTGCCGTATACCATCTCCGATGCAGATCAGACATTTTCGCATGGAGATCGCCTACCACTCGCGATCTAACAGCAAATGATGGAGAATCCGATGAAGGCAGTTTTGATCGCACTGGCGGTAATTATGTTCGTTCCAGCAGTCGCATCGGCGATGGCAAATCCTCAGCTGTACCCAAGGGAGACGAAGACCTCCACTGATGGCAAATAAGAGGTTCTGGCGCCTTCAAGGGACAGCTAAATGAAAGCCCGCCGCTCCGAAAGGGTGGCGGGCTTTTTCTGCGTTTCAGACTTCAGACGATGAAGAAGTCGTTGGCGGTCATTGCCAGTCCGGGCGAGAGCGTGGCGAATTTCGTTGCCGCCGCTCCACCGAGCCCGTCCTTGTCGAAATACAGGTCGCCGGTTGCCTTGTTGTAGATAATCCGGTCAGTCGCATCATGCGCGCCGGTGCCGATGTGGAAGGCGCCTACCGACAACCAGCCAGTGGCCAGACCCGCAAAGATAGCGTTCTCCATCTGGAACGAGTCCGCGAAGGGGACGTAATCGGTGATCTTGTCGATATTGTTCGATCCGAGAGGCGTGTTGAATACAAAGGTGTCGCCCCCGTTGTAGTGCCCCCCTACCAGCGTGTCTGATCCCTTGCCGCCGTTCAACGTATCACTACCCTCGCCGCCGCGTAGGATATTGTTGCCGTCGTTGCCAACGAGGGTGTTGTGAAGGCCGTTGCCGTTGCCGATAAGATTGGTTGAGCCAAGAAGCTCCAGCCGTTCGACATTGGCTCCCAGCGTCCAGTCGATATAGGAACGCACAGTGTCGGTGCCGTCGTTGTAGGTTTCGATGACGCGATCACCGGTCGAGGACACGACATAGATATCGTCGCCATCCAGGCCGTACATGGTGTCCTTTCCGGCCTTGCCGTCGAGAAAATCTGAAAAGTCGTGGTCCCAGTTTCCAAACAGCTTATTGTCCAGGGCGTTGCCTATGGCGACGCGTGCGGATCCATACAACTCAAGCGTCTCGATGTCGGCCGACATGGTCCAGTCGACATATGCCTTGACCGTGTCGTAACCTTCGCTGGCAAATTCGATTGTTTGGTCGCCAATGGCGTCCACGACGAATATATCGTTTCCTAACCCGCCATATAGCCTGTCTTGACCCTGACCTCCTTCGAGGCGATCGTTTCCACCCATGCCATAAAACGTATCGTTGCCTTCATATCCGAAGAAGATGTCGTTACCATCGCCGAGCTTGGCGACATCGTCCCCGGTTCCGGCATAGAATTTAATGTCCCCCAATAGATCAATAAACGTGTCAATTGATACGAACATGGCATGATAAGCTTGGACAAACGGAAGATTGTATTCGTCAATGCTGATCTCGGGAGCTTGTTCTCGCAGGCTTTGGAACACAAAGCCGTAGACCGTACCGGCTACAGGCGTCGGATCGTCAACATGATCTGTCGCGTATTCCAGGTTGAGGCCGGACCAAGTTGCGTCGTAGCCATCTGAATCTGCGCCTTTGTGTATCACAAGATTGGACGTCGACTTTTCAGTCGTGAGTGGACCCATCCAATTTATAAAATCCTGCAGTTCCTGGCGAAAATCGCTGTCCAAACCTGTGTGTGTGGATACTCCGATAGTCGTCATCGCATTTGCTCGAAATGTTCGGCAGCGCCCCGAAGCTCTACGACTAGCTCGACGTCGCTCGCGTGAAGTTGTGGCATCGCATCCTCCAATGAGAGGCCGGCGCGAGCTTGGGCGACTTGGGGGTCTCTCGCACCGGCCTTTGCAGCGACGGGGGTCAGCTGCGAACTCAGATAATCACCGAATCTCCTGCCGTGCCAGTGAATTTGGAGGGAACATTGCCGCAAGGCGAGCGTTAGCCTCCTGCCGCTAATTTCTGGGATTATGCGAGGAGCGGCAAACCGCCGGCGTTCACTCACTCCCCGGCGGCATAGAGCCCGCCTTCGCCACCCTCGCGACGGCGGGCTTCTTTTTCAAGCCTTCGGCATGAACGCGGCCCGCCGCGGTTGGCGATCACGGCCAAATATCTTACCTCTGAGCGATTTCGGCCTTTCGCCGTCAATGGCCTCATGAAAAGCAGCCAAAGCGTTTATCCAGACGATTGCCTTGAACGGCATATCAGCCTCGCCATGGAACCATGCGTTTACTAGCGATATGTCACATTCGAGTGCACTTGCGAGGATATCCGGCGTCCAGCGGATCTTGTCCAGGCACTCGCTCAGTCGTTCAGGCGTCATCTCGCCATTCCACTTTTAAGGCACTCGAGTCTACCATCTAACTTTGCAACCAGTAAGGTACGACAGCTTAACTTTCGGTTGCATGGAAAGCCGAATGTCGGACAGTTCTCATCGGGTGACTACTTGGGATGAGAGTGACTCGGACAAATCGTCCAACCAACACAATTGCAACGACAAACGCCACGAGGATGGGAACTATTGCAATCAGGATCGACGGGCGAACATGCTTTGGCCGGTTGTCGTTGTCCGGCCCTCGAATTGAAGGTTTCATCATTTACTGCAGCAGAGATTCGACCAAAGAAACGGCACCGAGAGGTTAGCCCGCTGCCGATTCGGGGTGTGTTGGCATTGCAGGTTGAGCCCTCCCCAAACCGCAGTGCTACGGACCCTCAAATAGGGCCGCTCCGTTTAGCCGTAACGGCCTTACTTCGCATTATTAAGTGTTACACCAGGAAGAAGTCTCCGGCCGTCATCGCCAGTCCTGGCGAGAGCAAGGCGAATTTGATCGCCGCGGCACCGTCAAGGCCGTCCTTGTCGAACAGCAGGTCTCCGGTTGCCTTGTTGTAGATGATCCGATCGGTTGAATCGTGGGCGGCACTGCCGGTGTGAAAGGCGCCCGCCGAAAGCCAGCCTTTTGCGAGGCCAACAAAGTACTTTGTGTCGAGCTGGATCGTATCCTGGGCGGGATTGTAATCGTTGATTTTGTCGATGTTGGTGGACCCGAGAGGCTTGTTGAACACGAAGGTATCATTGCCGGCGCCGCCGACCAGCGTGTCCGATCCCTTGCCGGCGTTCAGCGTGTCGTTGCCAGTCCCGCCACGCAGGATGTTCTTGCCGTCATTGCCGACAAGGGTGTTGTTGAGTGTATTGCCGTTGCCTGTAAGGTTGGCTGAGCCCTGCAACTCCAGCCGTTCGAGATTGGCACCGAGCGACCAGTCAATATGGGAGCGGATCGTGTCCGTGCCTTCACCGGCAAGTTCGATTGCACCGTCTCCGGTCGAAGACACCACATAGATGTCGTTGCCAAGACCGCCATACATCGTGTCTTTACCGGCAGCACCGTTCAGAAGATCGTTGCCAGCGCGGCCCCACAGCGCGTTGTTTCCGCTGTTTCCGACAATGTCGTTGTCGAGATCATTGCCGACGCCGCTCAGATGACCAGTTCCAAGCAATTCCAGCCGCTCGACAATAGATGAAAGTGTGAGGCTGATGGTGCTGCGAACCGTATCGGTTCCTTCGTTACTTAATTCGGAAACGACATCGCGCGCGTTATCGACATAGTAGATATCGTCGCCAGCACCACCGAACATCTCGTCAGCGCCAGCACCACCGTTTAGCGTGTCGTTGCCACCATAGCCGAAAAGGAAATCATCGCCGCGGTCGGTAACAAATTTGTCCGCATAGGCCGATCCGAACAGAATATCAACGCCGGTAGAACCGGTTACGTTGGCAGAGATATCGTAAGTTGCGATAATAAAATCAAAGAAAATATCGCTTAGGGAGTCGTAGTCAAAAATAGAGATACTTCCACTATAGAATGTACCCGGGCTCAACGTGGCTACGAAATCTACGAAGAGAAAAGGGTCTCCATCGCCGTATTGATATGCGCTGCCACTATAAGAGCCAATCTCGACATGAGCGTCGCCGTTAAAGGAATAGACGCCGCTCTCCTCATCGTAGTACCCGGGCAGATAGTATCCCATATGGACGCTTATCTGGTTTCCGGCACGATCCAACGTGAAGTCCGGCGATACGTATGTTTCTTCTTCAAGGATGATCATCGCTCTCCCCAACTAGCCCACTACGCAGACACAATCGATTGCAACCGGCGAGCAGATCGCCACAACCCTAAATATGCAGATGCAATACCCAAACATGGTGTGCAACTCCCAAATGGGGGGATCTTCCAGTTATGAAAAAGCTGAGCCTCAGATGGTGAGGGTTTCTGCGTAGCGGTTCCAAGCCATGACGCCGGCATGGTTCCGGGCCAGAGCGTTCGTGATGTAGTCACTACACGACAAAGAAGCCTCCTGCCGACACCGCAAGTCCTGGAGAGAGAGTCGCAAACTTCATCGCAGCAGCGCTCCCGGTGCCGTCCCGGTCGAAGAGCAAGTCGCCGCTCGAGCTATTATAGATGATGCGATCGTTGGCATCATGTGCCGCGTTGCCGATATGGAACGCCGCCGCTGCCAGCCAACCTGCCGCCAGGCCAGTGAAAATTGCATTTTCGACCTGGAGCGTGTCGTGTACCGGATTGTAATCCGTGATCTTGTCGATGTTGGTTACGCTGAAAGCGGCGTTGAAGAAGAAAGTGTCGTTGCCCGATCCACCTACCAATGTGTCCTTGCCGCCACCACCGACGATATAGTCGTTACCAGCAGCGCCGCGGAGAATGTTCGTTCCGCTATTGCCGATGAGGGCGTTGTTCAAGCCGTTGCCGTTTCCGACCAGATTTGTGGTGCCTTGTAGCTCGAGGCGCTCGATATTCGCAGCCAGTGTCCAGTCGACAGAGGATCTGACCGCATCCGACCCTTCACCGGCAAGTTCTATGGTTTTGTCGCTGGTGGAGGTGACGACATATGTGTCATTGCCTGTCCCGCCATACGCGGTGTCGGCTCCGGCACCACCGGTCAAGTAATCGTGGCCCGCTGCACCCCGTAGCGTGTTTGCCCCGCTGTTGCCGACGATCGTGTTGTTCAGGCTGTTGCCTGTTCCGACAAGATTGGCGCTGCCTTGAAGTTCCAGGCGTTCGATATTCGCTGCCAATGTCCAATGCGTGAAGGCTCGGACGATGTCCGTGCCCTGGCCGGCATATTCAATCGTCCGGTCTCCGGTCGATGAGACGATGTAAATGTCGTTGCCGGTTCCGCCGGTCATGGTGTCGTTGCCGGTGCCGCCATCCAGTGTGTCGTTGCCGGCATCTCCATTCAGAACGTCCGTGCCCGCACCACCGTAAAGACGATCGTTGCCGCTGCCGCCTGAAAGGTTGTCATTGCTGGCATCTGTGTCTTGAATCTCACCGGCAATGGTCCACGCTTCACTGATCGCCGCCCCAGTCACACCGTTTCGCGTCAACGATATCGCTGACCCGAACCAGTTTCCCTGCAGGCTGGAGCTTGTTCCACCCCAAAGGATATCATCTCCATCCCCGCCACTAAGGATGTCGGAGCCGAAGCCGCCATAAATCAAATCGGCGCCACTGCCGCCATTCAGATTATCGTTGTCCCATTCGCCGTGGATGTAGTCGTTACCCCCACCTCCATAAATCCGATCATTGCCATAATTGCCTAGCAATTGATCATTTCCACCGGTTGGCGAACTTGCGTCGTCATCGCCGTAGATTACATCAGCACCAGAATTACCGACGACAATATCTCTGCCAGCATTGCCGTAGAGCGTGTCGCCGCCGATCCCGCTCCATAAAAAATCGTCGCCTCCACCGCCGCGGATCGTCAGCGCGCTTGTAAGGCCATGCAGGTCGAACTTCTCGTTTGACCCAGTCCCGTAATATGCCGACGTGACATAGCCGTAGAGGGTGCGAACGCCATCAATATCGCCCTGGGCCAGATCATCGACACCTGTGAAGGCGTTCATGATCACGGGAGCGCCGTCATAATGGTCGAGACCCAGGGCATGACCAATTTCATGAAGTGCAACTGCGTAGAGGTAGGTGCCTGATCCAGTTGCGGAATTGGTCCAACTTTCCGCCGTGTCAAAGCGAATATCGGCATCCACAATTGAGTTGTCGAGAGTTTGATAATAACATTGACCGACCGTATTGCTCGGCCCGTCGATAGCGTCCCAGCCGAGCCGAACGTCCACATCGGACGAATCCGACACTTCCACAAAGTCGATGTTGCAGACGGACTCCCATTTCGCGAACGCCAGGCGGATCGCTGCCTTGTCGGCTTCTGTGGAAATCTGAGAATCCCATTGATAGGGCTGGCCGGAGTAATTGGCTGTGGCGAAGCTCCAGGTCACCTGACCGCCCGAAGTGCCATAGTTGCTTGAAGACCCCCACTTCGGGCCAGACAATGTATAGTCAGCCAAGATTACCCCCGGTTCGGCATGTTATTTTGCAATCAATAACCATGAACCGATCGGTTCACCACTCCCAGATGGGGAGTGAGCGCCTAGAGGATTTCATGATGCCAAATGCCGGTGAACATTCCCGGCATTCTGCACTACGACCTTTGCCGATTTCGATGTCCCGAGGTTTGGGGCTAACAACCTCCAATTTGCTGTCTCTGTCCCAATTAGGCAGCTCGGCCGGAGGCAACCGCTCGGTGGAAACGGCCTTAGAGGCCTTTGTCGGCTTTTTCGTTTTCTACTTCAGACGATGAGAAACTCTCCGGCCGTCATGGCCAGTCCCGGCGAGAGCGTGGCGAATTTCGTTGCCGCCGCTCCACCGAGCCCGTCCTTGTCGAAATACAGGTCGCCGGTTGTTTTGTTGTAGATAATCCGGTCGGTTGAATCGTGGGCGGCGCTGCCGGTGTGAAAGGCGCCCGCCGAAAGCCAGCCATTCGCTAGGCCGGTGAAAACCGAATTCTCAAGCTGGATCGTGTCCTGCGCGACATTGTAGTCGGTGATCTTGTCTATGTTGGTCGAACCGAGCGGTGTATCGAAAACGAAGGTGTCGCTGCCGACGCCACCGGTCAGCATATCCGTGCCGACACCGCCGAACAGTTTATCGTTGCCGGTGCCACCGTTCAGAGTATCGTTGCCGGCGCCACCGCGCAGAGCATTGTTTCCCGAATTGCCTACGAGGGTGTTGTTGAGCGTGTTGCCATTGCCAGTGAGATTGCCCGTTCCCATGAGCTCGAGGCGTTCGAGGTTGGCACCCAAGGTCCAGTCGATATAGGAGCGCACCGTATCGGTGCCTTGATTGGCACCTTCGATGGCGCGATCGCCGGTGGAGGAAACGATATAGATGTCATTGCCTAGACCGCCGCTCATCGTGTCGTTGCCGAGTCCCCCGTTGAGGGTATTACTTCTGGCATTGCCAGTCAGAGTGTTGGCAAGCGAATTGCCGATACCGTTAATATTGCCGGTCCCGAGCAGTTCAAGCCGCTCGATATTCTCGCCTAGCGTCCATGTAATGTAGGAGCGAACGGTGTCAGCGCCTTCGCCCGCCGCTTCAACGATCGTGTCTCCTGCCGAGGAGACGACATAAATGTCGTCACCGAGACCGCCGATCAAGGTGTCCTTGCCGGCAGCGCCATCCAGAATATCATTTCCTGCTCCACCGAGGATGCGGTCGTCACCAGTATCCCCGTAAAGGTAATCGATGCCGTCGTCCCCGGAAATGTAATCGTTCCCAGCTCCGCCGCGGATCGTGTCGCTATCGCCTCCACCGGAAATTCGATCGGCACCATCTCCGCCCCAAATGCGATCGTTCCCCCATCCGCCGCTTATCGTATCGTTGCCGGCGCCACCCCAGAGTTCGTCAGTTCCCCCTTGGCCGTTGAGAATGTCGTGGCCCTGGCCGCCGAAAAGCTGATCGACATAGTCGTTTCCAGTAATCTTGTCGTCACCGAAGCCGCCCCAAATCTGGGTTCCCGTCACGCCGGCAGCAACCGTTACGGCGTTGGATGCAGGGCCGAAACCGAAGCGTCCTGTCGCGGTTATCTCGTGGACGGTTGGGTCCGCAGTATAGAAACTAGGGCTCCAGCCCTCGGAGCTTTCGATATAGAGGTCAAAAGCAGTTGGCGCCCCGGCAGTGTTGGTGATGCGTACAAATACCGTTTGGTCCGCAGGCAGAGCCGCGATGTTGGCCGAACCGCCAGAAAGAAAACCGCCTGACGAAGACTTCAGGAGGGTTCCCGATGCCGAATAGACCTCAAATTTGGTCTGGTTGGTGTCGAAACTCCCTTGGCTGACGGCATAGAGGTAGTAGGGAACCCCAGCGATCAAGTCGAGCCTGACCCAGGCTTCACCGTCGAAATCAACTATTTCACCGCTGGCATAGCCATCCGTGGTTAGCGGGTTCCACTCAGCGAGATATGAATTGCTCGGTATCGTGACCATCTCAGCTCCTTGGCAGCTTCATCGAATCCAAAAGCTCTTCGCGCGAAGTGCAGAATTCGCGCAAAGAGCCCAGGCCGGATGAACTGCCTCACGCCATTGGCGGCTTGGATGAGGCCCACGTACTTCTGAGCACGGGCAGATTGCATACTCTCCCCGATACACGCAACAGGATAATTCTACCTAATTGGAATACTGCGCCCACAATTACGCGGCGCGGCGATGGGAAGCATAAGTTTTGGCTATCTCATTCCATATCCGGCACGTCGCCAGCCATAAACAGCGTCGTTGGCTCGCCGTACTCTCCGACGGTCGGATTTGCCTCCCGGCTCCAAGCGACTACGCCTGCATGCTTCCCAGCCAGTCCCTTCGCCGTTCTGATGGCACGATCCTCGGTCTGATGCTCCATGGGGTCGGAACAAGAACTGTTCCCAGCGACAAGCTAAGGTCGAACGGAGCATGAACGTCATGCGGCGTGGCGTAACCGACCCGGAAGTCTGAGCGACCGGAAGCCTTCAGGCATCTGATGTTCTGCATCCCAGGTGTAGATGCCGGTCAGATTGATGTGTTTCCAGCTCAGCGGGGAGATGTGCTTGAGCAGATGATCCGGAATCTCGCGGTGCATTTTGCGCAAGTGGGTGACGGCCCGTTGGATATAGACCGTATTCCAATGCACGATTGCGCTAACGACGAGATTGAGGCCGGAGGCGCGGAACGCCTGGCTTTCGAATGAACGGTCGCGGATTTCGCCGCGCTCGTGGAAGAAGACAGCGCGCTTCAGTTTATGCGCAGCTTCGCCCTTGTTGAGGCCGGCCTGGCAACGCCGGCGCAGCGATGGACTCGAGTACCATTCGATCATGAACAGCGATCGCTCGATCCGGTCAAGTTCCCGTAGCGCTTTTGCCAGCTGGCTTTCCTTCGGTGATGCTGACAGCTTCTTCAGGATCGCGGACGGCACCACGGATCGCGTCGTGATCGACGCCGCCAGATGGAGCAGATCGTCCCAATGATCGAGAACCAGAGTGGTGTTGATCGGCGCGCCGATGTGGTCGACAGCGCCGGATATGCATCGCCTTTCTCGAATGTGTGGAATTTTCGGTCCTTGAGGTTGCCCAGCCGAGGCGCGAAGCGTTTGCCGATCAGGGCGAACAATCCGAAGACATGGTCGCTTGCACCGCCCGTATCGGTGAAGTGTTCCCGGACGTCGAGGACCGTGTCCTGATCGAACAGCCCATCGAGCACATAGGCCGCCTCGCTTTCGGTCGGACTGATGGGCAGAATGCTGAAGTAGCCATACTGATCGGAAAGATGGCTGTAGAATTTCGATCCGGGTTCGCTGCCGTAATGCAGATTGATGTCGCCGCGCTTTGCGGCGCGGTCGCTTGCTCGGAAGAATTGGCCATCGGACGATGACGTTGTTCCGTTGCCCCACAGTCGAGAATGCGGATGGCGGGTATGTGCATCGGTGATACATGCTTGCGCCGCGCGATAGGTCTCCGACCGAGCGTGGAAGGTGCGCATCCAGCCTATCTGGTGAGCGCGTCGACCAAAGGTAAACCGCGCAACGCCAAGCCTGACAAATCGGACCGCAGCAGACAGGAGTCAGCAAGGCAATGCTGGGTCAGTTCGAGTGCGGCGGATCCATGCCGACTGTTCAAGGTGGGGCAGTCGCAACTGTTCCCTGCCGACCACCTCCACGGCTGCCGTGCTCGGACGGAGAGCGAGGCTGTTGTGATGGACTTGACCCACTATCGGTTCGTTCCGCAGAACGTCGTGGGCCGCGAAACGGCTGAACGCGACCGGTGTCGCCTGTCCATGCTAGCCTGGTGAACGTTAAGCGCAGTCAAATTGTGTTAAGCTAGGTAAAATACCGCCGCCCGCGCGCGTTTGTGCCTTATGGATGGGCGGCATGAATGACGGACGGAGTGGAATGAACAAAGTCCTCCTCATCGACGACGATGTCGAGTTGACGACGCTGCTGCAGGAATACCTGGTCGAAGAAGGCTATGACGTTGCGACAGGCACGGACGGTGGCACGGCGATCGCCGCCGCCGCGCGCAACGCGGTGGACCTGATCGTGCTCGATATCATGATGCCCCGAATGAACGGGATCGAGATCCTGCAAAGGATCAGGAAGCTGAGCCAGGTTCCCGTGCTGATGCTGACGGCGAGAGGCGATGACATCGACCGGATATCCGGCCTGAACCTCGGTGCCGACGACTATGTGGCGAAACCCTGTTCGCCAGGAGAACTCGCAGCCAGGGTGCGCGCGATCCTTCGCCGTGCGAACCAGCCTGCTGCCGGCGCAGCCACCGACACGCTGAGAGCCGGGCGGCTGGTGGTTCATCCAGGCAATAGAACCGCCGAATGGGATGGACAGCCGCTGGAGCTTACCGGCACTGAGTTCAGCCTGCTCGAAGTTCTCGCTCGCAATGCCGGCCAGTTGATATCGAAGCAAGACATCTCGAAACGGGCTTTTGGAAAGCCGCTGACCCCGTTCGATCGCCGCATCGATGTCCATATCAGCAGCGTGCGTCAGAAGCTCGGCCTCAGGCAAGATGGACAGTCACGGATTAAGTCTGTCCGCGGCCAGGGCTATCAACTTCTTTTGGACTGACATGCCTCGACTGTTTACGAAGTTCTTCGTCATAACCTGGCTGACGCTTGCCGCGTCCGTCGCGATTATACTCCTGACGCTCGACTTCTTTGAGACGCTTCCTTCCGCTTCGAAACTGGAACATCAGAAGCGGGAAGTCGTCCTCGAACTGATTGAAAACGTACTTGTCAAGGACGGTGAAGATGCCGCCCGGCGCCTTGCCGGCATAAGCGAGGACACGGTGCCTGTAGGCCTCACGATCTCCAGGATCGCGGATTCCAGCGCATGCACTGAAAGGAGCACGGCGGAGACGAGAACCGTCCTGAAGGACGGGATTTGCTACCGGATCTCGGCGCCTCAGCAATACAATGTCATTCTCGACACACTCGGTCCGTTCGTACCGGGGTTCGGTATTCTGATTTCAAGCGCGATATCGGCGGCCGCGCTCGCCCTGTATCTTATTCGTCCTGTTGCACACCTTCGCGACGGCCTGAACGCCCTCGCCCGCGGTCGTTTCGACGCCCGCATCGGGCACAAGATGGCAGGTCGGAATGACGAGGTCTCTGCGCTCGCGCACGATTTCGATTCCAGCGCCGCGCGGTTGCAGGAGCTGCAGGATGCACAACAGAGACTTTTCCACGACGTGTCCCAT
This sequence comes from Mesorhizobium sp. CCNWLY176, assembly GCF_037153935.1. Lineage (NCBI taxonomy): Bacteria > Pseudomonadati > Pseudomonadota > Alphaproteobacteria > Hyphomicrobiales > Phyllobacteriaceae > Mesorhizobium > Mesorhizobium sp. CCNWLY176. The sequence continues at coordinate 11,750 of NZ_JBBBDZ010000031.1, forward strand.
GAACTGCGCTCCCCGCTGTCACGCCTGCAGGCTGTTGGGGGTGTCCTTCGGCAGAACCCGGCGAAACTCGATGCCATGCTGGACCGCATGGACCGGGAGGTTGAACGGCTCGATGCGCTGGTCGGCGAAGTGCTGACCCTCGCCAGGCTGACAGCCGGTTCCCGTCTCCCGCTGAAGACGCAGACGCTGGATGTCATCGATCTCCTGAACGAAATCCTGGGCGACGCAGCGTTTGAAGCCCAGGCACGCGAGGTTTCGATCACCACCAATGTTGACGACAGCTTCCTTGCGGAGGTCGATGGCGAGCTGATTTACCGGGCGCTGGAAAACGTCATTCGCAATGCGGTCAAATACACTGCCGAACATTCCCAAATCACCGTGCAATGCGAGACGACAGGCGACCTCCTCACGGTGTGCGTCGCAGATCAGGGGCCGGGCGTCAGGCGAGACGAACTCGAACGAGTCTTCCAGCCGTTCTCCCGCGGTAACGACGCGGCGCCGAAAGGCGGGTACGGTCTTGGCCTTGCGATCGCCAGACAGGCCGTCGAGTGCCATGGCGGGCGAGTATACGCGTCGCTGCCGGACGCCGGCGGCTTGGTCATCATGCTGGAAATTCCCCGGCAGCCAGCGATGCACAGTCCGGCGAACGATCACGGCTGATCGCAAGTTTTACCCAACTTTACACTGCCTTTACGGCCATTAACGCTGGCATCGCTAAAGCTGAACCCTGATCCCGGTTCTTCAAATGCGAGAGAGTGGACCAATGTCGGTGACCACGGCGGTGTTTCAGCAGGGCAAGAGGATGAGGTTCCTCTGGCTGGCCGTCCCCTTGCTTTTGACGCCAATCCTATTGTCGCAGAGCGCCTGGCCGTCGGAGACCCTTCCTCGCCAAGGCATGGAATTTATGGGTTCGGCATTTATCATCCTATGTGTCGCGGGGCGGTGCTGGGCATCGCTGTATATAGGCGGACGCAAGAACCGAGAACTCATCACGAACGGCCCTTACAAATACACCCGCAATCCGTTGTATTTCTTTTCTTCCCTAGGGCTTGCCGGCATCGGCCTGACTTTTGGGTCACTCGCGATTGCAGCCTTCTACTTTTTGTTTGGATATCTGGTATTCGCTTACGTCTCAGCCCGCGAATCGACTGCTCTGGACGGGCTTTTCGGCGACGCTTACCGGGAATATTGCCACAAGGTTCCCGCCTTCTTCCCTCGCCTCCGGCGAAGCGCCGGCGACGTCGCGCATCAGTTGTCCTTGACGTTCAACCCGGTTGTGCTGAAGCGTACTGCTATCGACAGTTCCTGCTTTCTCCTGGCAATCCCCGGGTCCGAACTGATCGAATCGTTGCAACTTGCAAAACTCCTCAAGCCGTTGTTGCAGCTCTTTTGATAGTTGCTGCCGATCGCAAGTTTTACCGAACTTTACACTGCCTTTACCGCCATTAACGCTGGGGCCGGTAAAACCTGAACCCATGATCCCGGTTCAGGCGATTTGACAATGATCTTGAAGCTTCGACGACTTGAAATGCGGCCGCAAGCAGTGCTCTGCATGGCCCTGTTGTCATGGCTGTCCGCCTGCACGAGTGTGCCCTTGCGCGAGGGCACGTCGCTGGGCTCCTACGCCGGAATGAGCCCATCGGGCGGCACTCTCACGAAAGCAAAATTGCGTGTGGATCCGGCGCCGGTGCTCGCCGCGCAGACGGTGCGCATTGTGCCAACCTCAACGCAGATCGGCAGCGGTGGCTTCGATCCCGACGACCTGGCGCTCATCAGCAACGTGATCGATCGGGCGCTCTGCACCGACCTTAGCGATCGCTTCAAGATCGTGGTCACGAGCCAGCCGGCGGACCTCACCGTCCACGCGACGGTGACAAACATCGTTGCGACCAATCGTACGGCAGCGGCGGGTTCCGTCGTTGCGTCGCTCGGCGGCACGGTGGCAGGGCTCGGGGTTCCAATCCCGCGCCTTCCGATCGGCCTCGGCGGCCTGGCCATCGAGGCCGAGGCGGTCGACAAGGAGGGTTCGCAGAAAGCATCCATGCTCTGGTCTCGCGGTGCGAACATGATTACGACGAGAGCTAGAGTGTCCGCCGTCGGAGATGCCTACTCCCTCTCTTCGGCCTTCGCCGCGGACTTCAGCCGCATGCTGGTCAAGGGCAAGGACCCGTTCAAGGGAATGCCGGCGATACCATCGACGCAAAAACTGTGGGCCTCGCTCGGTGGCGATCCAAAATACGACGCCTGTAAGGCGTTCGGAACGGCTCCCGGCATTTCGGGACTCGTCGCCGCCCGATTTGGCCTGCCGCCCACCTGGACCGACAAGGGTGCCGCAGTCTCCCAATAGCGACAGAGAATATATGTCGCTAGAAGCGGCACTGGTTAGGTTCGTTAACGTCGCGTGGGATGGAGGGGGCCACGCATTTGTTCTGGACACAATGGTGCCACCTGCTTTCCAACGTTAGGGCATTCAAAAGGATTGAAAGTGGAGGCGGTTGATTTGGCGAAACAAACCGGCTGCGAGTGGCTCCATGTGGATTTTGAACCGCACCTCCGGTCAGCCAGACGACTCGATGACCAAATCGACGCCACCTCGCCCAACCGATCGAGCCGAGTTGCTTTTCCCTAAGGCTCTGACGGGTCTATTTCTTATGATTACCCGCAAAAGCAGCCGTCAAGCCAAGGCCGATGTAGACGAAACCGCTGACCCAGCGTTCAGCCTTGAGATAGCCAGGACTGCGCTTCAGCCACTTGCCGGCCGTGCCGGCAGCAAGTGCGTAGGAGCTGTCCGTCAGAACGCCAATCGCTGTGTAAACAAGCCCGAGAAAAGCGATCTGCGTTGCCAC
>NZ_JBBBDZ010000032.1:0-10761 GCF_037153935.1 Mesorhizobium sp. CCNWLY176
TCCGCTCCTCTCCCAGCCGGGAAACTACAGCGGAAAACTCCAATTCTGAACGGTCCAGTTTTCAGGGATCAGATCACTGCGAATTGACCAACTCAACACAGAAGTTGAACGCCTTAGGAAGCAGCTGGAAACACGCCCCCAGTGAGCCAACCGTATTCGACGCACGAACAGGCTACGATCGCATCGCAACAGCATACGATAAATCGTCTTGGCGAAGATTCTGGAAGAAAAACGAATACCCAATTGTAAAGAAAATTATCCTGCGCTTATTTCACAAACACTCTTTCCAAAATGCCTTAGATATCGGTGCAGGAACTGGATTTTACTCTAGGCTTCTTGAAAGCTATTCAAAAAATGTTGTTGGCATTGATATCAGCCATGAAATGACGAAGATTGCTCAATCTAAATCTAAGAGTATTTTTTTAAATATTGATTTTTTGAAATATCGCAGCGATCAGGAATATGACTTTGCACTTTCTGCAAGAACGATGTCCCACGTCAGACGCATGGACGATTTTCTTAATTCAATAAATAAAAATGTTTCCGAAGGCGGGTCTGTCATAATAACTGACGTCCACCCAAAGCACAATTACTACAAAACAAGATTTGAACTAAAAAATGAGATTGTTGAAATTGAGACATACAAGCATGAAATGATGGATATATTTAATTATATTTTAGATAAAATGTCAGATCAAGTTATATACAAGGAGTTTGATTTCAGGAATCTTCCCGACAAATGGATTTCAACTGAATTCAGGTCGGTGTTTAACTCAATTGATCCAATTTTTTATATCCTAATGTTCAAAAAGAATGGAAAATTTGACGAAAATACTTATCGGTACATGCATGACACCCTTAAATTCAGCTCCGTCACCAATGCAAATTAATGTCACTATCCCATTCCGTCGAAAGCTATATCGGCCGGCTCGGCGGCCATGAGGGTGTGAAGATCGAGGAGCAGGTGCTGATCACCGACACCGGCAACCAGCAACTGTCCTCCTATCCTCTCGATGCGAGGCTGCTCGGACGCTGACCGCCCGAGCACGCGGCTCATCCGGCTTTCTGAGTAGCGGCATCCGTTTCCGCGTCATCGTCGCTCATGCGCGCAAACCAGCTCGCGATCAGCGCCCCGGAAACATTGTGCCAGACGCTGAAGACAGCACTCGGCACAGCGGCCAGCGGCGAGAAATGCGCGTTGGCGAGCGCTGCACCCAGGCCGCTGTTCTGCATGCCGACCTCGATGCTGATGGCCTTGCGCTTGGCAAGCGACAAGCCGGCAAAGCGCGCGGCGAAGTAGCCGAGCAGGAGTCCAAAACCGTTATGCAGCACGACGACGGCGAAGATCAGCAGGCCGGACTGGGCGATAGCAGCCTTGTTGACGGCAACGACAGCGGCCACGATCAGAACGATGCCGACGACACTCACCAGTGGCAGTGCCGGAATGGCCGCCTTGACCACGCCCGGCACGATCTTCTGCAGCAGGAAGCCGAGTGCCAGCGGCACCAGGATGACCTTGACGATCGACAGGAACATGCTCATCGCGTCGACCGGCAGATACTGGCTGGCGAAGAACCAGACGAGGAATGGCGTGACGATCGGCGCAAGCAGCGTGGTCACGCTGGTGCAGGCAACGCTGAGTGCCACATCGCCCTTGCTGAGATAGGTCATGACATTGCTGGCCGTGCCGCCTGGGCAGCAGCCGACGAGGATGACGCCGGCGGCCACTTCCGGCGACATCGGAATGATGCGCGTGAGCAGCACCGCCAGAAGCGGCATGATGATGAACTGGGCGAGGACGCCTATCGCCACGTCGAAGGGCCGGCGGACCACTTCGCTGAAATCCTTGCCCGAGAGAGTAAGGCCCATGCCGAACATGATGATGCCGAGCAAAACGACGATCCACGGCGCAAACAGGCTGAACGTAGACGGCAGAAGGAAACCGAGTACGGCGAACACGATCACCCAGATGGCGAAGGTACGGCCAACGAAATCGGAGATAGCAGCTATTGTTTTCACGATCCTACTTCCTTGAGGATTTTGGGGAGGGGCGGACTGTCTTGGGAGGGACAGAAAGTTGCGCGCTTTTCCCGCCAATTTAACGAATTGGCAACCCCTTGGCCGCCTACGCGACATTTTCTGGCCCAAAGGAAGTGGATCGCCGGCCGTGGGTAGGCCATGCAGCAATGTCGACGAAGCGGTGTGATGGCCGATCAGATCGGAAGAGAAACAGCCGGCGCCGTCAGCGATGCGATGTAAGGCAGGCCCTTGCGGCGCCCGGTCCAGCCGACGACCTGCACATGCTGTGCTGCCGGCTCGAATCGCTTTGCCAAGTCCCAGCTGCGGCAGTCGATGGCACAGACATCAGCCCTACCCTCGGCGACGGCAACGATCGAGTTGCGATGGCCGCCGGTTTCGATGCGTTCCGAGAAAATGGCGAGGCTTTCGCCCAGCGCCTCCAGATCGCGCGTCAGGGCGATGATGCCCGACATGGAATCGTCACTGTTGTAGCCGAGGCGCTTGTCGCGGATCAGATCGAGGGGGATCAGAGACCGACTGTCGATGGGTGCCGACACCGGCGCGCCATCGCCTTTGCGCATCACGATCGCGCTCGAATAGAATTCGCCCTGCCCGCCTTCGAACGCGTCGTAGCTCGGCTGGCCAATCACCTGCACATATTTCGATAGGCCAAGCTCCATCGGCCCCCAGCAGGTCTGCGCGAAAAGCAGGTTCGGGTGCAGCCACAGTGTCGGGAAATCGAGCTCGTCGGGCGGGAGAGCCGCCGGATCGGGTGCGATCACCGTACCTGCTACATCCCTGATGCCACCGGGCATCGGCGGCAAATCGGCGTTTCTGCGAACCAGCCGCTCTGGCGCGTCGATGCCGGCAGCGCGAAATGCCTCGCGTAACCGCGCCCATTCCGCGTCGGTTTCGGCCCGAACTTCAGGCCAGTCGTACATGGAGAGTGCGGCGACGAATCCGGTCATGGCGTCATCTCCGCCGATCAGGTCTGCAATGGCAAGGCGGAAATCAGCCTATTCCTTGGGTGGCTCGGCCGGCACGGGAATGGTGCCCAACCCGTTCACCGAACGGCCACGCACACGCGGCTGGAACGCACGGCCGGCTTCCGGCGCACGCCGAAGTGCGGGGTGCACTACAGGCTCCTTGGCGCGGAAGGCGTATTCCCTAAGGAGCGACAGATAGTTCGGAAACACATAGCCCTTGTTCATCGCGATCCATTCGTCGCGCCGCTCACGGAACAGTTTTGGCAGCCGATACCAGGGGATGGTCGGGCTCTTGTGATGAACAAGATGAAGATTGTTGTTGAGGAACAGGAAGGCGAAGGGCGAGCGCTCGATGATGATGGTGCGTCCATCCGGCCGTTCCGACCACTGATGCTCGGCAAAGGTACGCACCGAGATGAAGGACTGCCCGAGCCAGACCGGCACCAGCACATAGAGCCAGAACGGGATGCCGAAGACCTCAGTCACGAGCGGCAGCACGACCGCGAGGCCGGCAGCATGCAGCAGCCAAGCCTTGCGCGCAGCCCGGTCACCGGCAGCGATGAGCCTCGCCTCCTCCAGCAGGAAGCCGATGGTGCCGAGCGCCGGTCCGAGAACGAAGCGGCCAACCATCGTATTGTTGATGGAAAGCAGCGTCTTCAGCCAGCGCGGCAGTTCTTCATGTTTCCAGAAGGATTGGTAATAGCTTTCCGGATCGTCGAATGGATCGGTCAGGCTCTCGTCGGCGTGGTGGCGCAGATGCAGCGACTTGAAACGCCGGAAGGGATAGACCAGACCGATCGGCAGGCCGACCAGCAATTCATTGACCCAGGATTTTCGCGTGGGGTGGCCGTGCGAAGCCTCGTGCATGAGCGAGGACTGCATGGCGAGAATGAAGGCCAGAACCAGAAGCGCCAGAACCGGATAGTTCGGCCAGAGGAAGAAACAGGCTCCCGCCCAGGAGCCGTAAGTGGCTGTGATGAGCACTATTGTCGGCCATTCAACTGCCGGCGTGCCGTTTCGCCGTATGCTTTTTTTATTCACCATGCCTCGACCACTGCCCCAGCGCCGGAACCGAATGATTCCTGACAGTATGCTGTCAGTAGCCGGCATAAGATTCAACGCGACAATGTGCACAGAATGTTGATATTGCGCTTATTGATACGCATATGTTGCGAATTGTAAACAAACAGGCGGAACAATCTCATCGTTGCCTGCGTTGAATAGCGTTGTGCGCGCAAAATTCTGCCTTATGGGAGCACCCTTTTGGACAAACGCGACCTTTCCGGGCTGTTTCGCGAACGGTTGAGGACGCTCGTACAGCGATCCGGCCAGAACCAGTCGGCCTTTGCCGCATCGGTGGGCATAGACCGCTCCGCCCTTTCCCAGCTCCTGTCGGAAGACACGACGCGGCTGCCGCGCGCCGAAACGCTGATGACGATTGCCGAAGAGCACAAGGTCTCGCTCGACTGGCTGCTTGGCCTCAGCCAGGATGAGGGGCTGACCGGCGAAATCCGCGCCAGTCTCGAGATCGAGGAAGGCTCAGGCGGCTTTGACCGCACCTTGCTGGCCAAATGGCATGCCGAGGCGGCCGGCACGAAGATTCGCTATGTGCCCGCCGGCATCCCGGACCTTCTGCGCACGGACGCGCTGGTCGATTATGAGGCAGACATCACCAACAAGAGCCGGCAGTCACAGGCTGGAGAGACGCAATACCGCATCGACTACAACCGGCGTCCGGAAACCGACATGGAAGTGTGCATGCCGCGGCACACGCTGGAAATCTTCGCCGCCGGCATGGGCGTGTGGAGCGGCTTTACCGAACAGGACCGCCGCGACCAGTTGAACCACATGGCAACGCTGCTCGACGATCTTTATCCGACCTTCCGCCTGTTCCTCTATGATGGGCGCATGCGCTATTCCGTGCCCTACACCATCTTCGGGCCATATCGCGCGGCGATCTATGTCGGCGACATGTATCTGGTACTGAACGCCACGGCCCCAGTCCGCACGCTGACACGCCATTTCGACAATCTGATCCGCAGCGCCGAGATCAACGCGCACGAAGCTGCAGGCTTTGCGCGAAAACTGGCTGAAGTGCCTGATGCCAGCCACGCCTGAAGACTGATCACGATCCCATTTGGGTTGAGTTTCCTTATCCGATGCGTAGATATGGCTCCTCCGCTTTCGCTCAGGACATCTCATGCAAGACCCTCGCCATCTCGTTGTCCCGCCGCAGTCCGGGCGTTCCATCCGCGTCTCGCGCGGCGATCTCATTCGCGTCATCGATCCCAAGGGACAGCAGGTGGCCGACCTGTGGGCGTTCACGACCGAAGGCAAGCTCGACTGGCTGAGCACGTCGCATACACGCGACATCACCGAAAAGCTGTTTCCCGCCGCCGGGCAGCATTTCTACAGCGCCAATGGCGTGCCGATGCTGACCTTGATCGAAGACGGTTCGCCCGGCCCGCATGACATGCTGTTTCCCGCCTGCAGCGCCGCGCTCTATGAGCGCGCGGGCTTTACCGATCACCCGAATTGCCAGGACAACATGCTGAATGCGCTTGCGCGCGAAGGCATAGACCTGCCCTTCTGTCCCGATCCGGTCGACTTCTTCCAGAATTCTCTGCCGGAGCCCGACGGCCATCTCGACGTCAACGCCTCGATCAATCCGCCGGGCGGCTATGTGACCTTGCGCGCCGAACTCGACCTACTGATCGTGGTGACGGCCTGCTCGGTAGATGATCACCCGACGAATGGCGGCGTCTGCACCGAAATCGAGATCGAAGTCACCTCCCCGCTGCCGTGACATGCCTGCAGTTTCGCGTCGCTTTCTTGACTAGACATAAAGACTTCTTTATATCCTTATCTCAACAATATTCCTGAAGGCGTTTCTCCATGACCAACCCCATTGACGCATTGCTCGCAGAAAAAGGCGTGCTTCTGGCCGACGGTGCCACGGGCACCAATCTGTTCGCCATGGGGCTGGAGGCCGGCGAGGCACCGGAACTCTGGAACGAGACCGCGCCTGAAAAGATCACGGCGCTGCACCAGAACTTCGTCGACGCCGGCGCCGACATCATCCTCACCAATTCCTTCGGCGGCACACGTCACCGGTTGAAGCTGCATCATGCGCAGGACCGGGTTCACGAGCTGAACAAGCGCGCAGCCGAAATCGCCCGCGCCGTCGCCGACAATGCCGGCCGCAAGGTCATTGTCGCCGGTTCGGTCGGCCCGACCGGCGAGCTTCTCGTGCCGCTTGGCGCAATGACCTATGACGAAGCCGTCGAGGCTTTTGCCGAGCAGATCAAGGGTTTGAAGGAAGGCGGCGCGGAAATCGCCTGGATCGAAACCATGTCCGCGCCAGACGAGGCCAAGGCGGCGGCGCAGGCGGCAATCGATGCCGGCATGCCCTACACCTATACGGTTTCCTTCGACACGGCCGGCCGTTCGATGATGGGCCTTGCGCCCAAGGACATCCACGGCGTTTCCGAAGGCCTCCCGCAAGGTCCGGTCGGGGTTGGCGCCAATTGCGGCGTTGGCGCTTCCGACATCCTGTCGTCGCTGCTCGACATGACCGCGGCCAGGCCGGATGCAACCGTGATCGTCAAAGGCAATTGCGGCATTCCGGAATTTCGCGGCACGGAGATCCATTATTCCGGCACGCCCGAACTGATGGGCGATTATGTCCGGCTCGCCGTCGACAGTGGCGCAAAGATCATCGGCGGTTGCTGTGGCACCTCGTTCGAGCATCTGGCCGCGATGCGCAAGGCGCTCGACGGCCACCACAGGGGCGAACGCCCGACGGTCGAGACGATCGTCGAGCGCATCGGCCCGCTGCGCAACAAGACGGCGGACCAGAGTGGCGGCACCGGTGAAAGCGCCGATGCCCGCCGCGAGCGCCGCCGCAGCCGCGCATAAAACATAACGTACGACGCACAAGAAAAGGCCCTTCCGTGATTCACGGAAGGGCCTTTTTCATTTCAGGTCTTCGCTTACAGGCCTTCGAGATCCAGCCGCGCTTTGCGCAGTATCTCCAGCGCCTTCTCGGCCTGCTCCGCGCTTAGTTCGCCGCCACGTAGCCTGCCGAAGATGGCCTGCGCCAGCGCACGAACCTCGTCGCCAAGCGCCACGCCGTTGACCTCGGCGGAAGCCTCGTCAAGCTGGGCATTGATCTTGTCGAGTTCGGCGGCGTGTTCGGCGAGATAGGCCTTGCCCTGCTCGGTGATCGAATAGAGCCGCTTGTTGCCGTTCGTCTCGGAGACGACGAGATCGGCCTCCTCCAGCATCTGCAGCATCGGATAGATCGCGCCCGGGCTCGGGCTGTAGGCGCCCTGGAACTTCGCTTCCAGCGCCTTGATGATGTCGTAGCCGTGGCGAGGCTCCTCGGCGATCAGGCCGAGGACGAACAGGCGCAGCGCGCCGGGATCGAACATGCGCGGGCCGCGCCCGCCGAACGGACCGCCGCGGTGACGGCCGAACCGGCCACCTCCGACGCCGCCACCACCGCGACCGAAGCGTCCGCCGCCCTTGCCGCCATCCGGGCCGGACATGAACCAGCCGCCGCAGCGTTTTTCGTGATTATGGGGATGATTGAACATTTGAGTGTCTCTCCAGATTTTGTGTTTCATGCGATATATCTATCAAAAGATATATCTTTTACAAGATACATCTTTGAAACGAAATCCGGAAATTTCACAAGCCTTTGTTCCCAAAAAGGAAAAAGACCGGCGAAGTTTCCCTCGCCGGCCCTTCAGTAAGCTTTCTTTCGGTGTTTCAGCCTCTCAAGTAAGGCCGTCATATCGCTCCGCTACCGCCCTCCGCTGCCGAGCGCCGCTGCCAGCCGCACCAGCGACAGAAACTCCGATCGGTAACCGAACGGGTCCGCTCCACGTGCCGCCGAAGCGATCTCCCTGATGCGGTCGTAGCCGAAATTCACGGTCTGGTCGGCATCGCGCAGCTTCTGGCCGAAAGCAGCGACCGCCACGGAAAACCGCTGGTCGTCGCTGGCATCATCGAACGCGCCCACTTCGTTGGCCGACGTCACCGGCGTGGTGATGAGTTTGGAGACGTCGCCGTCAGGCAGCTTGTAGCGGATCTTCACGAAGGCATATTCGTCGGCATTGGCGACGCCGGCAGCATTGTCGGTCTTGGCCTCGCCATAGCGCAGATCGTCCACGGCCTGTGCCGGGCTGCCCTTCGGCGTGATCTCGTAAACCGCCGTCACCGAATGGCCGGAGCCGATCTCGCCGGCATCGACACGGTCATTGTTGAAATCCTCGCGCTTCAGCGCGCGGGTCTCGTAACCGATCAGGCGATACTCGGAGACTTTTTCCGGGTTGAACTCGACCTGTATCTTCACGTCCTTGGCGATCGGAAACAGTGTCGAGCCCGCATCCTGCACCAGCACCTTCTCGGCCTCGGCCAGCGTATCGATATAGGCTGCGGTGCCGTTGCCGTTCTGGGCGATGGTCTGCATCATCTGGTCGTTGAGATTGCCGCGGCCGAAGCCGAAGACCGACAGGAATATGCCGGATTTGCGCTTGTCTTCGATGATGCGCTTCAGGTCGTCATCGTCGCTCTGGCCGACATTGAAATCGCCGTCGGTCGCCAGCATGACCCGGTTGATGCCGTCCTTGATGAAGGACTTTTGCGCGAGCCTGTAGGCTTCCGCAATGCCCGCCGCCCCTGCGGTCGAACCGCCCGGCTGCAGCCTGTCGATGGCCTCGAGGATTTTCACCTTGTCCGAACCACTGGTCGGCTCCAGCACCGTGCCGGCCTCCCCGGCATAGGTGACGATCGACACCGTATCGTCCGGCCCCAGCCTGTTGACCAGCAGCCGGAACGCCGATTGCAGCAGCGGGAGCTTGTCGGGCTCGTTCATCGAACCCGAAACGTCGATCAGGAAGACGAGATTGGCCTTGGGCTGCTCGGCCGGCTTCACGTCATAGCCCTTGATGGCGATATGCATGAGCTTGGTGTTCTCGTTCCACGGCGTCGGCATGATCGTGACCGTGGAATTGAACGGCGTCGCAGCGGAGTCCGGTCCGGCCCAGTCGTACGGGAAGTAATTGATCATCTCCTCGACGCGAACCGTGTCGGGCTGCGGCAGCACGCCTTCCTTCAGCGAGCGGCGGACGAAGGAGTAGGATGCCGTGTCGACATCGATCGAGAAGGTCGAGACGGGGTCTTGCTTGGCCGAATGGATCGGATTGGTATCGAACCTCTGGACGCGGTCGCTGGAAGCTTCGGCTGGCGCGTAGACATCTGCCGGGGCTGGCAGGATCGCCTGGGGTGCGACCATCAAAGTGGTGCTGTCGGCGGCATTCTGATTGAGCGCTACCCCCTTGGACCGCGCCACAACGGCCGGACTGGGCGGCGCGCTGCCCCCTGCGGCTTGCGGCTGGGCCTCGCTGGCCGAAAGCGCCGGCTCCTGCTGGGGAGCGGCAGGCTTGGCAAGCGCCTCATCCTTGTCCTGCTCTGCTTCGACAGGAGCCTGCTGAACCGTCGCCGGCTGCTCGACACGTTCACGCGGCTCGCTCACCTTGCGCTCCGTGCCGAAATCGAACGGCGAATTATCGACGAGCTGGAACGTCATATAGCCGGCAACCGGCAAGGCGACGAGCCCGGCAAGGGCGGGTGCTGCGTAGAGTTTCTTCTGCATCATCTCACTCCAGAGTTTGTGTATCCGGTCAGTGAGACGAAGGCCCGTTTGCGATCCTTGGGTGGCGGCTGATATTTTTTTCTCGTCAAAGGCCTCAAGGGCGGCATTCAGCGCGCGCGCTTTGGCTTCCGCGCTCGGCTTGGGCACTGCGCTGTCGCGCAGCCTGTTGAGATCGTTGTCTTCGACCATGATCAATCTTCCCCGGCCGAGCGCATGATGAGCTTCAGCCGCTTCTTCGCTTCATGGATATGCCAGGAGACCGTCGCTTCCGCGCAGGCCATGGCATCGGCGGCTGCCGCATGGTTCAGGCCTTCGCCATAGACCAGCAGAACCGCCTCGCGCTGCTTGTCCGGCAGTTGCCTCACTGCCGCCCAGAGTTCATCCGCCTGATCTTCCGGCTCAGCGGTCCCCTCGCCCGAAATCAGCGCATGAACGCCGAACGCCTCCGTCTTGGCCGTCTCGCGGGCATTCTTGCGCACCATGTCGCGCGCCGCGTTCAGGGTCATGGCATAGAGCCATGTCGTGAAGGCGCCGCCGCCGCGATAGTCTCGGATGGCACGGCCAAGCCGGGCGCAGACTTCCTGGGCGATGTCTTCGGCATCGGTTTTTCGGCCGCACCAGCGCCAGGCGACACGGTGGACAAAATCGTAGTGCCTCTCGACGAGTTCGCCGAAAGCCTGCCTGTCGCCGTTGCGCGCCCGCCCGACCAGATCGGCATCGGTGGCCTCGCCCTCATCCAACGTCATCGCCATCATCGTTCCTGAGACGAAAGCTATTCGATAATCCTTTGGGGGATGGAAAGATTTTTTTGATGGCGGGGATTTCCTGTCGCTTGAGGAGAGGTTTGATGCTGGGACGACGCCTCCACCTTCTCCCTTGTGGGAGAAGGTGGATTGGCGCGCAGCGCCAAGACGGATGAGGGGTGCTGGAAGAAACTCCAGCGTCTGCGATCCGTCCAACACCCCTCATCCGACCTCCCCTTCGGGTCGGCCACCTTCTCCCACAAGGGGAGAAGGAGAGGCACGCTTCATCATCGCCACGCCCGGTTTTCACCGTCTGGCCATTGTCAAAGAGCCGGGAAAGACGGGCGGCCGA
>NZ_JBBBDZ010000033.1:2500-6308 GCF_037153935.1 Mesorhizobium sp. CCNWLY176
ACATCAAGATTTGCAGCGGACTTCTTGGTCCTCCTGCCTGTTCTGTTTGACATCGTAAAGAGAAGATTTGTTCGGACTCCATTGTCTGAGCATGATCCTGAAAGGTAAGCGTTACAGCTTGCCGGGATGGTTCATGTGTTGAGGACAATGGTTTGTCGCGGTGAGACGCTCAATCTCCCGCAGATGATGGGTTGTTTAACCGCGCCCCCGGACCGATCTCGAGAAGCTGGTCTTTTTGTGTCAATGCGTCGCAAGGCGGTATGGCGAAAGAGCGAGAGGCTGTGTGGAAACATACTGCCCTACTCCCTTATTCCCCTACTCCCTTATCGATGAGCATTGGCAATGAGAACGATCAAGTGTCTTAAGGGCAATTGGTGGATGCCTTGGCATGCACAGGCGATGAAGGACGTGATACGCTGCGATAAGCGTCGGGGAGGTGCGAATACCCTTTGATCCGACGATTTCCGAATGGGGAAACCCACCTAAGGTACTTGTAAAATCAGAGCTGCTGCCGGACTTCGGTTTGGTGGCGGTTGTGGTTTACAAGTATCGATATTAGGTAACTTATCCTGAATTCAATAGGGATAAAGTGGCGAACGCGGGGAACTGAAACATCTAAGTACCCGTAGGAAAGGACATCAACCGAGACTCCGCAAGTAGTGGCGAGCGAACGCGGACCAGGCCAGTGATTTTTGTGAGACAAGTGGAACCTTCTGGAAAGTAGGGCAAGAATGGGTGACAGCCCCGTACACGTAACGCGAACAGAAATCCTTGAGTAAGGCGGGACACGTGAAATCCTGTCTGAACATGGGGAGACCACTCTCCAAGCCTAAGTACTCGTGCATGACCGATAGCGAACTAGTACCGTGAGGGAAAGGTGAAAAGCACCCCGACAAGGGGAGTGAAAGAGTACCTGAAACCGATTGCCTACAAACAGATGGAGCCCGCAAGGGTGACATCGTACCTTTTGTATAATGGGTCAGCGACTTAGTGTGACGAGCAAGCTTAAGCCGGTAGGTGTAGGCGCAGCGAAAGCGAGTCTGAACAGGGCGTTCAGTTCGTCGCATTAGACCCGAAACCGAGTGATCTAGCCATGAGCAGGATGAAGGTAAGGTAACACTTACTGGAGGTCCGAACCCATAACTGTTGCAATAGTTCGGGATGACTTGTGGCTAGGGGTGAAAGGCCAATCAAACTCGGAAATAGCTGGTTCTCCGCGAAATCTATTTAGGTAGAGCGTCGACCGAATACCTCGGGGGGTAGAGCACTGGATGGGCTAGGGGTCCTCACCGGATTACCAAACCTAACCAAACTCCGAATACCCGAGAGTACTAGTCGGCAGACACACAGTGGGTGCTAACGTCCATTGTGAAGAGGGAAACAACCCTGACCAACAGCTAAGGTCCCCAAGTCATGGCTAAGTGGGAAAGGATGTGAGGATCCCAAAACAACCAGGATGTTGGCTTAGAAGCAGCCATCATTTAAAGAAAGCGTAACAGCTCACTGGTCTAAATAAGGGTCTTTGCGCCGAAAATGTAACGGGGCTAAAGCCATGCACCGAAGCTTTGGGTTTGATCCGCAAGGGTCAAGCGGTAGCGGAGCGTTCTGTAAGCTGATGAAGCCATACCCGTGAGGGGTGGTGGAGGTATCAGAAGTGCGAATGCTGACATGAGTAACGTAAGGGGAGTGAGAGACTCCCCCGCCGAAAGTCCAAGGGTTCCTGCTTAAAGTTAATCTGAGCAGGGTTAGCCGGCCCCTAAGTCGAGGCAGAAATGCGTAGACGATGGGAACCACGTTAATATTCGTGGGCCTGTGGGTAGTGACGGATCACGTGTGTTGTCAGGTCTTATTGGATTGATCTGGCGGCGAAGTGGTTCCAGGAAATAGCTCCCACTTATAGACCGTACCCGAAACCGACACTGGTGGACTGGTAGAGTATACCAAGGCGCTTGAGAGAACTATGCTGAAGGAACTCGGCAAATTGCACGCGTAACTTCGGAAGAAGCGTGACCCATATGTACGCAAGTATATGTGGGTGGCACAGACCAGGGGGTAGCGACTGTTTATCAAAAACACAGGGCTCTGCGAAGTCGCAAGACGACGTATAGGGTCTGACGCCTGCCCGGTGCTGGAAGGTTAAGAGGAGGGGTGCAAGCTCTGAATCGAAGCCCCAGTAAACGGCGGCCGTAACTATAACGGTCCTAAGGTAGCGAAATTCCTTGTCGGGTAAGTTCCGACCTGCACGAATGGCGTAACGACTTCCCCGCTGTCTCCAGCATAGACTCAGTGAAATTGAATTCCCCGTGAAGATGCGGGGTTCCTGCGGTTAGACGGAAAGACCCCGTGCACCTTTACTATAGCTTTACATTGGCATTCGTAGTGGCATGTGTAGGATAGGTGGTAGGCTTTGAAGCCAGGGCGCCAGCCTTGGTGGAGCCAACCTTGAAATACCACCCTTATCTCTATGGATGTCTAACCGCGGCCCGTTATCCGGGTCCGGGACAATGTATGGTGGGTAGTTTGACTGGGGCGGTCGCCTCCTAAAGAGTAACGGAGGCGCGCGATGGTGGGCTCAGACCGGTCGGAAATCGGTCGTCGAGTGCAATGGCATAAGCCCGCCTGACTGCGAGACTGACAAGTCGAGCAGAGACGAAAGTCGGTCATAGTGATCCGGTGGTCCCGCGTGGAAGGGCCATCGCTCAACGGATAAAAGGTACGCCGGGGATAACAGGCTGATGACCCCCAAGAGTCCATATCGACGGGGTTGTTTGGCACCTCGATGTCGACTCATCGCATCCTGGGGCTGGAGCAGGTCCCAAGGGTATGGCTGTTCGCCATTTAAAGCGGTACGTGAGTTGGGTTCAGAACGTCGTGAGACAGTTCGGTCCCTATCTGCCGTGGGTGTAGGAATATTGAAAGGATCTGTCCCTAGTACGAGAGGACCGGGATGGACGTATCTCTGGTGGACCTGTTGTGGCGCCAGCCGCATAGCAGGGTAGCTATATACGGACGGGATAACCGCTGAAGGCATCTAAGCGGGAAACCCACCTTAAAACGAGTATTCCCTGAGAGCCGTGGAAGACGACCACGTTGATAGGCCGGGTATGGAAGTGCGGCAACGCATGAAGTTTACCGGTACTAATAGCTCGATTGGCTTGATCGTTCTCATTACTTATGTTCATCGCTCATGCATGAGCGGGCCTTCGGCCCTATGCTCTAGCCAAGAGCGCCGGACAAGGCACAAACAAGACCAGCGAACAGCTCATGAGCGGGCAGCAAAAAGGAATAAACCCCTGTTCGCTACTCTCTATCGGCTATTCGCTCAAAACAGCTTCTCGAAAACACATGCACTTTGCCGACCTGGTGGTTATGGCGGAGCGGCTGCACCCGATCCCATTCCGAACTCGGCCGTGAAACGCTCCAGCGCTGATGGTACTTCGTCTCAAGACGCGGGAGAGTAAGTCGCTGCCAGGTCTGCAAAGTGCATGTGAAAAAGTCTTCTCCAAACGATGATGGCCCGCCAACGGGTACTCCGGGCCGCGCAAGCGGCCCTTTCCATTGGCAGGCCATCGCAAGAAAAGTAAGCGCAAGCTTACAATAAAGACCGGCAATTGCCGCACAAGTTGACGCGGGGTGGAGCAGCACCCCGACCGCCCGCAGAAGCCAAAGGCTTCGAGGACGGACAAAACAAAAAGTCCGGGCTGCCCGGCCGGCATTGCCGAACAGTTGACGCGGGGTGGAGCAGCCCGGTAGCTCGTCAGGCTCATAACCTGAAGGTCGTAGGTTCAAATCCTACCCCCGCAACCAA
>NZ_JBBBDZ010000034.1:0-4944 GCF_037153935.1 Mesorhizobium sp. CCNWLY176
TGCCTACCTCATTGGGATACTGCGCTCGGCAAGCCTGCGGATATGCCAGCGAGACTGGTATCCCTGAATTCAGGTATGGACAGCGGCGGCGAAAAAGGCGGTAGGCCTTTGCGTTTCAGCCTTCAGACGACGAAGAAGTCGTTGGCGGTCATTGCAAGTCCCGGGGCAAGCGTCGCGAATTTGATCGGGTCATTGGAGCTCGACCCATCCGGGTCGAAGAGGAGGTCTCCGGTCGCCCTGTTGTAGATGATGCGGTCGGTCGCATCATGCGCCTCTGTTCCGGTGTGGAAAGCGCCCGCCGACAGCCAGCCGGTCGGCAGCCAGTCCGACCAGCGGTGTCTAAAGACCTCGTTCTCCAACTGGATCGTATCCTTGGCCGGATCGTAATCGTTGATCCTGTCGACGCCGGCATAGTCGAGTGATGAATTGAAAAAGAACGTATTGTTGCCGTCGCCGCCGATGAGCGTGTCCTTGCCCCAGCCACCAACCAGCGTGTCATCGCCGGCGCCACCACGAAGGATATTGTCGCCGCTGTTGCCGATGAGCGTGTTGTTGAGCGTATTGCCATTGCCGGTCAGGTTGGCGGAGCCTAGGAACTCCAGCCGCTCGATATTGGCGCCGAGCGTCCAGTCGATATAGGGCCTGACCGTATCAGCGCCTTCACCTGCAAGTTCGATCGTCCGGTCGCCTGTCGAGGAGACGATGAAAACATCGTTGCCGATGCCGCCATACGTCGTGTCCTTTCCGGCTGCCCCGTTGAGGATGTCGTTGCCGGCACCCCCTCTTAGCGTGTTGTCTCCGGCGTTGCCCGTGAGGCTGTTGTCCAGGCTGTTGCCCGTTCCGACCAGATTGGCTGTGCCTTGCAATTCCAGATTCTCGACGTTCGCTCCGAGTGTCCAGTGAATAAGGGAACGAACGGTGTCTTTGCCCTCGTTCGCAAGTTCGATTGTCTGATCACCAGACGAAGAAACGACATAAGTGTCGTTGCCAGTGCCACCATACATCGCATCCTTGCCGGCCTTGCCATCGAGGATGTTATTGTCGTTACTTCCTCTCAACAGATTGTCGAGCGTATTGCCGGTCCCATTAATAGGCCCATAAAGCAACACAAGCCTCTCGACATTGTCCGGCAGGGTGAAGTCGACAGATGCGCGTACCCTATCAAGTCCCTCGCCGGGCAGCTCGATGATCGTGTCGAAGCCAGGACCTATAATGTAGGTGTCATCGCCTGTTCCGCCATACAGCATATCGTTCCCGTAACCATCGAAAAAGACGTCGTTGCCACCCATCCCGTAGAGCGTGTCGTCACCGTCATGGCCGTGTAACCTGTCGTTGCCGGACCCCAGTTGGACGACATCAGCCCCTGACCCACCAAAGAACTCTATATCGCCGAACAGTTCGAGAAACGCGTCGACCGAAACGGACAGAGCGTTATAGCTCGCAACCAACGAAACCGAGAAATCTTGAAACTGCAGTCTTGCGGACGTTGCGATCGTTTGGCTCAGCTCAAATCCTGTAGCTATCCCAGAGAGCGGGGTCGGATCGCTTTCATCAGCACTGGCGTATTGGAAGCTGGTGCCGGTCCATTTTGCGCTGCCACCTTCCGATCCATCGCCGCTTTTGTGTATCAAAAGACTCGTCGTCGATTTTTCGGTGATGAGCGAACCAGCCCAATCGAGGTATTCCTGCAATTGGGCGCGAAGATTGCTGCCCAGGCTTTCAAACTCTGACAGCCTGATTTTGGTCATTGCCTGGTTCCTCCTCAGGGATAGTGTGGCATCCCACATCCTCTAATGAGAGGCCGGCGCGTTGGGCGACTTGGGGGTCTTCGCGCCGGCCTTTGCAGCGACGGGGTCAGCTGCGAAATCAGTTAATCATGGAATTCTTTGCCGTCCAGCGATTTTGATGGAACGTCAATGGGCGTCGCGACGTTGGCTCGATGCCGCCCCATCTGTCCGTGCCTAATCACCGTGGGCGGTAGTCGCCGGTTTTCCTTACTCCCGGCGGCATAGAGCCCGCCTTCGCTACCCTCGCGATGGCGGGCTTATTGTTTCTCGAAAGCTCCTTCAGGTATGAGGCGCTCCTACCAACGATCCCCTGCATCGATAAGAATATCAGCCTCTTCCGCAGCCTTAACGAATGCCTTCCGGCCGTCTGACGGTTGTAGACGACCTTCAAGGGCAGCCAACACGATCTTGCGAGCTTCCAGGTGACGTGGTCCCCGCCTGTCGGGCCACCTTGTGACCAGAATCTCTGCCGCTTCGTTGGCTGAAACGACATTCACCATGACGTTCTTGGACGGGCCAAGGGCGATGGAAACAGGACTATCAAACCTGACGTCGGTCTTCATGTGCCAGCCTCCTTATCGAGGCTGTAACGGCTGCGACGTCAAAGTGGTTGCACAACGATTGGACAGGCACTTTCAAGAGGCTCGACGTACTTGCGCGGGGGTGGAGCGGGTGGCGCCGAGCCTCCGCTGACACAGTGCTAGCGTTGGCCAGAGCCCATTATCGACCCGGCGTCGCGATTAGGTGAGGCGGATGAAGTGATGAGCCGGTCAGCCGATGGGGTAGCGTTTCTTGTTCCCCTGACCAATTCATGCGATGAATTCGAGTTGTCGGGCTTGGGGGAGTTGGCGGTGGGTAAAATTGTTTTGGCGCTGCTCAGCGCCTTTATTACCATCGCGGCGGTACAATCAGCGACAGCGGCCAACACTCCCTGCAGCGGCCGGAAGGGGGGCATCTCGCACTGTCAGGGCACAACGTTCATCTGCAACGACGGGTCTGTGAGCGCCAGTAAGAAAAGCTGCGCTGCGGTCTTCGGAGGCGGCGGTAGTAGCGCGCTTGGGCTGATGAGCAAGGGAACTTCCGAGATGGCTCCGGCCAACGCTCAGAGGGAGTGTTCCTGCCGGTCAGGGCTGTACTGCACAGGGCCACGTGGCGGCCAATACTGCCTCACGGATACCGGACGGAAAAGCTATTTGCGTAAGTAGCTATCGTCGCCAAAAGAACCCCGCTGGCGCGGAAGGGGACGAATGTGAAACTTTCAATAATAGGAAAATTTGCCTCGAACCCCTAATTCAGCTATTTTGTCCACAGATGAACGCTGCACCTCCCTACTTCGATCTCGCGAATCGCGGTAGACGTTGAGGAAGCGCGGCGGGCAAGCTTTGGGGGCTATGTTGCTGCAACGTATGGAAAAATCCACACATTCCTCCCTTGGAAAGAGGGAGAGAAGGGTGCGCTACGTACCCCCGTCAAACGTCGCTACGATAGCGTTGCAGGAACTCCTTGACTATACGGGCAGACCATTTCCTGCGACGCAGGGCAATCTCTTTCGCGATCAGAGTGATGCGAGTTTGGATATTTACTACGCCGGCCAGATTTCCCTTTTGAAACTCAAGTGCGTTTCTGTCATCGGCGCGAGAGAAGTTTCACCGGAAGGGGCCGCGCGGTCGCGAAGAATATCGCGTGAGCTTTCTCAAGCCGGAATCGTTGTGACAAGTGGTCTTGCGAAGGGGGTCGACATATCTGCACACGTTGGCGCAATGGACGCTGGCGGGAAAACAATCGCTGTAATAGGAACTCCAATCGACAAAGCCTATCCGATTGAACACGCCGACGTTCAGATGGCTATCTATTCCAACCATTTGCTTGTTTCCCAGTTTCGACCAGGTGAGCGCACGTTTCCCTCGGATTTTCCCAAACGAAACAGGTTGATGGCCGCGCTTACTGACGCGAGTGTGATCATGGAAGCGTCTGATACATCAGGAACGCTTCATCAAGCAGTGGAGTGTACCAAGCTCGGCCGCTGGTTGTTCATTGCTAATTCGGTCGTCGAGGATCCTAGACTTAGCTGGCCAAAGAAATTTCTAGAGTACGAGAACTGTGTTCCGCTTCGAGAGGTCTCGGACATTACAACTAGATTGTTGCGGTAGCGTGCTGGTTGTGCGGATTGACGTATGAGAGTTCATTTCCGCGCACAATACCTGACCAGCGCTGTAGGTCAGATGCGTCGTGAGGACTTCAATGCGACGTTGTTAGTTCACGCCGTAAAAGGAAAGACGATCAATCCTAGGCAGTACACGACGGTAAGAATTTCCGGAAAACCAGTAATAATTACTGATGCCAACAAGGATCGGGCAATGGACTGGTTCGGTGAATGGGCCGCACCATTGGTAAAGGCCCAGGGATGGGGGCCGAAGATCCTGGTGCCAATTCCTAATCGGATTGCGGTTCAGGGCGCTGCGACAGTTCCGAGGACTGCGCTAATCGCTCATGCTGTCAGACGAGCCGTCGGACCAGCGGCTGTTGTTGCGGACATCCTGCGGTGGCGGCGCTTGCTTCCTAAAAGTACGGACAGCACGTCCAGGCGGCCAGAAGTTCTTTTGCCTGATTTGGTTCTGACTGGAAAGATGCCACCAGGCGTCGTTGTTCTCATTGACGACGTCTTCACTTCCGGAGGGCACGCAATTGCCAGCGCATGGCGATTAGCCGATCTAAATAGATTTCCGAAGTGTGCAATTTCGTGTGGTCGAACATTGCATGAGCAATTGGATGACCCGTTCGATGTCGCTGAAGAGGACCTCGTAGTGCCATCGCGACCATGATCGCTAAGACTTCGGAAATGTTGTTTTTGCGCTCCCACCCTCTCCGAATCTTGGATCGAACGACAAAACCGTCCCAACGCTCTGGTCACATCAAGGGCACAAGGCGACCAAATCCGAAAAACAGTCCGACATAAATCGCCACTCTTAGCAAGCCCCCTGTGATGGCGCCGGCAGCCCGCGCCTTGCTTACCCGTCGAAGGCTTCTCAGATAATCGCGCCATTCCCCGCTTTGAAGAATCCAGTGAGTAGCATTGCTTACGGTGATCTGATCCCTGAAAACTGGACCGTTCAGAATTGGAGTTTTCCGCTGTAGTTTCCCGGCTGGGAGAGGAGCG
>NZ_JBBBDZ010000035.1:0-4090 GCF_037153935.1 Mesorhizobium sp. CCNWLY176
TCGGGCGACTTTCGATTGCGCCCCGTAACCATAGATTGCCGAACAAAGAAGGCGGAATTCTTCGTGATCGTCCATGAAACGCGCTGCGATTCTGTATAAATAACGCCCCCCGGCATGCCTACTAATCACAGCTCGAAAACGGCAGCAATACTATCGGACGGGCATTTTTTCGGATGTTATGGTAGTCGGCCAGGTCAAGAACTGCGAACGGGAAGACCTGATTTCTTGATCAAACGTCGGTGCGTCGCACCGTCACTTCCCAAGTTCCGAGGGGCACGCCCTCGTAAGACACGTCACGCAGCGTCACATTGTAGACGGTCGTGCTTTCCTTGATCGCCTCCAATATCAGCTCCTTCGCTGCCACCGTCACTTTTGAAGATGGTTCGGCGGTGGGTTGCATCAGCGGCGGTCCTTTTTTCACCTCGAATTCCTCCCGTTAAACCGGTCGCATCCAAGCATCGGGCCTAGCCGGAGTCGATCCCCAAACCGGAATTCACGCTTCACGGTGGGAAAGGAACCGTCATGACCACCGTGTTTGATGTTACTTTGGCAGCAGATGTTTCCAGCTTCTGCCTTGGAGTATTCCTTCAACAGTGCGCTTGGAGATTTTGAACTGTGCCGCGATATCCCCATGCGTTCCCTTGGCCGATCTGATCGCGCGAACTTGATCGTCAGAGAGCCTCGACCGGGGTTGCAGCATACCTTTTAAAGTTTTGCCCGACGCGGCCAGCTGCGCCATTCCTTCGGCACGGGTGCAAACCATCAAATGCGAAGGATTCACGCAGCGCTCATTGTGGCAGAGGGACCGCACGTCCATGCCTGCCGCCAGATCGCGATGGTAGATAAAGACCGAGGCGCGAGTGGCTGGCACGGTCTGTCGCGGGTAAGGCCAACCGAAGCGCATCGATCCAGCTTTTGTGATTGATCCCTTCCATATCCAGCATCCTGAGGCGTCGTCTTTCTTCGTAAATGCCTCAAAGCGCAACCGAACAGCATTGATGTCTTCCGGGATGTAAATATCTTGGATTGTAGCCATCTTGACCTTCCTGAGAGGTTGGGCTGGTGAGGGTCGCCATGTGCTCGCAACACCTGGCGGCCCGTCCAAATTTTACACTCGGAAGAATGCTCTCGCAATCAAATGGAGGCATTCCCGATGAACATTTCAATCAGCGACATCCAGCGACGGCTATCGTCGCTTGGCCTCAACCCGGGGCCTGTCGATGGCCTCATAGGTCCGGCAACGCTCGGCGCAATGGCGAAGGCGCTGGAAAGGATCGGGGCACCTCTGCCCGCTCCAGTGACAGCCGCGCCGGTCACCGCCGTGCCCGCCGACTGGATGCCCTGGGCGCAGATGCAGCGTATCGTCGTTCACTGGACGGCAGGATCGAACACCGCCAGCGCGCTCGACAAGGAGCACTACCACATCCTCATCGAGGGGGGCGGCAGGATGGTTCGGGGCAAGCCAGCTATCGACCTCAACCAGGCACCGGTGAAGAAGGGCTATGCCGCTCATACCCTGAACTGCAACTCGGGCTCGATCGGCGTTTCGCTGTGCGGAATGGCCGGCGCGGTCGAAAGCCCGTTCTCGGCCGGCAACAGCCCGATTACGCGTGAGCAATGGGAAGCGCTGCCGAGCGTGCTCGCTGACCTCTGCCGGCGCTACTCGATCCCGGTGACGGCAAGCACCGTGCTTTCCCATGCCGAGGTGCAGGGAACGCTCGGGATAGCTCAACGTGGCAAATGGGACATCGCCCGGTTGCCGTTCGAGCCGTCCGTCAAGGGCGCCAAGGCTGTCGGCGATCTGTTCCGGGCCGCAACGAAAATTCGTCTTTGAATCCGAGCCCGGCGGCTCCGGGCCATTCTCCCAAGGAAAGGAATCTCTCATGGGTTCGATCTCGAAAGCTATTGCCGCCGGCGTTGGTGGCGCTGCAGCCGGTGCAGGCACGGGTGCCTACATCCTGCCGGAAGGCTCGCCCTGGTACGCATATGTGCTCATGGCGGCCGTCACCGCGCTTCTGCCGGCGATCGTCACCTATTTGGCACCCAAGAACTCGAATTGAGGAGAGGGGCGCCATGCACTGGTTCTGGAAGTTGACCGACGGGCTAACGCCAGACCAGCAGATTTTGTTTCTCGTGCTGCTGAAGCCAATGGCGTGGATGTCATTGGCCATCATCGCGATCGGCGCGTCGATTTTCTCAATCTGGCAGATGTGGTGAGGGGCTTCGGCCCTTCGCCGCTTCCGAAACTCTACAGGGCGGGCAACCTACGATGAAGAGTGACACGGCAATGGCGAACGGCGAAAACGATCCGACCGCTCATTATGCTCGGCTATGGGAGCGCGTCGAAAATCAGGGCAGGGACATCATTGACCTGCGCTCGAACATGAACACCGGCTTTCGCAACATCGAAAGCTCTATCCACTCCTTGTCCAACGAACTGCGCGGGTCCACCAAGACCCAATGGCCGGTAATCTGGTCGGCGATCGGCGTTTGCTTCGTCGTCTTGGGCGCCGTCGGCAATCAGGCCCTATCTCCGATCAAGGACAATCTGGCCGAGACGAGAACCGCGATTGCACGATTGGCGGAAACCACCGTGACGCGGCAGGAAATGGACCAGCGGGCACAAAGAGGCCTCGAGGATCGCACCCGCACGGATATGGCAATTACTGATCTCAGGGCCGCCGCGGTAACCCGCAACGAATGGACCGAGCGCAACCGGGCTCGTGACCAAGAGGTCGCCGATCTGGGTCGCCGCGTTGACGAGTTGCGACAGGATGTCGGTTCAGTTTATGGAACCCGAGACGTCATCATCGATCTGAAAAAGGAGATCGACAATCTCCGACAACGCTTCAACCTGCGCCCCGCATCGCCTCCGTAGGGGGCCAAAATGTGATTGGTCGGTATAGCCCCGATCGGCTATTCTTCGCCTACTAGCCCTTTCATGCCCGCGTGTTCCTTCTGGAGCGCGCGGGCCTTTTTTGAGTCTACTAGGGACGTTCCAAAAATATGTTCCCGGTGTGCACTTTTGAACAGCGAGTTCTTGACCAAACGTCTATTGTTTCTCCCGAGCCAAACCTCCCAAGGTTCAGCAGGAGCGAAGTCAACTCACCCCCCGCACTTCGCGCTGCACGGCCCGCCACCCTTCAAAGTGGCGGGCCCCTTTCGTTGCGATCATGACATTCCGTCGTCGTCAGACGGATTGTCATCGGCGTATGCCTGGTTCAGAGGATTTTGAAGCTGCGCTTTTTCTTGGCTGAGAAGGTTCTTGAGAAGACTTCGCTCAGCGTCGGATGTGGCCGTTTTCAAGCGCTCTTCAAAGTGTATGATATTCTCCGTAGCAATAAAATGCTTCAACGAGCGTGCCATCACTCGCGCCTTTTCAAGGTTTCAGATGCAACTCTACTGTCCATCCGAATGGCTTTATTGACAAGTTTTTCTCAAATCAATTTTTTGAAACGTGTCTCGCGCTTTCTGCCTCCTGAAGAGCCGCCTACATGACGGGCTTTTTCATTGCCTGGGTTGTAAAATGGGGGCATAGTTACACGTCGCTGGCCACTTTTCAGGGCGCCAGCGCTTGGAAGAGAGGTCCTGCTTTCGCCCCAATGAAGAGCAGGAGTCTGCGTGACTGCGCCTCGATCCTCTCGCCCCGCTATTTATTATACTGATGAATTGCAGATGCTGACTCGTGTTTGCAGAATAGTCCGCAAAGAACGTGGCATCGAAGCTGATACCGAGGGCGCCAAGGAAATTGCCGATCTGGCGTTCGTCCTCTACTCCTCCGGCATTTCCGACGAAAAGACCCTGATTCAAAAGCTCAGACAGCAGGCGTAGGAGGTTTCCCGATCGCCAAGCTGCTTCCCGCCGCTCCGAAAGGGTGGCGGGTCTTTTTGTGTTTTCGAATTCAGACGATGAAGAAGTCGCCAGCCGTCATGGAAAGCCCTGGCGAAAGGGTAGCGAATTTCGTTGCGGCCGCTCCACCGAGCCCATCCTTGTCGAAATACAGGTCGCCGGTTGTCTTGTTGTAGATAATCCGGTCGGTTGAATCGTGGGCGGCGCTTCCGGTATGAAAGGCGCCCGCCGAAAGCCAGCC
>NZ_JBBBDZ010000036.1:0-2890 GCF_037153935.1 Mesorhizobium sp. CCNWLY176
CGAGCCGCGCGTTGCGGCGTCTCCCGATACGGTGAAACGGCTTACTGCGCTCGGCTTCGACATCATTGTCGAGACTGGCGCCGGCCTGAACTCGCGCATCATCGATGCGGAATTCACCGCGGCGGGTGCGAAAATCGGCAAGGCAGCGGACGCCGCCAAGGCCGATGTGGTGCTTAAGGTGCGCCGCCCTACCGACGCCGAGCTGAAAGGCTATAAATCCGGCGCTGCGGTTCTGGCCATCATGGATCCCTACGGCAATGATGCTGCGGTGGCGGCCCTTGCCAAGGCCGGGGTCACGGCGTTCTCCATGGAATTCATGCCGCGCATCACGCGCGCCCAGTCGATGGACGTGTTGTCCTCGCAAGCCAACCTCGCCGGCTATCAGGCCGTCATCGACGGTGCCGCCGAATATGACCGGGCGCTGCCGATGATGATGACGGCGGCGGGCACGGTGCCGGCGGCAAAGATCTTCGTCATGGGCGTCGGCGTCGCCGGTCTTCAGGCCATCGCCACCGCGCGGCGCCTCGGCGGTATCGTGACGGCGACCGACGTGCGCCCCGCTGCCAAGGAGCAGGTCGCCTCGCTCGGCGCTAAGTTCCTCGCCGTCGAGGACGAGGAATTCAAGGCGGCCGAAACCGCCGGCGGCTATGCCAAGGAAATGTCCAAGGAATATCAGGCCAAGCAGGCGGCGCTCACTGCAGAGCACATCGCCAAGCAGGACATCGTCATCACCACGGCACTCATTCCGGGCCGTCCGGCGCCGAAGCTGGTGTCTGCGGCCATGGTCGCCTCGATGAAGGCCGGCTCGGTCATCGTCGATCTGGCGGTCGAGCGCGGCGGCAATGTCGAGGGCGCGGTTGCGGGCAAGGTCGTCACCACGGCCAACGGCGTCAAGATCGTCGGCCACCTCAATGTGCCGGGCCGGGTCGCTGCATCCGCTTCGCTGCTTTATGCCAAGAACCTTTTTGCCTTCCTCGAAACCATGATCGACAAGGGCACGAAGCAGCTTGCGATCAACCGCGAGGACGATCTGGTCAAGGCAACGATGCTGACCGACGGCGGAAAGATCGTTCATCCCAATTTCGCCAATGCCGCACCCGCTCAAGCCGAGCCGGCAGCGAAGGCAACCAAGACAGCCGAGGCAAAGTCTGAGGCCGCGCCGAAGAAGGCCGCTGCCAAGAAACCTGCGGCGAAGAAACCGGCAACAGTCAAACCGATCGTGCCCGGTAAAAACAGGGGGGATGCGTGATGGACAAGACCGCTCTTCAACAGGCGCTCGACCAGCTTGATCAGGCCGTGGCCGCGGTGCGGCTCGGCGTGCAGGATCTGGCCAATGCGCCGGCTGCGGCTGACGCTGCGGGTGGTGTTGCCCATGCCGTTTCCGGCGGGGCGATCGATCCCTTCGTCTTCCGCTTCGCCATCTTCGTGCTGGCGATCTTCGTCGGCTACTATGTGGTGTGGTCGGTGACGCCGGCGCTGCATACGCCGCTGATGGCCGTCACCAACGCCATCTCGTCGGTTATCGTCGTCGGCGCGCTTCTGGCCGTCGGCATCTCGGCAGCGGGCCTGGCGACGGGCTTCGGCTTCGTCGCCCTGGTGCTCGCCTCGGTCAACATCTTCGGCGGCTTCCTCGTCACCCAGCGCATGCTGGCCATGTACAAGAAGAAGGACAAGTGACGTGAACGCCAACTTCGCTTCCTTCCTCTACCTCGTCTCCGGCATCCTGTTCATCCTGGCGCTGCGCGGCCTGTCGCATCCGACCACCAGCCGTCAGGGCAACACCTACGGCATGATCGGCATGGGCATCGCCATCGTCACGACGCTGGCTCTGGCCACCCCGTCTATCGGCGGGCTCGGCCTGATCGTCGCCGGCCTCGCCATCGGCGGCGGCATCGGTGCGATCACCGCGCGCCGCATCGCCATGACCTCGATGCCGCAGCTGGTCGCGGCCTTCCACTCGCTCGTCGGCATGGCCGCGGTCATGGTCGCTGCCGCGGCCATGTATGCGCCCGAAAGCTTCGGCATCGGCACGGTCGGCGCCATCCACGGCCAGGCGCTGGTCGAGATGAGCCTGGGTGTCGCCATCGGCGCCATCACGTTTACCGGCTCGGTCATCGCCTTTCTCAAGCTCGACGGCCGCATGTCGGGCAAGCCGATCATGCTGCCCGGCCGCCACTTCATCAATGCCGCCCTCGGCATTGCGCTGGTGGTGCTGATCATCCTTCTGGTCACGACGCAGAGCTACACGCTGTTCTGGCTGATCGTCGTCGCTTCGCTGGCACTCGGCGTGCTGCTGATCGTGCCGATCGGCGGCGCCGACATGCCGGTGGTCGTCTCCATGCTCAACTCCTATTCGGGTTGGGCGGCAGCGGCACTCGGCTTCACGCTCGGCAATCTGGCGCTGATCATCACCGGCGCGCTGGTTGGCTCGTCGGGTGCGATCCTGTCCTACATCATGTGCAAGGGCATGAACCGCTCCTTCATCTCGGTCATTCTCGGCGGCTTTGGCGGCGAGACGGCGGCAGCGGGTGCTGACGACGGCATCGAGCGCACCGTCAAGCAGGGCTCGGCAGACGATGCCGCCTATCTGATGATGAACGCGCAGAAGGTCATCATCGTGCCGGGCTACGGCATGGCGGTTGCGCAGGCGCAGCATGCGGTGCGTGAAATGGCCGACAAGCTGAAGGCTGCCGGCGTCGAAGTGAAATACGCCATTCACCCGGTCGCCGGCCGCATGCCTGGCCACATGAACGTGCTGCTGGCGGAAGCCAATGTGCCCTACGACGAAGTGTTCGAGCTCGAAGACATCAACTCCGAGTTCGCGCAGGCCGACGTCGCTTACGTCATCGGCGCCAACGACGTCACCAACCCGTCGGCGCGCGACGACAAG
>NZ_JBBBDZ010000037.1:0-2846 GCF_037153935.1 Mesorhizobium sp. CCNWLY176
CCGTACGCCTCCGGCGAGGGCCGCCTTGCGCGAGCAAGGCACGATAGCGAGGCTGCGCTCTTAAGGTCGTCCTTACGAGCGTAGTTAGCAGCACAGCATGAGCCATGTGACGTTATTGACCGGGCCTGAGCGTCGTCGTCGTTGGAGTGAAGAGGATCAGTGCCGGATACTGCGCGAGGCATTCGCGCCCGGGGCCACCGTGGCGGCGGTAGCGCGTCAGTACGATGTCGCGACCAGCCTGATCTATAAGTGGCGCCACACGGTGAGAGCCCGCGAGACGGGCTTTGCCGAAGTTGTCGTGGTTCCCAATGAGCCTGTCGTCGCTTCGGTGCCGGCGGCGTCACCAGCGGTGATCGAGCTGGAGGTCGCCGGCAAGGTGCGGCTGCGGATTCCGCTGACCACGCCGCCGACACTGGCGGCGGCGATGGTGAAGGCGCTGGGCGTTTCATGATCCCGGTTCCGAGCCAGGTGCGGATCTGGCTAGCGGTCGGCCGGACCGATATGCGTCGCGGGATGCAAGGCCTCGCTCTGCAGGTTCAGGAGACGTTGGGCCGGGATCCGCATGCCGGCGATCTTTATGTCTTCCGCGGCCGCAGCGGCAATCTGATCAAGATCATCTGGCATGATGGGCTCGGCATGTCGCTATATGCAAAACGTCTCGAGAAGGGCCGGTTTCTATGGCCGTCGCCGGCGGACGGTACGGTTTCCATATCACCGGCGCAGCTCGCCTACATGCTCGACGGGATCGATTGGCGCAACCCGCGTCACACGTTCCGCCCCCAGCGCGCGGGCTGAGTTTTTCTTTGAGTTTGCGCCATTTTCCGCGAGTCAGCGGACGCGTTTTATGATTCACTCCAAGGCATGGTTGCCACCGCCCAGGATGCTGTTCCGGACGATATCGGCGCGCTGAGAGCAGCGCTGACCGCGGCGCTGGCCAGAGCCGAAGACGAGGCCGCGCGCGCTGCGCTGGTCGAGGCCGAACTGGCGGTCGCCAGGGCCAAGGCATCGGATGATGCGGCGCTGATCGCAGATCAGGATCTGACGATCCGGAAGCTGCAGCGGGCGCTGCATGGTCAGAGTTCTGAACGCTCAGCCCGCCTGCACGACCAGATGGAGCTCACCTTCGAGGAACTCGAGAGCACGGCGACGGAAGACGAGATCGCCGCCGAACAGGCCGCGGCCCGGACCACCGAGGTGGCGCCTTATGTGCGCAAACGACCGGCGCGCCAGCCATTTCCCGAGCATCTGCCGCGCGAACGCGTGGTCGAGGCGGCGCCGACCGCTTGCCACTGCTGCGGCGGTCATCGGCTGCGCAAGCTGGGTGAGGACATCACCGAGACGCTGGAGGTGGTGCCGCGGCAATGGAAGGTGATCCAACACGTACGGGAGAAGTTCACCTGCCGCGACTGCGAGGCGATCAGCCAGGCTCCGGCACCGTTCCACGCCACCCCGCGCGGCTGGGCCGGTCCCGGCCTGCTGGCGATGATCCTGTTCGAGAAGTTCGGCCAGCATCAGCCGCTCAACCGCCAGGCTGAACGCTATACGCGCGAAGGCGTGCCGCTCAGCCTGTCGACGCTGGCCGACCAGGTCGGCGCCGGCGCCGCGGCGCTGATGCCGCTGTTCAAGCGGCTCGAAGCTCATGTGCTGGCCGCTTCACGTCTGCACGGCGACGACACGACGGTGCCGGTCCTGGCCAAGGGCAAGACCGATACCGGCCGATTATGGACCTATGTGCGCGATGACCGACCGTTCGGCGGCGCCGATCCGCCGGCGGCAGTGTTCTACTATTCCCGCGATCGTCGAGGGGAACATCCCGCGGCGCATCTTGCCGGCTGGAGCGGCATTCTGCAGGCCGATGCCTTTGGCGGTTATGGCGATCTCTATGCGGCGGGTCGTCAGCCGGCGCCTGTTCTGGAAGCCAGCTGCTGGGCCCACAGCCGGCGCAAAGTGTTCGAGCTAGCCGATATCGAAGCGGCGGCGCGCAAGAAGGCGCGCGGCGAGAAGCCCAACCTGGTCTATCCGCTCGCGGTTGAAGCCGTGAAGCGAATCGATGCCCTGTTCGATATTGAGCGCGAGATCAACGGCCTGTCGCCGGCCCAACGCCACGCCGTGCGCCAGGAGCGGAGCGTGCCGCTGGTCACCGAACTCGAGCGCTGGATGATCGAGACGCGCGACAAGCTCTCGCGCGGACACGATCTGACCAAGGCCTTCAACTACATGCTGCGCCGCTGGTCATCCTTCACCCGGTTCCTCGACGATGGGCGGATCTGCCTATCCAACAATGCAGCCGAGCGAGCCCTGCGCGGCATCGCTCTTGGAAGAAAGTCCTGGCTGTTCTGCGGTTCCGATCGCGGCGGACAGCGCGCTGCCGTTCTCTACAGCCTGATCGCCAGCGCCAAGTTGAATGACGTCGACCCTCAGGCCTGGCTCGCCGATATCCTGGCGCGCATCGCAGCCCACCCAGCACAGCGGATCGACGATTTGCTGCCGTGGAATTGGAGGTCGGCAAAACTGCGGACCCAACCAGCGGCGGCCTGATCATGCAGCGCAATAAGGTGCATCACGTCTACACCGTCGAACGTGTCGCCAGGGACCTCGGCGTCAGCGAAGCGCTCATCCAGGACCTGACCCTCGGTCTCGAGCCCGAGGACGGCGTCATCTGGGTCTACGGCGCCAACCATGATGACGGGATCTTGGCCTTCACCGATGAAGGCATCGAGGACGTCAAACTCCTCCTCGAAGAATATCATCGCGTCTCCCCATCGAAAGCTTGATCCCAGCATCGCAGTGCTCAGGTGCTCAGGGCCGCAGGATACGCACGTCTGCGGTCTTCACCGGACGGGTAC
>NZ_JBBBDZ010000038.1:0-764 GCF_037153935.1 Mesorhizobium sp. CCNWLY176
TCGATGTGGCGGCCAAGATTGGCGCAGCCCTTCTTCACCGCCTCGATGTTTTCAGTGCCAAGATCTTCCTTCTTGACCCCGCCATTCATCTTCATGGCGCGCACCGTGGCGACGATGACGGCGGCAGCGGGTTTTAAGCCTGCCTTGCGGCACTTGATGTCGAAGAACTTTTCCGCACCGAGATCGGCGCCAAAGCCTGCTTCGGTGACGACATAGTCGGCAAGCTTCAAGGCCGTCGTGGTGGCGACGACCGAGTTGCAGCCATGGGCGATGTTGGCAAAGGGGCCGCCATGGACAAAGGCCGGGTTGTTCTCCAGCGTCTGCACCAGATTGGGCTGCATGGCGTCCTTGAGCAGAACCGTCATGGCGCCGTCGGCCTTGATGTCGCGGGCATAGACCGGCGTCTTGTCGCGGCGATAGGCGATGATGATGTCGCCGAGGCGCTTTTCCAGATCCTTCAAATCCTTCGCCAGGCACAGGATGGCCATGACTTCTGAAGCGACCGTGATGTCGAAGCCGGCCTCGCGCGGATAGCCGTTGGCCACACCGCCGAGCGAGCAGATGATTTCGCGCAGCGCCCGGTCGTTCATGTCCATGACTCGGCGCCAGGCGACGCGGCGGGTGTCGATGGCCTGCTCGTTGCCCCAGTAGATGTGGTTGTCGATCAAGGCCGACAAAAGATTGTGCGCGGTGGTGATGGCATGAAAATCGCCGGTGAAGTGGAGGTTCATGTCCTCCATCGGCACGACCTGGGCATAGCCGCC
>NZ_JBBBDZ010000039.1:0-726 GCF_037153935.1 Mesorhizobium sp. CCNWLY176
TATCCCGATGGCGGGCTGGTGGCGCCATCGGGATTAATCAACGAGATCGGGACCTTGTGTCCGATTGCGCCATGTGGGCGCACCTCGTTGTAGTATCTGCGCCAATCCTCCAACTTTTTGGCCGCGTCGGCAAGCGTCAGGAACCAGTGGGCATTCAGGCACTCCGCCCTGAAGCGGCCGTTGAAAGCTTCGATGTAAGCGTTGTCCGTTGGCTTTCCCGGTCGCGAGAAGTCGAGCGTGACGCCCTTGGTGTAGGCCCACAGATCGAGGTCGCGGGAGACGAACTCCGTGCCCTGATCGACCCTGATCGTCTTCGGATAGCCGATCCGCGGGCAGACTTGTTCCAGCGTCCTGACCACGTCCTCTGCTCGGTAACTGAAGCGCGGGTCGAGCACCGGCACGTAGCGCGAGAACGTATCGACGACCGTCAGGACACGGATTTTCTTGCCCGTCGCGAGTTGGTCGTGAACGAAGTCCATCGCCCACACGTCGTTGGGCTCGACGGCCGGCTGGCGATCGTCTCGTAGCTTCGCCTTCACCCGCCTTTTCGGTGTCTTGTTCCTCAGTTGAAGCCCTAAATCCCTGTAAATCCGATAGGTCCGCTTCATGTTGATGTCCCAGCCCTCGCGCGTGAGCATCACGTGCACACGCCGGTAGCCATAACGAACCCGCGTGGCACAGATGTCTTTGATCCGAGCTTCGATGCCGGCCTGATCGCAGCGACGG
>NZ_JBBBDZ010000040.1:0-723 GCF_037153935.1 Mesorhizobium sp. CCNWLY176
CAATTATGCGGCAAGAATTTCGAACTGCTCAGCCAAGGATAGATTCGGATTGAAGGCGTATCTCGCCTGTCGCTTGCGCATCATATGGACCATCTCGATGCCGGACAGGATGATCGCGGCTGATGCCTGTGATTTGAAACCGAGCATTGGCCGGACGCGACGCTTGATGCGCCGATGATCCTGTTCGATCCGGTTATTCAGGTATTTACTCTTGCGGATACGGATCGGTTTGAGCCGGCTCCGAGCGCGATCCTGCAAACGATTTGTGGTGTCACAGGAAACGATAGCCTCGTGATTGGTTTGGCTACCATCGATGACAACGCGGTCGGGCCGGCCATGACGTGCCAGCGCTTTCCTGAAGAATCGCTTGGCTGACGGCAAGTCGCGCTGCTCGCTGAACCAGAATTCGACCGTGTCGCCTACACTGTCGATGGCGCGGTAAAGGTACATCCACTGACCACGGACCTTGATGTACGTTTCGTCGATATGCCATTTGCCGGTCACGCTCCGCTTGCGCCGGTTGAAACGCTCCAGCAATAGCGGTGCGTAGCAAACGGTCCAGCGGTGAATGGTCGTATGGTCAACGGCAATGCCCCGCTCGGCCATCATTTCTTCCAGATCGCGCAAGCTCAGACTGTAGGCCAGGTACCAGCGCACGCATAGCAGGATCACGGACTGATCGAACTGGCGGCCCTTGAACATTCAATCCTCCAAAATGTCAGA
>NZ_JBBBDZ010000041.1:0-712 GCF_037153935.1 Mesorhizobium sp. CCNWLY176
CAGTCTCGACAATGATGTCGAAGCCGAGCGCAGTAAGCCGTTTCACCGTATCGGGAGACGCCGCAACGCGCGGCTCGCCCGAGCCGCCCTCGGCGGGAATGAAGATGATCTGGCTCACGTTTGGCTACCCCTCCCCGGCACGCGGCGCATCTGCGCGCCTGCTTTATCGTTCAGATCTTACTACAATCCACAAAATGGGCAATTTGTCCACATTTATGACTGAGGGTACTTGTCCGACAATTGCCGATGCCATATCGATGTCCAAACTGCGGTTCTGGGAGGTGTAAATGTCCAAGATCAATGATGCGAAGCGGCTGCGCTCGCGCGAGTGGTTCGACAATCCGGACAATCCCGGCATGACGGCGCTCTACCTCGAACGCTATCTGAACTATGGGCTGACCCGCGAAGAACTGCAGTCCGGAAAGCCGCTTATCGGCATCGCCCAGACGGGCTCGGACCTGTCACCTTGCAATCGGCATCATATCGAGCTCGCCAAGCGCGTGCGCGACGGTATCGTGGCCGCCGGCGGCGTGCCGCTGGAATTCCCGGTCCACCCGATCCAAGAGACAGGCAAGCGGCCCACCGCCGCGCTCGACCGCAACCTTGCCTATCTCGCTCTCGTCGAGTTGCTTTATGGCTATCCGCTCGACGGCGTGGTGCTGACCATTGGCTGCGACAAGACCACCCCGGCCATGCTGATGGCCGCCGCCAC
>NZ_JBBBDZ010000042.1:0-692 GCF_037153935.1 Mesorhizobium sp. CCNWLY176
GGCTATCCGCTCGACGGCGTGGTGCTGACCATTGGCTGCGACAAGACCACCCCGGCCATGCTGATGGCCGCCGCCACCGTCAACATCCCGGCGATTGCGCTCTCTGTCGGTCCGATGCTGAATGGCTGGCACAAGGGCAAGCGCACGGGCTCCGGCACCATCGTCTGGGAATCGCGCCAGCGGCTTTCGGCCGGCGAGATCGATTATGACGAGTTCATGGACATCGTCGCCTCGTCCGCACCGTCGGTCGGCTATTGCAACACGATGGGCACGGCGACCACGATGAACTCGCTGGCCGAGGCGCTCGGCATGCAGTTGCCGGGCTCGGCCGCCATTCCGGCGCCCTATCGCGAACGCGGGCAGATTTCCTACGAGACCGGCAAGCGCATCGTCGGCATGGTCCATGAGGATTTGAAGCCGTCCGACATCATGACCCGCGAAGCCTTCGAAAACGCCATCGTCATCAATTCGGCGATCGGCGGCTCGACCAACGCGCCGATCCATCTCAACGCCATCGCCCGCCATCTCGGCGTGAAACTCGACAATGACGACTGGCAGGCCGTCGGCCACAAGATCCCGCTGCTGGTCAATCTCCAGCCGGCCGGCGAATATCTCGGCGAGGATTATCATCATGCCGGCGGCGTGCCGGCGGTCGTGGCCGAACTGCTCAAGGCCGGCCTGTTGCCGCATCC
>NZ_JBBBDZ010000043.1:0-620 GCF_037153935.1 Mesorhizobium sp. CCNWLY176
GTCAAGAAGGAAGATCTTGGCACTGAAAACATCGAGGCGGTGAAGAAGGGCTGCGCCAATCTTGGCCGCCACATCGAGAACGTCAAGCAGTTTGGCGTGCCGGCAGTGGTCGCCATCAACCATTTCTATTCCGACACCGACGCCGAGATCCAGGCGCTGAAGGACTATGTCGCTTCGATGGGCGAGGAAGCAATCCTGTGCAAGCACTGGGCGCATGGCTCGGCCGGCATTGAAGAGCTTGCCAACAAGGTGGTTCAGCTTGCTGAAAGCGGTGCTTCGCAGTTCGCCCCGCTTTACCCGGAAGAGATGGGCCTGTTCGACAAGATCAACACCATCGTCCAGCGCATCTATCGCGGCTCCGAAGCGATTGCCGACAAGAGCGTGCGCGACCAGCTTCATGCCTGGGAGCAGGCCGGCTACGGCAAGCTGCCGGTGTGCATGGCCAAGACGCAGTATTCCTTCTCGACCGACCCCAATCTCAGAGGCGCGCCGACCGGCCACACCGTGCCGGTGCGCGAGGTGCGCCTCTCAGCCGGCGCCGGCTTCGTCGTCGCCATCTGCGGCGAGGTCATGACCATGCCAGGCCTGCCCAGGACACCGTCGTCGGAGAGGATCTTCCT